>JBHPCH010000112.1:0-8005 GCA_042576125.1 Thermodesulfobacteriota bacterium
GATCAATATTGCCAAGGTCTACCCGGTAGCTGAATGGTTTATCCAGCTCAAAACCATCAGGGCCGGCATACTGGCCAGGGAGGCAGACAGGGCTGCCAGAAAAATCATTACCGATGCCGGATTTGGTAGAAATTTTGGTCATGGTCTCGGCCATGGAGTTGGTCTGGCCGTACATGAAATGCCCTCCCTTAACAAGAGACGCAGAAACAAACTCCAGCCAGGCATGGTCGTTACAGTGGAACCGGGCATCTATATTTCCGGCTGGGGAGGGGTGCGGCTGGAAAATATGGTTGTGGTTGAAAGAGAAGGCTGTACAGTCCTTAACCGGGATACAACCTTTCTGGACATATAACTTTAAATTTTAACATTCAACATAAAAACACCATGAAAAAAAACTTTGTTCTCGACACAAACGTTCTTCTGCATAATGCAGATGCAATCTCTTCTTTTGCCGATAATATAGTGGTTCTGCCAATGACAGTTATTGAAGAACTGGACAAGTTCAAATCGCGTAATGATGAATTGGCCAGAAACGCCAGGCAGATAATTCGCCACCTGGATAAACTTCGATCCAAGGGGAACCTCGGCAATGGAGTGACCATGGAAAATGATGGTGTGCTTAAAATATTCATCGAAGGGGATGATACAGCTATAAAGGGCATGGATATGTCTGTCCCGGATAACCGTATTCTTGCAGTCGCCCATTATTTAAAAATCAAAGGCGAGAAGGTTATTTTTGTCTCCAAGGATATCAATGCCAGGCTTAAGGCAGACGCATTAGGCATTGAGGTTATGGACTTTGAAAAGCAGACTGTCAATTTTGACGAGCTCTTTTGTGGCCACCGTGAGATCAAGGTTGCTTCAACGATCGTTGATGAATTTTTTCGCGAGGAAAACTATGTGCTTGAAGGGTATGATTTTTTCCCCAACGAATTTGTCCTTCTGGTCGATGAAAGTAATGACAAGCACACCGGCATAGGCAGAGCTCTCGACCAAAAAACAATTGGGCACTTGAACTCTAATTTTGACAGTGCCTGGAATACCAGATCCCGAAGCAAGGAACAACGTATGGCCTATGAATTGTTGTTGGATCCAACTATTGAACTGGTGACCCTGGTGGGTCAGGCGGGGACCGGTAAAACATTATTGGCTCTGGCAGCAGGTCTGGAAATGGTTCTGCACCAGAAGCTATATGAGCGCCTCCTGGTTTCCAGGCCGATTATTCCTCTTGGGAAAGATCTTGGGTATATGCCCGGTACAAAAGATGAAAAGCTGACACTTTGGATGCAGCCGATCTTTGATAATCTGACTTATTTAATGGGGGGAGCAAAAGAGAATGATGATAACGGAAAGTCGATACGCAATAAGGTTGAAAAGCTGCTTACAGACAACGTGGTTGAACTTGAAGCGCTGAGCTACATTCGCGGTCGTTCAATTCCAAGGCAGTATATTGTTGTTGATGAGGCCCAGAACCTTACCCCCCATGAGGTGAAAACAATAATCAGCCGTGCCGGGGAAGGTACTAAAATTGTACTTACGGGGGACCCGTACCAGATAGACAACCCTTACCTTGATGCGCGGAGCAATGGCCTGGCATATAGCGTGGAGCGTTTAAAAGACCAGCAGATTCATGGTCATGTGACTTTGTTGAAAAGCGAGCGTAGCACCCTGGCGGGAATTGCGGCAAAGTATCTTTAGGGAGGCGGGCATGAGACAGTATGTAATTGACCAGCTCAGCAGAGAGGAGCGGACAAATATTGAAAGTTATTTAAACAGGACTCTGCAACCTGGGCCCATGAGCGGCATATACTGGATCGAAATACCACAGGACCTTCTCAGTGGAGACCAGTGTGGGCACAAGGAGTGCGGGCCCTATTTTTTTGCAGTTGAACTTGAAGACGAGGCAGTCTGTTTTGAATTGTTGATCCGCAGCCAGTCAAACCTGCACTGCTCCTGTATTGCATACGCCACACCGGCACAACGTGATTTTGTTTTACGGTTCGTGGATCAGATGCTGGAAGAAGAACAGATACAGGCCTGATGACAAGCCGCGCCTCTCAGCAGACCCTTAATATCTCATCAAGTTCTGTAACCCCCTGGAAGATTTTTTCCACTGCATCCATCCGCAAGGTGCGCATGCCGTTTTCCAAAGCCATCTGCCGTAACTCTTCAGTAGATGCTTTATCTTTAATGCCTTTCCTGATTCTGTCTGTGATTTTAAGCATTTCAAAAATTGCTATCCTGCCCCGATAGCCAATTTGGTCACACTCCTTGCAGCCCACCTTTTGTTTGAAGGCCTGCTTTTCAGTCTCCATGCCATGTTTCTCAAACCATTCAGGTCCGTATGCCATTTTCAGTTTCTCAAGAAGTTCTTTATTCGGTTTAAATTTTTTCCTGCAATCTATGCAGAGCATTCGTACCAGGCGCTGGGCAATAACCATTGCAATAGCCTCGGAAAAACTTATAGGATCCATTCCCATCTCTACCAGACGGACAAGGGTTTCCGGGGCATTGTTAGTGTGGATCGTTGAAAACACAACGTGTCCGGTAAGCGAAGCCTCGATTGCTGTTTTGGCAGTTTCCTTGTCCCGCATTTCACCGATCATTATGACATCGGGGTCGGAACGCAGGAATGAGCGGAGTGCCTCCTGAAAGGTAAAACCAATCTTCGCGTTTATCTGGACCTGCCTCAATCCATCCTGGGTGATTTCCACCGGATCTTCGGCAGTCCATATTTTACGATCAGGTGTGTTGATGTAATTTAAGGCTGAATGCAGCGTTGTGGTTTTGCCTGATCCTGTTGGCCCTACACAGAGAATCATTCCTGACGGCCTGGAAACAACGTCTTCAAAAACTTTTTGATCTCGGGGAGAAAAGCCCATACTCTCAAAAGGTATGGGCTTTGATTTTGACAGGATACGCAAAACAGCATCTTCGTTACCGCCAACCGTGGGCGTGGTTTCCACCCGGTATTCAACTTTTTTATCCATATAGCGGATGACGATCTTGCCGCTCTGGGGCCTACGCCGCTCGGTAATATCCAGATTTGCCATAATTTTTACTCTTGACAGCAGGGCCTTTTTGTAACCCGGGGGTACTTCATGGCTGAGATGGCAGATGCCGTCCACCCGGTAGCGTACAAGGAGGGGGGCTTTTCCTGTTCCCGGTTCAAGGTGTATGTCTGAGGCTTCTTTTTTGTAAGCGTTAATGAGTATTTTATTAACCAGCTTGATGATCTGCGAATCTGTTTCGCTAATATCCGAGGTGTCAGGCGCCTCTGCAAACGCCACAGTATCTTCGCTCATTCCTCCAATGATATCCTCAACTTTTTCTTCATCTCTGGTATAGTATTTTTCGATAGCAGCGGCTATCTGAACAGAAGGGGCAACCACAAACTTGATCCTGCGGTCGGTTATAAAACGCAGAGTATCGCCAAGTTCTGCGTGTTCAGCAGGATTAGAGGTGGCGACCAGCAGAAAATCCCCCCGGTCTTCAATTGGCATGATTTTCATTTGTCTAACAAGCTCCAGGGGCATTGCGTTTAGAGCCTCATTGGTCGGCTCCATATCGTCAAGGTTGATAAAGTCCAGCTGGAATTTGATCGCTAAAGCCGACAGGAGCTGATCTGCGGTGATATGATTTTGTTCTATAAGGAGGGCCCCGATCTTTTTGTTTTTTTCTTTGACCTGCTGGGCAACAGCGTCTTCAAGTTGTTCCTGTGTAACAAGTTTTGAGGCAATGAGAATATCGCCGACCCGGGCAGTGGAAGGAATTTTCCCTGCTTTTTGCATCTTACGGATAATATTTTCAATTTTTTCCTGATCCAGGTTATGCCTCTGGGCGATAGTCTCGCCTATTCTTTTTTTCTTTATGTTGTTGTAATCCTGGATGACCTCCTGGAGCGTCTCACGGGATACCATTCCCTGCTCTTCCAGAATGGTTCCGAGAAAGTTAAGCTGGCGGCGTGACTTAATGCCTAGATTGGTAAAGAAGACAGAGCGGTATGGGTTGTCCAGGTCAAGATAAGAGCCATAAAAGCCGGTCTGGTAGGGCTGATTTTTGGCAACCCGTACCAAATGCTGAAAGCCCGCGAGGGTTTCAATTTCCATAAGATCGTGTGAGTTCTGCATCGTATTCTGGTGATCAGGGTCTTCTTTTAGTTGAATGCAGCATACCTCAAAAAAGGGAAATGTTTTTTTATTGCCGTTTCTTGCCAGTATAACTTCAATTTCATTTTCATCGGGCAGAAAAGGCCGGCTGAGAGTGACCATCTCTTTACCCGCTAATAATTCCAAGAGAAGTTCCGGTTCCTCTGGCTTGTTTTTGGAGGGAATGTTGGTTTTGTTTAAAGCGTTTTCTTCTTTTTTGGATGCCATACGGTTACCCTGCGTATCAAATTTTATTTGAAAAAAAGCTTATTATCAGAGTGCTTCTGTTTATTTTTAATAACTTCATTTAACTATGGAATGCAGGAATAATTGTCAAGAATAAATTGTTTCTTATGTTCATAATTACTTACAGTATAGCCTGTTATTCTAAATAACTGCAAAAAAGTATCAAGACATAATTTTTTCAATGAGATTATAATGAAAAAAAGCAGGCTGAAGCATCTGGTGATGAGGTAAGCCTGAACAGCCTAATGAAAGATCTGATGAAGATGAAAAGCTGCAGAGTAATAGCAAATACTGTTTTATGGTCACTACTCTGCGGAGTGCTGACTCTTGTTTTTTTGCAAACTGGGCAGTGCGGAGAAACATACCCAAGAAGCGGTTATTATTTGGGGGCATCTCTTGATCAGCTTAATATTAAAATTGAGATCGACCCATTGCTGGAAGAAAAAGAATATGAATTTGAGACAAACGGTGTTCTTCTTTTTTTTAAAAAAGTGCGAGGTACATTCAGGTTGTATAGAATAGTAAAAGAGCAGAACATAAAACCCAACAAAGTAAAATCGGTTTTAGGTGACCTGAAATCAAAGTACGGAACCCCTGACAAACAGCAAATAAAAACAAGCAGCATCCGCCCTCAAAACAGGTCACGCTCACCACAACTGTTAGAAATAAAGCTATTTGGAATATTTCAGAATCACAGGAATTTATTGCAGCAATAGAGAGCACGCGGGTTGTTTATGAGCTGATCGACCACAATCCCGAACAGAGTAAGCCCCGCCAGAAGGGGTCACCAGAAAAGGGAGAGCTTGATGCAGAAGGTTGGGATCCCGATTACTAGAAAAAGATCTCCTGACTGGAAACAATTTCCTTTATGTGGTCCTTCATTTATCATTCAGAAACACCTAATCAGTAATAACTTTTGTGAAGACGAAAATTACGCGGGAGAAATTTAACACGAGAGATTTTTCTGCCGAATCCCCCTTGTTCAAATTGCCGTCTCGCGCTATCTTCTATGCGTCAGTTTTGAAAGTCTGACACCTTGGACATTTTAGGAAGCTTAACATACTGATTTCAGAGAAATTTTATGGCTATTATTTTATATATCGGCTGAGCGAGGGCGCAATGCATATTACACATTTATACCGGAAGATTAACAGTCAAATGGAGTTCTGTTTTAATGTTGAGACATCAGAACCTTTGGCTGATAAGGAAATATCAAGGCTGCAGTTTCTGCTCGCCGATGGATTTATTCAGGAAACTGTCAGTGACAGGCCATATTTTGACCATTTGGAAAATGAGGTGGTAGAGCTGGGGCCCCGGTTGAACTTTGCCACTGCCTGGTCTTCTAATATGGTGTCTATCTGTCGCGCCACGGGCCTGAACACTGTAACCCGCATTGAACGGTCAAGAAGGTACCTCCTGGAAAAAGATGTAGACCGCAACCTGTTTATTGCTGAACATCATGACCGCATGACAGAATGTCTCTATCACGAGCCGCTTTCAACTTTTGAAACAGGCATTATACCTGAAAAAAATCATGAGGTTCCTCTCATGGAAAAAGGTGCATCGGCCCTTGAAGAGATTCCCGGCATTTCAATGGATGAGTGGGATAGAAATTTTTACTATGACTATTTTGTCAAAAAGCACGGCCGCAACCCAAGTATTGTAGAAATTATGGATTTAAACAATGCCAACAGTGAACATTCCCGGCACGGTTTTTTCAGGGGCAAACATGTAATTGATGACAAGGAAGAACCTGAAACATTAATGGAAATTGTCCGTTCAACTTTAGAGGCAAATGGAACCAACAGCATCATAGCCTTTAAGGACAACTCCAGTGGAATACGTGGACGTGATATTTATACCATTATCCCAGACAGTCCAGGCTGGCCGTCAGCTTTTACCAGGCGCAAGGTCCCCTATCACATTATTTTTACCGCAGAGACCCATAATTTTCCGACAGGCGTTGCGCCGTTTCCCGGAGCCGAAACGGGAACAGGGGGCAGGATAAGGGATATTCAGGGAACCGGAAGGGGTGGACTGGTTGTGGGTGGAACAGCCGCATACTGTGTAGCGAACCTGAAAATTCCCGGGTATGACCTGGCATGGGAAGATAAGGATTTTGAGTATCCTTCCAATCTTGCCAGTGGTCTGGAAATTGAGATTGAGGCCAGCGATGGCGCATCTGATTATGGCAATAAGTTCGGCGAACCCCTCATTCAGGGATTTACCAGATCCTTTGATCTGCGGCTGCCTAATGGTGAACGTTGGGGATATCTTAAGCCCATAATGTTCACAGGCGGCATCGGGCAGATTGATGACCGGCATACAGAAAAGGCCGAGGAAGAAGAGGGTATGTTTATTGTTCAGGTCGGAGGTCCTGCCTACAGGGTGGGGTTTGGCGGCGGTGCTGCATCCAGCATGCTCCAGGGTGACAATGTAGAGGACCTAGATTTCAATGCGGTTCAAAGAGGCGACGCGGAAATGGAACAGAAGATGAACCGGGTGATCCGCGCCTGTGTGGAGATGGGTGAAGCCTCTCTCGTTGATGTCATTCATGACCAGGGTGCAGGGGGCCCTGGTAACGTCTTAAAAGAGCTTGTGGAAAGGTCCGGCGGCAAGATAGACATCAGAAAAATTAAGGTCGGAGATCCGACAATGTCGGTTTTGGAAATTTATGTGGCCGAGTTTCAGGAGCGTAATGGCCTTTTGATTCGCCCGGAGAATATGAAGGAATTTGAGGCCATCTGCAACAGGGAAAAGGTGAACTGTGAAATTCTCGGTACAGTGACTGGTGACGGGCGGTTTGTGGTTTATGACGGACAGGATGGATCGACACCGGTAGACCTTGAATTAGATGAAGTCCTTGGCAATATTCCCCAAAAGACATTTTATGACAGCCGCCAGGAGGGAAAGTTTACTCCTCTGGTTCTGCCCGAGGGTATGACGGTTCCTTCTGCGCTGTATAATGTACTGCGTCTTGTCTCTGTGGGGTCAAAACGGTTTTTGACCAATAAGGTTGACCGGAGTGTTTCCGGTTTAATTGTCCAGCAGCAATGCTGCGGCCCCCTGCAGGCGACTGTTGCTGATGTGGCAGTTATCGCCCAGAGCCATTTTGCTTTGAGCGGTGCGGCAACAGCGATTGGTGAACAGCCCATAAAAATGCTGGTGAATCCCCAGGCAGGAGCAAGAATGGCTGTTGGTGAGGCACTGACGAATTTGGTGTGGGCCCCGATTGATACCCTGGAAGGGGTGAAGTGTTCTGCGAACTGGATGTGGGCTCCGAAGTTGCCCGGTGAGGGAGCAGCCCTCTATGATGCAGCCTGTGCAATGCGGGACGCTATGATATCATTGGGTATTGCCGTTGACGGAGGCAAGGACAGTCTTTCCATGGCAACGCGTGTAGGTGAAGAGACCGTAAAATCTCCCAGGGAACTGGTTATTTCTGCCTATGCGTCAATGGCAGATATTACAAAGGTTGTCACTCCGGATATAAAGAGACCGGGAGATAGCGTTTTAATATTTATAGACCTTGCGGAGGGCAGGAATCGTTTGGGTGGGACAGCTCTGGCCCAGACCCTGAAGCAGGTAGGGGATATTTCCCCGGATATGGA
>JBHPCH010000113.1:0-7956 GCA_042576125.1 Thermodesulfobacteriota bacterium
AAAGGGTTGTGGTCAAGGTCGGTAGCGCTGTACTGACTGGATCGGATGGCCTTGATGCCGTTGTGCTTGAAAATCTGGCTGAAGAGTTATCTTTTCTGATCAACAGTGGCCGGGAAGTTATTCTTGTCAGTTCAGGTGCTGTGGCAGCCGGGAAAAAAAGACTTGGGCTTTCAATGAATCGCGAACTTGGCCTGAAAGAAAAGCAGGGTGCTGCAGCCGTCGGTCAAAGCAGGCTCATGCGTGCCTATGAAAATGTATTCGACAAAATGGATCTTAAGGTCGCACAGGTGCTGCTCACCCATGATGATTTATCCCACAGGGATCGTTACCTGAATGTAAGGAATACCATTCTGACCTTGCTTGAATGGAATATCATTCCGATCATTAATGATACCGTATCGGTTGAAGAATTGCGCTTCGGTGATAATGATACTCTGGGAGCTTTAATTACAAACCTTATTGAAGCCGATCTTTTTCTATGCCTAACTGATGTAGACAGTCTTTATAACGGTAATCCTCATAAGGATGCTGAGGCAAAACAGGTTTATACTGTTGCCAGGGTTGATAAGGACGTTGAAGAGATGGCCGGGCACGTGGTCGGTGCACTTGGAACTGGTGGCATGCGGAGTAAAATCCAGGCGGCCCACATGGTCTCTGCCAGAGGCGGCAGTTCTTTCATCGGTTCCGGCCGCATTAAAAACATAATACAAAAGCTTTTTAAAGGTGAACCGGTCGGCACTTTCTTTCTGCCCAAAGAGGAAAAGATGCAGAGCCGCAAACACTGGATAGCTTATGTATTACGTCCTAAGGGATCGTTAGTATTAGACAAGGGTGCCTGTAAAGCATTGGTCAAAAGAGGCAAGAGTCTCCTGCCTTCAGGTATTATTGAAGTACGGGGTAATTTCGGAGTCGGTGCTCCTGTTCAGTGCCTTGATGAGAAAGATACGGTTATCGCTACTGGTTTGAGCAACTATAATGCTGCAGATCTCGGCCGCATTATGGGGGTCAAAACAGGGCAGATTGAAGAAATATTAGGATATAAAGACAGTGACGAGGTTATTCATAGAGATAACCTCGTAATCCTTTAAAATTAAAAAAACATGGAGCAGGTAAATGTCGGTTCAGAATACAGTTGAATCCTTGGCTGTTGCAGCAAAAAAGGCGGCACGAAAGGTTGCCTCTTTATCCACAACCAGTAAAAATAATGTACTGCTGCGCATGGCTGAAGCTCTTCGTGAACAGAAGGAATATATTCAGGCGGAAAACGATAAAGATCTGCAAGCAGGTCGCGAAAAAGGGTTATCCGCTGCCATGCTCGACCGTCTTGCCCTCTCTGATGAAGTTATTGAGTCGATGATAGTGGGTTTGCAGGAAGTTGTTGCCCTGCCTGACCCGGTGGGTGAAGTTGATGAAATGATCAAAAGGCCCAATGGTCTTATGGTTGGCAGGATGCGCATTCCGCTGGGAGTAATAGGCATGATTTATGAATCCAGGCCCAATGTTACAGTTGATGCAGCGGCTCTCTGTTTAAAGGCCGGCAATGCAATTCTGCTGCGTGGCGGTTCCGAAGCAATTCATTCGAATCTGGCGCTGGCCAAGGTCTTGCAGGATGCTTTGGCCTCTGAAAAAATTAACCCGGCTGCCGTTCAGGTAGTGCCGACTACTGATCGGGAGGCGGTAAATGTTCTACTGTCCCTTGAGGAGTATATTGATTTAATCATTCCCAGAGGGGGGGAGGGATTGATACGGTTTGTGGCAGAGAATTCCAGGATTCCGGTCCTGAAGCATTATAAGGGAGTTTGTCATGTGTTTGTCGATGCTGATGCAGACCTGGATATGGCAGTCAATATTGTTATGAATGGCAAGTGCCAGAGGCCCGGAGTGTGCAATGCTCTGGAAACCCTTCTGGTACATAAGGATATTGCCCCAGTCTTTCTGCCGTTGGTTGCCTCCAGCCTTGTTGCGGCAGGCGTGGAAATTCGTGGTTGTCCCAGGACAAAGGAGATTCTGCCTGATGTTATAGATGCAGTGGAAAATGATTGGCCAGCTGAATTTCTTGACCTGATTCTGGCTGTCAAGGTTGTTGATGATTTGGATGATGCCATGGATCATATTGATATGTATGGTTCCCAGCATACTGAGGTTATTGTCACCAAAAGTTATGCCAACGGTCAACGTTTTATCAAAGAGGTTGACGCGTCGGCTGTGATGATTAATGCCTCGACCCGGTTCAGTGACGGAGGTCAGTTCGGTCTGGGCGCAGAGATAGGAATAAGCACTACAAAGCTGCACGCTTATGGCCCCATGGGACTGAAGGAACTTACTGCCAGGAAATTTATCGTTTACGGCGATGGGCAGATTCGCTCATAATCTTCAAACCGGCCGGAATGAATTGTATTGAGTTTAATCCGGTTCTCTTCAGTGTAAAATGGAGCAGAATACAACAAAATTGAAAAAAATCGGCTTGCTGGGCGGCACCTTTGATCCGGTTCACAAGGGTCACCTTGCTGTAGCCGATCATATTTTGCATGCCCTTGCTCTGGATGCCATATGGTTTATTCCAGCCGCTACTCCACCACATAAAATTGAACATGGTGATGGAGAACAGATCACAGATTTTCAGCACAGGGTTACCATGTTGGAAAAAGCCCTTGCTTCATTCGATAAGTTTCATATCAATCTGATTGAGTCAGAGCGCACCTCACCATCTTATTCCATTGATACAATAATTGAACTTTTGAAAAGAACAGAATCAAACACTGAATTTAACTTTATTCTTGGAGTAGATGCTTTTGCTGAAATTGATACCTGGAAACGATACAGGGAATTAACTGATTTTGTTGATCTGGTAATAATTTCCCGGGGATTAAATGATATTGGGGTAGTAGAGGAAATAATCAGAGATAAATTTCCTGACTATCAAGCAGGCTCCCTGACAAATATTTGGTATTCTGAAGATCATAAAGGAGTATTGAAATTAGTGCCAATGAAATCAGTGCCGATTTCGTCAACCATGATCAGGGAAAAGGTAAGGGAACATTCAAATTTTTCAGATCTTGTTCCTGTCGAGGTTGAAGATTATATACGAACAAAAAAAATTTACGGGCAAATCTGATTATCCCGTTAATTATTCTCCAATGCCTGAAATTCCTTCATGAATTTTCTATCGATGTAATCCTTGATCATAAAAGCCAACCTGCCGCCAAACATAAGAGAGTTCTTACCAAGTATGCCTTTGCCGCCGCCAACGTTAAAAATCAGCAGGTAGGATCCTCCCGGATCAAATGATTGGAGTTCGCCTCCTTCGAGGCTGGCCATAAGGTTATGATACAGGACAGGATTCTCCCGAACCGCGTACACACCTACCTTGTCTAATGGCTGGTCCTGGAAATATATGCAATCGCCCCCACCGAAAATCTCAGGATATTCTGTGCATTGTAGATATTTATTGACCAGCAGACCGTTATCCGGTCCGGTGGGAAGGCCGGATTCTTTAAAGATGGTCGATGGCTTTACTCCAACTGCCAGAAAGATTACATCAGCCTGATAGACAGCCCCTGATTCGAGTGTAATTTTGCCGGTCTGAACTTCTTTTGAATAATCCTGCTCAATGATACTTATATCCCTCTTTCTGAGAGATTTGTACGCCATGCTCCGTATTTTTTCCGGAAAGCGAGACATCAGTCGGCTGCCGGCGAATATTTTAATAACGGGCATATATTTTCCATGGTTCTTAGCCAATTGCCAAATATTTCCGGCAATTTCCAGTGAAGATGGTCCGCCGCCAACAATGCCGACAGTTATCTTTTTGCTGGAAATGAGTTCTAAAATCCTTGTCTGTGCGTTCATCAGGGTTTCTATGGGTTTAACGGAAAAGATATCTGACTGCTCTCCAGTTACCTGCTCCCAGGGCACGTAGCTACCAGCATTAAAGGAAAGTACGTCGTACCCAATGGAATTGCCGTTTTCCAGGAAGACGGTTCTATTTGCCGGATCAACTTTAACGGCTTTATCGAGGACAAAATTGCCTCCTTTTTTTGTTACAACATGTTCAGTTGCAAAGCGGATATCATCAGGTGTGTACGTTTTGCCAAGCATTCCAGGCCCCATACCTGAATAGTAATGATATTTTGAAGGACCGATGACAGTAACCTTGTGTCCTTTCTCAATAAAAGAGTGCAGTTTTGCCAGGGTCACCATGTGTGCATGGCCGCCACCAACGAGTACAAGATGTTTTTGCATTTTTTTACCTGAAATATTGGGATGCTGTAAGAGAGTTAACCCTGATTTTTTATGTTGCTATGACTGGGAATATAAACGGCTTTATCAGGAAAAGTAAATAAATAACATATAGATAAGTTATGAAAAGAATAAAATAATCAATTATATCTGTTAACAGGTGAATTTTCCATGAGTTGAGCATTAATTTTGAAGTTCCCCACAAATTATTACAGGCCAACCCTGATATTTAAAATACTTCTGTAGGCAATTTGATATATGAAAACGGGTGAACGATTTTCTTTTTTTTTATGGAAAATCTTGTGATTTTAGGATATTATCTTGCACAATGATTTGACACAAGTACCACTTTGTAGTACTTGTGATCGATCAGGCATTTCCGGAGGGAGGAATTGAGTCATAATGGACATTAAACATGCCAGTGCTCAACTTATGCTGGTCGCGGATAAGCTTTCCAAAGAACTGGAAAGCCAGGAATGGAAGGAGATTCGACGTGATAGGCTTATCAATTCCTTGAATCGGATCAACTTTCAGGATGGTGCTGTGGTAGTTAACTTCAGACACCGGAAATATGATTCAATCCTTTCTGTTCACGCCAATCCTTTGCCCTGTATTGATAAGCACTTCACCTGTAACTGGTCAGAATTCCAAGAATCTGAAAATAAATTTAAATCATATGATTTTGACCATTTTTATTTCACCGATGGTTTTAAAAAGGTTTTAGTTGAAGCTGAACTTGCAGATATTTCTTCCCAGTGTATCAAATTGGCTTTACCGGAAACCTGTATTGAAATTTGTGCCAGAAAAGTTCGAAGGCATAAATGCTGTGATGTCTCAGTCCAATTGAGTCAGGATGGAGTGATGATTGAAGGCATGCTGAAAAGTTTCAGTGCAGCTTCATTTTCAGTACATATACCCAACAGTTATCGAAATATTCTTAAAGGAATCGATAAAGATTCCCCCTTTAATATCATTTTAAAGAACCAGCTGGATTTTATGTATTCAGGAAGCTGTGAAATCTTTCGGCTTTCAAATAATTTTGAGGGCACTACAATAGTTTTAAAACCTCTTAAAAGTAAAATCCAGAGATACAAGGCTAAGAAATTCAGAAGTATAAGGGAAAAATTAACCCCAATGCCCAGTATTGCCTTTACACATCCATTAATCGGGAAAAAAATTAATCTTAAGGCAATTGATATTTCAGGCTCAGGATTCTCTGTTGATGAAGAGGTTAAAAATTCCACCCTTATTCCTGGATTAATTATTCCTCATTTAAGTATAGAATTAATGAATAAAGTTGAACTTACATGTTCAGCCCAGATTATATACAGAAGTATTGGTGATGGCGGAAAAGTTCGATGTGGTTTTGCATTTTTGGACATAACACTGAAAGACCAGATCACCCTCTCATCCTTGTTGCATCAGGCAAAGAACAAGAACTCTTATGTGAGTACAAAGATTGATGTTAATCAACTTTGGAACTTCTTTTTCGAGACTGATTTCATTTACCCTGAAAAGTATTCATATATTAATAAAAACAAGAAAGAATTTAAAAAATTATATAAGAAGCTTTATGAAGCAAACCCTGATTTTGCCATTAATTTTATTTATAAGGACAAAGGTGAAATTTTTGCCCACATGTCCATGTTCCGTTTCTTTGAGAGAACATGGTTGATTAATCATCATGCTGCAAATAGTGCAAAAAGAAGTAAAGCCGGATTAGTCGTATTAGAACAAATAAGCAGATACATCAATGAATCCCACCAGTTTTATTCAACTTTTATGGACTATGTTGCCTGCTATTACAGGCCAAACAACAAGTTTCCGAATCTTGTTTTTGGGGGCGTAACCAGAAATGCTAAGGATTTTAAAAAATGCTCAATTGATAAATTTGCCTACCTGCTGATAAGTAAAGAATGTTTAGAAGGATCTTTGTCAAATAATTGGCGCCTATCAAATGCAAAGAGTGATGATATCAAGACACTTGAGTTTTTTTATGAGAATGTGTCAAAGGGATTAGCTCTTCAGGCATTAGATCTGACACCATCCAGGTTCAATAAGAATGCACTGAATGAACTCTATCATCAACACGGTTTCAAGAAAGACAGAAAGGTTTTTTCTTTAAAATATAGAGGTGAATTAAGGGCTGTTTTTGTTGCACATATTTCAGACGTCGGAATGAATATGTCTGATTTAACAAACTGTATCAAGATTTTTATATTAGAACCGGAAAGTCTCCCTCAGGAAGAATTTTTTGCCGCAATAAAAGAGATAAGTGGAATATACGAAGGCAACAATATTCCACTTATGATTTACCCGTCAATTTACGCTGAAAACAATTCTTTGCCTAAAAGCAAGATTTACAATTTGTGGATTTTGGATGTTCAGAACATAGGTGATATTTATTATAGTCACCTAGCGAAATTGTTGAGATTTTCTAAGTAATATAATATAGTTATGTTGTTAATGGAAAACAAAGGATCAGAAGAAAAAGCATTATATAACAGTCGTATTGTTGATAATTACATAAAACTTATAAAATCAAAGTATTATTTTATAAATGTTGAAGAACTGTTAAATTATGCTGAAATGGAGTCATATCAGGTTGAAGATGAGTCCCATTGGTTTACTCAGTCACAGCTAAATAAATTCCATCAATTTTTACGAGAAAGAACTGGCAACAAAGATATTGCCCGTGAAGCTGGTAAATATGCTTCATCACCAGGGACCCTTGGAATGATGAGGCGTTATATTTTGGGGTTAATAGGGCCTCAAAATGCTTATGAGCTCGTTGGAAAATATGCTTCAAAACTTACAAAGTCTTCTAAGTTTGAATCTAAAAAAATTGAACAAAACAAAGTGGAAATTTCCGTTACTCCTAACAATAGAGTACGGGAAGAATCGTACCAGTGTGAAAATAGGTTAGGATTTTGGGATGGGATATCGATAGCTTTCAATTACAATCTTCCCCAAATAGAACACCCAGAGTGTATTTTTAAAGGAGGCAAATCCTGTCGTTATATTATTTCTTGGGAGAAGTCTCCCTCCAATACTTGGAAAACAATTAGGAATTTAACGGGAATTTTCCTTATACTTTTTATATGTGTATCTTATGTTTTTCCATTTGGCTTGTCCTTGTCGAGTCTCATTCCATCTTCGGTAGCAATATTTTTATTAATAAGTTGGTATCAGATTGATATTGAAAGAAAAGAACTTAAGAAAGCAGTATATAACCTTCATGAGACGTCGGAAGATTTAATTGAACAAACTAATATTAATTATGAAAATGCATTGTTAATTAATGAGTTAAGTCAGTCACTAAGCAAAGAATTAGAACTTGGAAGTATCATAGAAAATGTTTCAGAAGTGCTTAAAAAACGATTAGATTATGATCGTGGGCTTGTCCTTTTAGCAGACTCTAATAAAACACGGCTTATTGCAAAAGGTGGATTTGGTTATAAGCATGAGCAACTAAATAAATTTATGTCGAGTGATAGTGGATTTCACTTAGACAAAAAAGAATCAAAAGGTGTTTTTGTTCTATGCTTCAACGAGAAAAAGCCTTTTCTCGTAAATGATATAAATGATATAAAAGATACAATTACAGGAAGGAGCTATGGTTTTGCTAAAAAACTAGGCGTTAAATCTTTTATATGTTGTCCCATAATACATGAAAATGAGTCCTTAGGAGTTTTAGCAGTTGACAATGTAGAAACT
>JBHPCH010000114.1:0-7945 GCA_042576125.1 Thermodesulfobacteriota bacterium
GAGGATTCTAGGGTGAAAAATTATTTGTTTTCTTTTGACAGTTGCTATTGGACTAATTATTCTTCCGCTGACCGCTGACCGCTGACCGCTGACCGCTGACCGCTGACCGCTGATAACCGCATGAATCAACCTGAAATAGAAAATTTTCTTGCCAAAGGCCTTGATCTCATGGGTCTTCAAATTAACAATCAGCCTGAAGTACTTTCCCGTCTTGCTATATATTTCCATGAATTAAAAAAATGGAATCAAAAGATTAACCTGGTTGCAAGAACCATGGATGATAAGCAAATCCTGGAAAATCATTTTCTTGATTCCCTGACACTTCTGTCATTTTTAGACCATGAAAACCTGGAACAGGAAACAGTACTGGATGTCGGTACAGGAGCCGGTTTCCCCGGTCTGGTGTTAAAGGGTGCCTGTCCCGGGCTTCCGGTTGTGCTCATCGAACCACGCAGTAACAGATATTATTTTCTGAAACATATTGTCAGGAAAATGGATTTCCAGGGTGTGGAACTGCTGCATGGGCGTATTGAAGAAAATTCTAAGCTGCAGGAATTTTCCGGAAGAAAGTTCTCCTTTATAACAAGCAGGGCATTTACGGACTCCAGTCAGTTTGTCAGGCTTACGTCGACTTATCTGGCTCCGGGTGGCAGAATCGTCTGTATGAAAGGCCCGGGAGCGGAAAACGAACTTGATACTCTCATAAAAAAAGGGCTGCCTGAAAAGTTCTATGTGTCAGAAACAACAAAACTGCAACTTCCCTTTTCAAAAGCTGAACGGGTTCTTATTTTCATCAAACATTCCGATGAAATTTTTTTTTAGAGTGAATTTTCTGTACAGGTAAATTTTATCGGAAGCTGTCAGTCTGAACGCCCGAAATACATATAGATCACCAAACCCAAAATACATGCTGCGCCAAAAACAACAGGCAGGACTTTGGCAAGCTGTATCTCATCATCAACAATAAGCGAGGCCATATATTCGGTGCCGGAAATATGCCAGCAGCCAAGGCCGATAAAAATAATAACAATTTCGCGAAAATCCTGTTTGTAGAGCATATAGCCGAGCAGGCAGATGAAAGGAATCAGGAACCAGGGGTTGCTGAAGAGGGCGAGGGCGTCCACATCTTTAAAATTCTGCAACACCTGCGTTGAATGAATGAAATCGACAATCTTATTAAAAAATCCCATTACTTCATCTCCCTAGTTGTTTTTCAGGTTTCTTTGGGCGGTTTTTTTCTGAGCTCTTTGAAAAACCTTTATTGCACAGTATGAACCGCACATGCTGCAGGCATCACCTTTGTATGTCCCGCCTTCATCCCTGAAGCGTCTGGCTTTCTCCGGATCAATCGACAGGCCGATCTGCCCTTTCCAGTCCAGGTTGTTGCGGCAGCGGGCCATGGCTATGTCCTTATCAATGGCTCCGGGCAGTCCCTTGGCGATGTCAGCTGCGTGGGCAGCAATTTTCGAGGCTATCACCCCTTCTTTTACATCATCAACATTCGGCAGCTTGAGGTGTTCCGCCGGGGTTACATAGCAGAGGTAATCTGCTCCGGCCGCTCCGGCAATGGCACCACCTATAGCGCCGGTAATGTGATCATACCCGGGAGCAATATCAGTGACTAAAGGGCCAAGAACGTAAAAAGGTGCGCCTTTGCACAGTTGTTTTTGCAGGAGAACATTGGCTTCAATCTGATTCATGGGCATATGTCCGGGACCTTCAATAATTACCTGCACGCCTGCATCCCAAGCCCTATCTGTTAATTCGCCCAGGTGGATAAGTTCCTGTACCTGATTGCGGTCGGTGGCATCCACAAGGCACCCTGGACGGATGCCATCGCCCAGGCTTAAGGTCACTTCGAACTCTTTTAAAATAGCAAGAAGATCATCAAAGTTCTCATACAGGGGGTTTTCCTTGTTGTGGTGGCTCATCCATTCAATGGTGAAAGAACCTCCTCGGCTGACAACTCCCATCAGGCGCTGCTGACTCTCCATTCTTTCCAGTGTGTTTTTAGTAATGCCGCAGTGAATTGTCATAAAATCCACTCCGTCCTCTGCCTGTTTTACAATTGTTTTGAAGATATGATCAACCTTGACATCAACAATTGCTTTTTTCTGTTGTTCGACCGTTTCCGCTACAGTCTGATAGATTGGGACGGTTCCAAGCGGCACAGGACATTGTTCCAGAATTCCTCTCCGGACAGCATCAAGGTCCCCCCCCATACTCAAGTCCATGACGGTATCGGCGCCGGCCTTGACTGCCACACAGAGTTTCTGCAGTTCGGATTGGAGTTCCGGCAAATCTTTTGAAGAGCCTATATTGGCATTGATTTTAGTTGATACACCCTTGCCAATGGCAATAATTTTATCAAAATTATGGTTTTTGTTTTTGGTGATGACCAGTTCCCCCCTGGCAATTCCATCAATCACCTGGTCGGTGGAAAGTGATTCATTAAGGGCGCACGCCTCAAACATTGGCGTTTTAATTCTGTTTATTGCATCTTCACGAATAGACATTAATTTCCTCAGTAAGTAGATGTATGAATTATTAAACTTAGAAAGTTTGAAAGCTTCTTTAAACCTATCAGTTTACCAATGGCTTAGTGAGTATGTCAATGTAAAAGAGCTTCAGTAAAAAGTATGGAACTCAAAGAAATATTGGTCGCTGACAGACCTTATCTTCTCTGAAAGAAATTTGCGTGGGGAGCATCCGGGGGATTTCACAGGTAGAATATAATTACTCGTTCAGGGTCCAGTCATACTGGTGTTTAATGCTTGAATTTCGGAGGATTCTCAATTTATTCAAGTTTTCCGGAGACAGGTATTTATTTAAATGCTGGATAATTCCCTTTTCTGAATCACCAAAATCACTCTGGAACCAAAAATAGATACTCGACACAGTAAGTCGGTTGCCGGCAAATGATACGCCACGGGGATGATTGATGAAATTTTGGGCTGCTTTATCCAACATTTGGTCCAGGTTTCTGGCAATATATGCCTGTGGCTGCAAATCAGGACAGCCGAGACTGGCACAGTTTACAGCATAGTGAACCCTGTTATCCTGCCATATTGGCCTCAGGATACGGTGTTCAATATCGTTTAATGAAAGTTTCTGTCCTTCAATTTGCAGTAATTTTGCATCCCAGGGGCCATTGGAGAATAGCCCGGGAGATATATCAATATCACGGATGGATTTTACCGGGTAATGCTCCAAAATAATATTAACGGTGAGCCCGTTGTAGAGGTTTATCCAAAAGGCTTTCTGTTCTGAACGATTGAGACTGGAGACATTAACTGCTTGCATTTTCCGGAGATAACGTTTCAGGATATTACGGTCTTTTTCTCTCACACTGCTGTATTGCAACCTGTTTATCCCGGAAGGGCGACTTGTCTTAACGTAACGCTGCAATATGAGATCCCAGTCGCTATGATCAACAACAATGAGTGAACCAGGATCATGTTTCTGCCAGCGGGGCCAGAGATCTGCTGCAGGCGCTCCATAAACAGTGGTCACCCATAGAATACCAGCAAGCAAAATCAGGAAATGAATGGTCAGGAGCCTGGGCTTGGGCATGCTTATACCATTTGGTTCTGCGGGCTAAGGTTGTAAAGTGCAGCAGAATAGCAGGGCGAAGTTGTCAAACTTTTTTATAAGAGAATAGAAGCTTTTTACCCTTTGCGTCAACCATGGCTTTTCCGCCTTTTGACAGCTTGCCGAAAAGTATTTCCTCAGTCAGGGTATCACCGATTTCTTTGAGGATAAGCCTGCGAAGGGGTCTTGCCCCGTAATCAGGATCATATCCTTTGGCAGCAAGGTAGGAGCGTGCTTTTGCTGAGAGGCTGATTGAAACTTTTTTCTCATGGAGCTGCATCTCAAGTTCAGCAACCATTTTGTCAACAATTTTTTCGATCATCGTCTTTTCCAGGGAGTTGAAGGTAATGATCGAATCAAGCCGGTTTCTAAATTCAGGAGAAAAGAGGTTATGCAGGGCTTTGGGTGTGTCATCTTTTTTGTCTGCCATAAAGCCAATGGCCCTTTCGGTTAATTCGCGTGCCCCTGCATTGGTTGTCATGATAAGGATGACGTTGCGGAAATCAGCCCGCCTACCTGCATTATCAGTAAGTGTGGAGTGATCCATAACCTGCAGCAGGATGCTGAAGACGTCAGGATGGGCTTTTTCTATTTCGTCAAGCAGCAACACACTATAGGGATGTTTCCTGATGGCATCTGTCAGTAGTCCTCCCTGGTCAAAACCTACATAGCCGGGCGGGGCACCGATAAGTCTTGCTACAGCGTGTTTTTCCATGTATTCACTCATGTCAAAGCGTTCAAAATGAATGGAAAGTGCCTGGGCCAGCTGTCTTGCAACCTCCGTTTTTCCAACACCTGTGGGGCCTGCAAAAAGAAAAGATCCTGTCGGAGTTTCAGGTTGCCCCAAACCTGCCCGCGAACGTTTGACCGCATTGCTCAATACCTTGATGGCCTGGTCCTGGCCGAAGATCACTTTTTTCAGATCAGCCTGCAGGGTTTTCAGTTGGCGGATTTCCGACCTTGAGCTGCTTTTCGCAGGAATCCGGGCCATGCGTGATACAACTGACTCAACATCGCGCACAGTAACGTTTTTTCTTTTTCTGTTTGTTTCAGTAAGCCTGAAGGCCGCCCCAACCTCATCAAGAACATCGATGGCCTTATCCGGCAGGAATCTGTCATGGATATAACGGCCCGCAAGTTCGGCAGTGGCCTGTATTGCTGCCGGTGTATACTTTATACCGTGATGTGCTTCATACCTTGATCTCAACCCGGTTAAAATATCAACAGTTTCATTAATGGAGGGCTCTTCAATATCAATTTTCTGGAAACGTCTTGAAAGGGCTCGATCCTTTTCAATATGGTTCTTATGCTCTTCATAGGTAGTAGAGCCAATGCAACGGAGAGTTCCTGCCTGTAGTGCCGGTTTCAGCAGGTTGGATGCATCAAGGCTGCCACCGCTTGTAGCCCCGGCGCCAACGATAGTATGAATCTCATCGATAAAAAGTATGGATTTTTCACCCTTTTTTTCAATAGCGTCTATTACAGCCTTTATTCTTTTTTCAAAATCTCCTCTGTACTTGGTTCCGGCGAGCAGAGCTCCCATGTCGAGCAGCCGGATTTCAACATCCTCCAATATCGCAGGTACATTTTTTTCATGAATACGTAGGGCCAGCCCTTCGGCAATGGCTGTTTTGCCAACACCCGGTTCACCAACCAGCAAAGGATTGTTTTTTCGCCGTCTGCAGAGAACCTGCATGATTCTCTCCAGTTCCATTTCACGGCCTATGAGTGGGTCAATCAGTCCTGCCGCAGCTTTTACGGCAAAGTTTACTGTGAACTTATCAAGCTCATCTTCCTCCTTGGCCGTCTTTTTTTTCTGGCTTGGCCAGGCATCAGTTTCGATGTCTTCCTGTAAGCCATGGGAAACATATTCAACTACAGACATCCTGTCCAAGCCTTCTGAGCTTAGAAAATAAACGGCATGGGAATCAGGTTCAGAAAAGATTGCCACCAGGACATCGCCTGAATCGACCTCTTTTTTGCCGCAACTCTGGACATGACCAATGGCTCTCTGCAGAACACGGTTGAAACCAAGAGTTTGAACCGGATCATTTGTTGTGGTTAATTTCTGGGTTGGCAGTTCGCCATCAAAAAATCTTTCCAGTCTTCTCTGCAGATTTTCGTTGCTTCCTCCGCATTGCTTGATAATGCGGTTGATGAGCTCGTCCTGCAAAATGCCGTACAGCAGATGCTCAACTGTCACAAATTCGTGTCTGTGACTTTTGGCCTGGCGGACTGCAGTAACTAATGCCATTTCAAGTTTTTGGGTAAACATGTTGCTCTACCTGTAAGTATTTTTTCATTGTGTATATAATAAGACAATAATTATTGTTTGGCTAATGTGCTTTTTCAATTATAACTGATTTTTTTATTTAACTGCCTATTTCCATGATTAAATTTTTTCAATGGAACATTTCAGGGGATATTCATTTTTCTGGGCCAAATCATGGACAATGGCTACCTTTGTCTCTGCAATTTCTTTGAGGTAAACCCCTGCTATTCCAAGTCCCTGTTGATGGATGTTGAGCATAATTCTCGTTGCCTCAGCAGTACTTTTATGAAACACTTTTTCGAGCAATAATACGACAAACTCCATTGAGGTGTAGTCATCGTTATGTAGAATCACCTTATATAGAGGCGGCTCTTTGACTTTAGTCTCTTCATCAGCCAGCACCCACCCTTCAAAATCAGTACCCTTTCTACTCATGCTATACCCGCTCCCATCATTTTTTGTCGCATCAGATTGAAAAGCAGATTGTCCATAATGAGACGATTATCAACCGCCGAACTTTTCATGCGATATTCAGCGGCGAGAACCTCTTTTAATCCATCCTGTAAATCTTCACAGCGGAATTGTTTAGCCTGACGAAAGAGCATAAACAATGCGTAAGGATGTATTTTCCAAAGTAAGGCAGACCATTCATCCCTGTCTTTCTTGAGTTCCGGGAGATAGCTCTTTTGGAAAGCCTGAAAAGAAATGGATTGGGAGTAAGAGGGTGAATCAAGTCTCTGTAATGAACGAACGAGTAGCAATTTCTTCAAGTGATTTCTAAGTGTTGCCAGGATAGCAAGCCCATGAATTCCGTTGTCTTGGAGATGTGCAAGTATGCGGAGACCATCTTCAAGTTTGCCGGTGGTTACGGACTCGGTGAGCTCATACAGTGCCTCTTCCCTGGTGCGGCCGATTATGGCGTCAATATCATCTCGTGTAATTGTTTTCCTGTCTGCAACATAGAGTGCCAGCTTTTCTGTCTCCATAACTGCAGCAACAGGATGAAAGCCGACTCTTTCCAGAAGTACAGGAAGAGTGGAGGGATCAATTTTTTTGTCATATTTTGCCAGGGTATAATGTATTAATTCCTTGAGAACTTTTTCCTGATCGCGTTTTGCAGATGCTGATCCTCCACTGTCGATAGCAAGATCAAGAACAACTCCATGCTCCTGGATGTATTTATACAGCCGTTTTCTCTTGTCAACCGCTTCGGCAAGAAGAATAAGGGTGTTGTCTTTGGGAATGCCGCTTTCATATGCCTGGACGAACAGATTGGCTGCGTCACTCTCCAATTGCTCTACCGGGGAGATATTTTCACTTTCTGCAAGAAGATCCTGAACCCAGGACAGATTTCCCTGGGGTTTATTAAAACCGAAAAGTTTTTTCCAACGTGCAGCGGATAGGGATGTTATATCCTCTTCATCAGGATCTTCCCGGGATATTCCTGCAAGGTTGAGCATTTGCAAAAGATATCGTTGAGCCTGTCTGGTTTCATTCCGTTCTTTTTTTTCACATGCCTTTTCCCAAACATTTTTTGTCACCCCTTTAGAATAGAACAGTTTTGAGTCTGTTACCCGGATGATTTGGGGGCCTGAGAAAAGGCTGAAAGTTTTTAATAGGTTGAGTGTTTTGTTGAAGTCCTCCTGATCGCCGTCGATATGGTGCAGACTCGTTGTTAGGCGGTCTTTTTCAGGCAGCAGATGGTCAATTAATTCCTGGGAAGCACTCCTGCATAGATAACGTTCTCCCCAAATAAGATAAATTTGAGAAGTAACTCCCTGTTTTACTTCAGAGAGCAGTTTTGGAAATTCCTGGCGTTTATATATTGGCATGGAGATATTCTATTTTTTTATGAAGGCTTGTTCAAGAGAAAAGAAAATCAGGGCAAGTATTTTATATAATGTAAATGAGAAATTGTTTTTGGAGGATGAATGTTTTTCAGGATTCAGGCAGGGCTAGAAAATACAGTTTAAAAAACAGGACTTGATGGTGTATGCAGAAAAATGATGTAAAAAGTCGCTGCCATGCTAAAAACAATAAGAAAAAGAAAGAAAAGAGGGAGGGTCCATTGGCGCAGAAGCA
>JBHPCH010000115.1:0-7863 GCA_042576125.1 Thermodesulfobacteriota bacterium
AATATAAAAAGAGAGGAATGAAGATGAAAAAACCATGTATCTGTTTGGGGATTTTGGCCGGTCTTTTTTTTATAAATGTATGTATGGCAAGCCCACCTGCTTCTCTGAACTCTTCAAATGATTTAGATACGCAACTGAGAAATATCCTCACTGTAAATGATGTGCAGCCAATAGAGACGCAAAAGACAGATCCTGCCAAGGTTGAGCTTGGCAGGATGCTTTTCTGGGACAAAATTCTAAGCGGTAATAAAAATATTTCCTGTGTAACCTGTCATCTCATGGAAGCCGCAACCGCGGATGCTTTGCCTTTATCCGTTGGGGAAGGCGGTGAAGGTGTCATGATGTCACGTAAACCGCCGCTTGACGAGCATAACAACCCGATCTTAGTTCCACGTAATGCAACTGATATATTTAACCGTGGTGAGTTTGTTACTTTATTCTGGGATGGTCGAGTCATGTCCAGAAGAGGGGGGCAATTTGTTGCACCGGTGGGAGGAAGTGCACCCAGAAAAGCATTGGAACTGTGGACTCCTGCAGCATTTAGACTACCTGGAAATCTTGATAACGGGCTTGCGGCCCAGGCAATGTTTCCCCCGACCTCTGATACTGAAATGCGTGGAAATATTCATGAAAATCCTTTGGGAGCCCTTGAGAGATGGGAGTGGACAAAAATCTGGAATGGTTTAATGGAAAGACTGCTGGAAATTGATGAGTATGTTCAGTTGTTTCAAAAAGCTTATCCGGATACCCCGACAGAGGAATTAACTTTTGCCCATGCCGCAAATGCCATTGCTGCATTTGAAATTGAAGCATTTACCCTGACCGATGCTCCATTTGATCAGTACCTTCGTGGCGACGATCAGGCAATGAATTTAAGTGAAAAGAAAGGCGCCCTTGTTTTTTATGGCAAAGGCGGATGTGGAAGATGTCATTCCGGCAAACTCATGACAGATGAAATTTTTCACAACCGGACAGTCCCGCAAATTGGACCGGGCAAAGGGATTCACATTCCTGCAGGTGGTATTGACGGAACATGGGACAAAGGCCGTGCCGGAGTAACAGGTATTGCTGAATTTGCCTATGCCTTTCGTACTCCACCACTCCGCAATGTAGAAAAAACCGGGCCATGGATGCACGACGGAGTTTATGCAACTTTGGAAGCAACCGTTCGGCATGAACTCGATCCTCTCCGGGCTGCACAAAATTATGACCCTTATTCGCAACTACCAGAACACTATGCAAAAACCTTTAAAAAGGAACAGATGACCAGAATTGCAACTTTTGCATTAAGAAAGCCGGAGGATATAGAACGGGTTGTATTAAATGATGACGAATTTAACGACTTGATAGCCTTTTTGAAGGCGCTTACTTCACCCAGTCTTGATAAATTGGTGCAATTGACTCCGGCACAGGTACCCAGTGGGCTTCCTGTAGAAGATTAATATCGGGGTTCTTGGAAAACATTACAACGGGGCGTATATTGTATCTCCCGTGGTTGGTAACTGAAAAGAGGACACATATAAAAAGGGGCCTGAGATTTCTCTCAGGCCCCTTTAATTAGTAGGTGGTAGCGGGGAGAGGATTTGAACCTCTGACCTTCGGGTTATGAGCCCGACGAGCTACCGGACTGCTCCACCCCGCGTCACGTGAGCGAACAATACTACAGGAATTGGCATAAAAGTCAAGTAGCCAAAGTGATTATTATTTTGCTTTTTCGAGGATGGTTTTCAGCTTTTCAACGATATCGGCAGGGAGCCTAGTAAGCTTGCTGTTCCGGTCTACCGAGGCATGCACAGTAAAACCTTTGGCCAAAAGGGTGAGTGAATCATTCTTTTCCCGTCTTTTGATGCGGTAATTGAAACGGCAGGAAACATTTTTTAATTCTGCCAGGGATGTCTCTATTGTCAAAAGGTCATCATAGGCTGCCGGGGACTTGTACCTTGCATAACATTCGATAACCGGCAACACCAGTCCCTGGCTTTCTATTTCATGGTATGAGGTCTGCACCAGATCCCGCATGAACTCGGTTCGTCCCTGCTCAAAGTAGCGCATATAGTTTCCGTAGTAAACAACACCGGCAGCATCAGTATCTCCATACAGGACCCTGCAGACTGATTGATGAATTGGTTCCGGCATGGAAAGATTCATGGCATTTATATATCCTTTTCCAGCAACTTGTTGAAAAAAGCCTTGCCGCCGGAAAGAACAGTGTCGCTTTTTTCACCGTTTGCCTCTGAATAGGAAAGTCCGCTTGCAGATTCTTTTAGTCTGGAGTCATAGAGCAGGACCGGTACCGGGTTGGCCGTATGGGTCCTTATGCTGATGGGGGTAAAATGATCCATACAGACAACCAGGCGAAAATCAGTGCCAGCCTCCATGGACTGCAGACCTGCAAAGATGGGTTTTACAATTTTACTGTCAAAGTCCTCTATGGCACGAACCTTGTCACTGACGCTGCCCTGATGACCTGCTTCATCCGGAGCTTCTACATGGACAAAGACAAAATCCTGTTCAGCAAGTACTTTGAGTGCGGCAGCAGCTTTTCCGGCATAATTTGTGTGAAGATCGCCTGTGGCACCGGCAACATTAATTATATCCAGGCCGCCGTAGGAACCTATCCCCTTGAGGAGATCAACCGCTGAAATCAGGCTTCCCTGCAGTCCGAATTGTTCATTTATGGTTGGGATGGTCGGGGCCTTGCCTTCACCCCAAAGCCATATTCCATTTGCGGCAGGCAGCCCCCTGCCGCTCCGCTGTTTATTGATCTGGTGCTCACCAAGAAGCATGCCGGCGCCTTGAAGCAGGAGTTGCAGTTCCGGATACTGCAGGTACCGTTTCCAGAATTCTGAAACATCTTTGCCGATATAATCATGGGGAGGCACTGTTTCAAGATTCGGCAGGATGATCTGGGAAACCATAAGGTGACGGTAGCTTATACCGGGATAGAAATGAAATCTGTCTGAACCGATTTCGTCCTGGAGGTCTTTAATCAAAATACTTGACTCAGCAGTAGGGATAAGTCCGGCACTGAAATCAACCATGATCAGGGCATCATCATTTTTTTCTAAAGTGACCAGGTTACAGCGATAGGCGGTTTCATTCTCGGCCAGATTGATACCCATGCTGGCAGCTTCAAGCGGGGCGCGGCCTGTATAGAAGTCTTGTGGTTCATAACCCAGGAGAGACAGGTTGGCAATATCGCTTCCAGGTTGCATACCTGCTGGTATGGTCTGCAGCCGGAAGAGCTCCCCGTGTCTGCAAAGGTGATCCATCACAGAAGTGTTTGCTGCTTCGAGAGGTGTCCTGCCATCAAGCTCGGGCAGGGGAAGATCACCCATACCGTCGCCCACAAGAATGATGTATTTCATTTGTAATTCTTAAAGAAAGGGTTCAAGGGTCCTAGGTGTCAAGGTTTCAAGGGATAGCAATTTCCCTTATCTTCATTAACTAAGTTTTCCTTTTTACCTGTAAATTATATTTATTTCCAGATTAAGTTAGGTAGTTAATAAAGATTTCGAATTCAATTTAAAATGTTTTTCCCGCCTACATTCAGTACCAAGTACCAAGACATCACGATTATCCAACGAGTCTTATTTTCTTGGCTTTTAACCTTGACCCCTTGGCACCTCGAACCCTTGGTACCTTGTACTTACTATTCTTCTCCGTTGTCCGTGAGAATTCGTATTTTCACGGTCTTGTCAGTCACTATATCCAGGGCGTCAATTTCAGCTATTGCCTTCTGGACGGCGGCCTCTCCTGCCTCATGGGTTTGGATCACCAGGGGTACTGACTCGGCATGGTCCCTTCCCTGCTGGATCACTGATTCTATGCTGATGGAGTGTTTGCCGAGAATACCTGCAATGGTTGAGAGTACACCCGGTTTGTCCACAGCGGTCATTCTGAAATAATAAGGGCAGCGTAATTCGTCCAGCGGCGTAATCCGGCGGTCGGCAAAATGTTCCGGCAGATACGAGAGACAGGGTACGCGTTCCACCGCATTTGTCATAATATTTCTTGCAATATCAGCGACATCAGCAACAACTGCGCTGCCGGTTGGCATCATGCCTGCACCCAGGCCATAGAGCACCACGTTGCCTACCATGTCACCTTTGAAATGGATGGCATTGTAGGCGCCGTTGATATTAGCAAGGAGATGTTTCTCCGGCACCATGGTGGGATGCACCCTGGCCTCGACATGATCGCCGTGGTTACGGCTGATGGCCAGCAACTTGATGCGGTAGCCGAACTGCCGGGCAAATTCAATGTCTATTGGCTGGATTTGTGAGATGCCCTCAGTGGTTACCTGATCGAGACTAATGTTCATGCCATAGGCGATGGTCATGAGGATAACCAGTTTGTGAGCTGTATCAATACCTTCAACATCATAGGTGGGATCAGCCTCGGCAAAACCTTTTTCCTGGGCATCTTTCAACACTTCTGCAAAAGGGGTGGCATGGTCGGTCATTTTGGTAAGGATATAGTTGGCCGTGCCGTTCATAATGCCCATAATTGACAGAATTTTATTGGCCACCAAACCTTCCTTGAGAGACTTGATTACAGGAATGCCGCCTCCGACACTGGCCTCAAATCCAACTTCGACGCCTTTTTTCGATGCTGCTTCAAAAATTTCTTTACCATGCATTGAGAGCAACGCCTTGTTGGCTGTCACCACATGCTTTTCATGTTCAATGGCCTGCAAAATAAAGGTTTTGGCCGGCTCAATGCCGCCGATAAGTTCAACAACAATGCTGATTTCCGGGTCGGTAAATATATCGTTGGCATCCTTGGTGAGAATTACCTTGCCGTCACCACCAATGTGATTCGGCAGGGAGTTCACCATGATATCGGCAACTTTTGTCAGTCGTATCAGGGCGCCGACTCTTTTTTCAAGCCTGGTCTGCTGGTCGTGCAGGACCTGCGCCAGACCACTTCCCACGGTACCAAAACCGATCAAACCTACTTTTATCTCCTGCATACAAAAACTCCTGAAATGCGAATTGTTTATTTTAATCCAAGGTGATTTGCTGGAAGGCAATATATAATCATTTTCCCGGCAAGGGTACAAGAAATACCTTCTTTAGGCACTGATGTCAAAAATTTAGTGGGGAAAGAACAGGTTTCAAGGTTCCAAGGTTTCAAGGTTTCAAGGGGGAAAGAGAAAAACATTATTTAGAAATATCAATACACCTGTTTCCCGGTTTTTATTTTTTGTTTTTTATCTTTTTCCTTAACCTAAAGCCCTGTGCCTTTAGCCTTGTTTTTATAACCTTGCCCCCTTGAAACCTAAAAAGGACATCATTCTATACACTTCCGACTTAAGGAACCTGTGACAATGATTTCAAATTGATGTCAGTTTCCAAATTTTATTTGCATCAAAATTTATTTGGTATATAGTGGCTATTTGCAAAATGAATGGTGCTTCATTTGAGTAATTTTTTATAAAGCATTGCATTTCAGGCGTTTAGGGTATTTTATAACCAACAGAAGAATCAAAGAAAAAAGGAGCAGCACATGAACATCTTGGTATTTGGACCCAACGGAAGCGGCAAGGGCACCCAGGGAGCCATTGTCCAGAAGAAATATAATATGCCCCATATCGAATCCGGCGCTATTTTCAGGAAGAATATCGGTGGCGGCACAGAACTTGGCAAAGCGGCCAAAGAGTATATTGACCAGGGTGTTCTGGTGCCTGATGACATTACCATTCCAATGATCCTTGACAGGCTCAAGGAAGATGATTGTAAAGAGGGCTGGATTCTGGACGGATTTCCACGTAACAAAGTCCAGGCAGAGACCCTTGACAAGGCCTTGAAAGAGGCTGGTATGAATCTGGACTATGTTATCGAGATTGTCCTTGACAGGGATGTTGCCAAGTTGCGTATTACCGGTCGGAGGCTTTGCGTTAATGATAATAATCATCCGAATCATATCGCTTTTGATGCCATCAAGCCGGTGGAAAAAGATGGAAAGATGGTATGCAGGGTATGCGGCGGAGACTTGAATACCAGAGCGGACGATCAGGATGACGAGGCCATCGATAAACGGCATGATATTTACTATGATGACACGGTTGGGACCATGGCCGCAGTAAATTATTTTAAGGGCATTGAAGGAACCAATGTTCTTTCCGTTGATGGCGGGCCCTCTATTGGAGAAGTATCGGAAGCCATCATGAGCCAGCTGAAGTAACTGAACTTTTATTGCACTAATAGAGCGTGGCGGATCATTTTTGGTTCGTCACGCTTTTTTTGTTCTGTTGTATAAAATTAAACACCTGCATTAACTATTAGAATGATTATCTTATGACTGGTAATTCTGAAGTTCAGGTTTAAGAAAAAAATGATTTACTTCAAAAACTTGACGGTTTCTCAATTATAAGGATATACTGGAAGATGGTTTTTCAGTATGATTTCTCTGCTGAAATCTTTACCTTGAATGCGGGTAATATGTTGAATTGAATGACTTATTCAATATTAATATGCGGAGTATAGCAAATGCCTTTATTTGACTTTATCTGTCGCTCCTGTGGCAAGGAATTTGAAGCACTGGTCATGGGTAGCAGTAAACCGAGTTGCCCGGACTGTAAAAGTGAAGATCTTAAAAAGCAGATGTCTGTTTTCGCGCACCGAAGCAGTGGTTCGTCTTCATCCGGAAGTTCAGGCAGTGGGTCAGGATGTTCAAGTTGCTCCAGTTCCAACTGCAGCAGCTGCCATTAAATTTGAAGAAGCGAGCTGTCATACGGCAGTTGAAAGAGAAAGTAAAAAAAACTTACGGGAATTTCTATCATGAGAAAGCTTATAAAGATTGGCACCCGCGGCAGTCTCCTGGCCACGACCCAGTCCACCTGGGTGAAAAATCAGATTGAGGCCCACCATCCAGGCGTGTCGGTGGAACTGGTTATAATAGTGACCAAAGGGGATAAAATCCTTGATGTGCCTTTAGCAATGGTAGGCGGCAAAGGCTTGTTCGTTAAGGAAATTGAGGAGGCCCTGCTAAGAAAAGATGTTGACCTGGCAGTGCACAGCATGAAAGATGTTCCTTCTGAATTGCCTGAAGAGTTACATCTGGGGATTATTCCCCCACGGGAAAACCCCCATGATGCATTTATTGCAACCAAGTTTGCAACCCTGAATGATCTACCCGAGGGTGCAACGGTTGGCACCAGCAGTCTGAGGCGGAGGTCCCAGCTTGCCGCCCTGCGCCCTGACCTTGCAATAGTAGATTTGCGCGGCAATCTTGACACCAGGCTCCGGAAGCTTGATGAGGGACAGTTTCAGGCAATTATTCTTGCAGCGGCAGGGTTGAACCGGTTGGGCATGAGCAGCAGGGCAACAGGATATTTTTCAGCAAAAGATATGCTGCCCGCAGTAGGTCAGGGGGCGCTCGGCATTGAACTGCGCAAGGATGATGAAGAACTGTTGGCCGGGCTGTCATTTCTTAATGATGAGAAAACAACTATTGCTGTTGCTGCCGAGCGGTCTTTTCTGCAAAGACTTGAAGGGGGTTGTCAGGTTCCTATCGGTGCTTTTGCTGAAGTACAAGGCAACACAGTGGAATTGACAGGACTGGTAGCATCGATTGACGGCACGGTGGTGCTGAAAGAATCAATGAAAGGCCCGGCTGACGAGGCGCAGCAGCTTGGCACCCAACTGGCGAATAAGCTTCTTGATAAGGGTGCCAGAGAGATACTTGCCGAGGTTTACGGCCAGGAACAGGAATAAGTTAAGAGTATTTAGAGAATATCCAGAATATGAACGATCCATTATCACAATCAGAAAACAAAGAAAATCAATCCGCCCCAAAGGTATACCTTGTGGGGGCCGGACCGGGTGACCCTGGTCTGATTACAGTCAGAGGAATGCA
>JBHPCH010000116.1:0-7738 GCA_042576125.1 Thermodesulfobacteriota bacterium
TTGCCTCGCTGGTCCAATGTAAAAAACCGGCCTTAAGGTGTTTTGACTTTAAGCCTTGGAGGCCACTGAAATCTTTAAACAAATAGGTGAATAGTATGATTAATGGAGCTTTGTATTTGGATGAAAATCTGGCCTCAAGTATTGCTCTCAAATTTGCAGATCATATGCGGCAGTTAATAAATGATCTGCGCCTCCAGATGATTCATGTAATGCGTCCTGACATAAAACCTCATTCGGTTGGCTGCGGCTGGGTGCGTCGCACCTGGGAAAAAGGCGTGCTGGAAGAGGGTATGTCGATGATAAGCAGGATGCTGAAAACGGAAAATATTCAATTTCCCTTCAGTGGGCCACCTAAGGTGATGATGGGGGATAGGGATAAAGAGACTCTGGCTGAACTCACTGATAATGCCTATGACCTTTTCATTGAAGGGGATCAGGACATCTCTGGCTTGAAGGCTTTCCGCAAGCGAATTAGCTCCCGTTTGTATACAAAGGCGCCGTGCCCGATATTGATAGCCAGAAATCAAATCAAAAGAAACCGCACGGTGATGCTGGCAGAAGCGGGAACAAATATTCAGCGGTTGGCCGATCAGTTCGGCAGGATCATAAAGACCAGCAAACTTTCAGTGGATCTTATTTATTTTAAAGCCCCTAAAATCATTGATTGGGAGCGCCACATGTCAGCAGTGGCTTTTGCCGAGGCAGGGGAATTTGAGACAGCAAAAGAAATCCTTCAGAAAAATGAAGCGGCACCCCCGGCCTTTTCTGATTCGGAAACCATTGCAGCTCTTGACAAGATCAAAGTCAACGATACGAGGTTCATAAATGGTCCACCGGAAAAATTAGCTTTACTGCTGCAGGATTACGACCTGGTGGCGTCCTCTTTTCCCTCAAGCACAAGTACGCACTTAGAGGCACTGGCTTCTACAGATGCATCAGTAATGCTCTTTAAATAGACCAGTGAAATGAAAACACTAAAAAACTTTTTTGACAGTTTCCAGGAAGCAATGACTGCAGCTGCTTTTGCTGAGGCAGGTGAGTTTGAATCAGCTCTCCAGTTGATGACGTCAAAGAAGAACTCCAACAAGAAGATACTTATAGGGACTGAAGGAAATGCCTCTTTAGCCAAAACGGCCGAATATGCCTTCAATGCCTGTATGCATTTGGGAACCAACCTGGAAGTGCTTCATCTCATTCGACAGACAGAATTGGAAGATACTCACGAAAACACTGAAAAGAAAACAAAGGAGGGCCAAATTCCCAGAAAATTGAAATTTAAAAAGATCGGGGTTCTCTACTACCCGGTGTTCAGCGAAAATCCATTAGAGGAAGAAGTCGTACGGTTTGCCTTAAACCGGGGAGATCTCCTCTTTGTAGTGCTTAATTCAGTTGAAGGGCAGAAACAAAAAAAAGGGACACATTTTGCCTCTCTACTCACAAAACTCACGTGTCCTGTAGTGATCCCGCAAACATTTTAATTAAATTGGAGGAATAATAGTATGAAACCAGAAATAACTGATTTGGACCGACACATGTCGGCAGCAACTTTTGCAGAGGCAGGGGAATTTGATACAGCAACCGAATTCCTGCAGGAAGACCAGGAGAAAACTGAAACTGCAAAAAAACCCGTTGCAAGGAAAAAACCCTTTGGCGGCATGGTTATCTTCGGTGCTGTGTCGCTCGCCGGGTATTTTGCCTTAATGAAAAATCAGGGCTGGGTGAGTGAAGAGTTTACCATGGGCGGCTGGCATGCTGCATATCCAGTCGTAACAGCAATAATATTTTCTTTCATCCACGGAGCATTTGCCAGCAACATGCTGAGTGTTCTCGGTATTGAAGCTAAAAAGCATTAAAATCTAAGAAAACAGATAAATTTTATATAATTAAGGAGTAATTGGAAATGAAGAAATTATTTATAATAATGTTGGGAATTTTTCTCATATTACCCATGGTAACTTCCGCCTTCGCCGGCGGTCCTCCTCCTAAGGATGTCATGAAGGGAGTATTTCTCAGTGTCGATGATATGGCCCGTACAGCGACTTTCAAAAAGAGCGGCAGCGAAGACACAAAGCAACTGATTCTGGGTGAGTCAATGGTGCCTGCTGACATCAGGATAAACAAAAAAGTGATGGTGAGCCTGGACAAGCATGCCGGCGAAAACGTCATCAAAAGTGTTGACATCATGTTCATGGACCTGAAAGTTTCCAAAGTTATCGCCCTCCTAGTCATCGGCCTTATCGGCGGACTTCTGAGCGGCTTTATCGGCTCGGGCGGTGCCTTTGTTCTGACACCGGCTATGATGACCCTGGGCGTCCCCGGTGCGATTGCCGTGGCCAGCAACATGTGTCATAAGTTTCCCAAAGCCATGGTAGGTGCATACAAACGCTATAAATACGGCCAGGCTGATATCAAACTGGGCCTGGTTATGGCAGTAACCGCCATCATCGGTGTCCAGATAGGCATCAAGATCCAGAAATACATCCTCAACTCTTTCGGTAATGCCGGCTCCAACCTGTACGTCAGCTTTGTCTTCATGGTTGTCCTGGTGTTTGTCGGCGGCTATGTCCTGTACGATGCCTATAAACTTTCAAAAGGCACCGACGAAGCCAAGACCTCAAAACTGGCCCTGCGCATGCAGAAGATCAATATCCCGCCCATGATCCACTTCAAGGTGGCAAAAATTACCATCTCCGCCTGGGTCACCATTCCGGTCGGGCTTTTTACAGGTATGCTGGCTGCTACCATTGCGGTTGGTGGCTTTATCGGCGTTCCGGGTATGATTTACGTGTGCGGCGCCTCGGCAGTTGTTGCCTCGGCCACAGAACTTATTATTGCCTTTATCATGGGCGCATGGGGTTCAATCCAGTGGGGCTTGAGCGGCCTGATCGATATCCGTCTGACCCTGCTCATTCTGGCTGGTTCCCTCATCGGCGTGCAGCTGGGTGCCCTCGGCACCACCTATGTTAAAGACTATATGATTAAACTCGTTATGGCCTCTACCATGCTGATTGTCGCAGTCAGCCGTGGTGCTAAAATTCCCGGCTACCTGGCTGATCTGAATCTGGTCGCACCGATTGAGCCGCAGCTCGCCCACATCCTTGGCCAGGTAAGCTTCTGGGCCCTGGTGGCAGCCCTTGCTTCAGCAGCACTGATCATCTCGGTTGCCATGTTCAGAGGAATGACTCAAGCCAAACTTGAAGCACGACATGAGGAGATTGCCACGCATGGCTAATTACAGGAAAATCCTTATAGCCTATGACGGTTCTGCAACGGCCAGGAATGCCCTGGCCGTTGCAACCCATTTGGCTAAGGAAGACAAAAGCTGGATCAAGGTGCTTACCGTTTTACCCGATTATAAAGGGGACCTGGAACTTGTGGGGATTTCAAATATCAAAGAAACCATAGAGGGTCCCGGACGCAAGCTTCTTAAAGAGGCCCAGGAAATTGCAGATCATGAGGATGTGCACATCCTTACTAACATGACCCAGGGGGAACCGTACGATAAAATAGTCCATGTGGCTGATGATGAAAACTGTGACCTTATAGTCATGGGCCGCAGAGGAACCCATCACCTGGAAAGAGAATTCATGGGTTCCGTTACTGCCAGGGTTATCGGCTACACCAGAAAAGATGTTCTTGTGGTTCCCGTTGAAGCTAAGCTGACCAGGAAAAATATTCTCCTGGCCACGGATGGATCCCTCTGCTGTGAAACAGCAGTCGAAAGGGCCATCGAACTTGCCAAAGAGCAATCAGCTACCCTGACTGCTGTTTCAGTAGTCTATACCAATGATGAATATCTTGCCCTTGCTCCAGGAGTTGTTGAAGAACTTATTGGCAAGGCTAAAGAAAAACTTGCGACAATTGTGCAGAAGGGCAAAGAAGCTGGAGTCGCCATTAATGTTGTGGTCAAGGAAGGTGAGGCCTATGAGGCGATCAATGCTCTGGCACAAAAAAACAATGTTGACCTGATTGTTATGGGATCGCATGGCCGCAAAAGACTGCAGAGTCTGCTCATGGGCAGTGTTACGGAAAGGACCATCGGCTATGCAACATGCCCGGTTCTCGTTGTGCATTAATTATATTTTTGATGAAGGAGCTTGCCAAATAGGATAAATAAACGGTTTAAAAACAAATTTGGGGTCTTATCAATTTTATATCCTAAAACCGATTTCCTCCTCATTGGAGTAAATTTAAATTGATAAGTACCCCTTACAGTGTTTATGGCAACTCCAAAAACTAATGCACTTCAGATCTATTATCCATGTCCTGGGGCTTCTTTTGGTGGTTACGGGCAGTTCCATGTTTCTACCGGCGGTCTGTTCCATTTATTACCATGAAACAGACCTGCTGCCTCTTATCTTTTCAGCCCTTTTGGCCATAGCTCTTGGAGTACTCGGCTGGCGTCTTTTCCGTAAATACGATGAACTGCACATCAAAGACTCCATTTTCATTGCTGTTTTCGGTTGGTTCCTGGTTTCTGCGGTTTCCGGACTTCCCTTTATGATTCAGGGGGCGATTCCTTCTTTTACGGATGCATTCTTTGAAATGATGTCCGGTTATACCACCACCGGTGCAACCATCCTCACTGATATTGAATCTGTTCCCCATGGTCTGCTTTTCTGGCGCAGCGAGACCCATCTGCTGGGGGGCATGGGTTTCCTGACCCTGGCCATCATCTTGCTGCCTAAAGGCATGGGGGGCCTCCGTATTTTCCGGGCTGATGCAAGCCCGGGACAGGCAATTACCAAGGAAAAATTCAAAGCCCGCAATAAAGACACCATCATCCTGCTCTGGGCCATATACCTCGGTCTTAACGCTTTTGAGATTCTCCTCTTAACCCTGGGAGGCATGTCTCTCTTTGATTCCATGTGTCATGCCTTTGGCACACTCTCCACTTCAGGATACTCCCCGAAAAATGCCGGGATCGGACATTACGATAATGCTTACTTTGACTGGGTGATAACCCTGTTCATGTTTTTCGGAGGGGTTAACTTTATCCTTTTTTATCAAGCACTGAGCGGGGACTGGAAGTCAGTTAGAATGAATACTGAATTCCGCTGGTATGCAATCATTACGCTTCTTTTCTGCATCGCTGTTTCCTTGATTCTCTGGCGGGAGAATGTATACGGTTCAATTATTGAGTCTTTCAGGTACGGCTTCTTCCAGGTGACATCCCTCCTGACAACTACCGGTTTTGGAACTGATGATTACGAAAAATGGCCGATGGCCGCCCAGATGTTCCTCTATGCCGTCTGTTTTGTGGGTCCGAGTGCCGGATCAACCGGCAGCGGCATCAAAATTGTCTATTTTATAATTATCATAAAATTCATTCATGCTTTTATTCGTAAAAATTTCTCTCAACCCTTGGCTGTTACTTCAATCCGTATCAACCAGAAAAAGATTGACAATTCGGTAATAAGCTTTGCTATCTGCTTCTTCATAATAAATATTTTTATGGTGCTGCTTGGTGGCTGCGTCATGGTGCTGACTGATAACATGGACTATGTGACTGCCATGAGTTCGGTGATAGCCACACTGATGAATATAGGTCCTGGATTCGGAGCGGTAGGCCCATCAGAGAACTATGCCTTTATTTCTGATGCAGGCAAGTGGTTTTTGAGTTGGAACATGATGGTCGGCAGGCTGGAGATGTTTTCTGCCCTTGCAATTTTTTATCCATCATTCTGGGCAAAATAAGGGGTTGCTAAACCGGATATAGTTCAGGGTACCCTGAGTGACCTTCTAAATAATTTTAGCTGCTCAGCAGTTTCATGATTATTGCCGGATTCATCCTGCTGCTGGTTAGGCGACAGCAGACAACTTAAGAGCTATCTTCTTAAATCAACACAAGAACATTTCAGTACGTTCATTTTTGCTTGCCCAAAAACGAACCAAAAAGGGACACCCTACTTTCCCGGCCCTTCGGGCTACCTTCCGCTTCTAGCCATTGGCGGGACGTTAAAAAACTCGCTACGCTCAGACAGTTTTAACGTTTTATTCCGCCAATAACTGGATGCTCAGCGGGACAGAATGGAGCCCCAAAAAACAAAAGATATAGTAGGTTTTAAAGCCATTTCACGTAGCCGAGCAGCGGAGCAAAAAGCAGAAAAACGTCTCGGCGGAGCGTAAGCGACTTTCCGAGTCGTCTGCTTTTTGAGAGCAGCACAGGAGAGTCCGCCGAAGGGCGGACCAAGTGATTGGCTGCCCTTTCTTTGGGCAAGCAAAGAAATGAACATAAAAACACAGACATAAAATCCAACAAAAACGAATTGGAACTAAATGTATTTATTACAAAAAATCCAAGCTCACCGGACAGTGGTCTGAACCAAGAATTGAATCCAGGATAGTGGCGCCCTTAACCCGGTCCTCACTGGCCGGATCCACACAAAAATAATCAATCCGCCAGCCGATATTCCTGCCCCTGGCATTAAAACGATAGCTCCACCAGGTATAGTGTTCCGGCTCCTGGTTGAATTTCCGGAAGGTATCAATATAACCCGCACCAGTAAAGGCCTCCATCCACTCTCTCTCCGGTGCCGAGTAGCCTGGATTTTTTTCATTCTGTTTGGGATTTGCCAGATCAATGGGTTTATGGGCCACATTGAAGTCGCCGCAGATCACCACAGATTTTTTTTCTGCCAGTCTATCCAGAAAATTGTGAATATCACGGTTGAACTGCAGCTTGTAATCAATCCTCAACAGACCGTGCTGAGCATTTGGGAAATAGGCATTGACCAGGAAAAAATCATCGAACTCCAGGGTCAGCACCCTGCCTTCCAGATCGTGCTCAGCAATATCCATCCCATAAATCACATTCAACGGTTTTATTCTTGAGTAAATGCAGACACCGGCATACCCTTTACGTTCGGCAGGATACCAGTAGGCTTCATACCCTTCCAGGTTCCTTATACTTTCCGACAGCTGCTCAGGCAGGGCCTTGATCTCCTGCAGGCCTACAATATCTGCATCCAGTTCATAGAAAATATCTGTAAACCCTTTTTTTTCTACAGCACGTAACCCGTTGACATTCCAGGATATAAGTTTCTTGACACTGTTGCTCTTCATTTTCTTTTTGGTCCCGGGCACTTTCCTTGGAGTCACACCGATCTGTGGACACATTTCTGCAATAATACAGCGATCACAGTGGGGACGAACCGGCTTGCAGACTCCCTGTCCAAAAGCCACCAGGATAGAGTTGATAGTAATCCAGTATTTTTCAGGCAGCTTCTGCCGCAGGGCCATCTCGGTCTCAAGTGGCGTCTTTGTTTCCACATACCCCCAGATATTCATGATCCGGTGGACATGTGTATCCACACAGATAGCCGGCTTTTTAAAGCCAACCGCCACAACCAGGTTTGCTGTTTTACGCCCCACACCTGGCAGTTTGGTGAGTGACTCCACATCATCCGGGATTCTGCCCCCGAACTGCAGCATTGCTGCCGGCAGAGCTTTAAGATATTTTGCCTTATTTTTATAGAAACCTACCGGGTAAATGAGCTTGGCAATAGTTGTCTCATCAAGGTTTGTCAGGCTGTCCAGGTCAGACACCCTTTTAAACAATCTTGATGAGGCCTTTGCAGTGGTTTCGTCCTTGGTGCGGGCTGAAAGAATTGTGGCCACCAGAATCTTAAAAGGATCCCCGGTCTGGACAGCGATGAGATCAACGATGGGCACATCGTACCCGGCCACCTCTTTTTCAAGCAGCGGGACAAAAGCATTAATATCAATTGGTGTTTTA
>JBHPCH010000117.1:0-7417 GCA_042576125.1 Thermodesulfobacteriota bacterium
AAAGAAGCAGGAGGAAAAAAAGAGACGTGAGTATGAAGCAGAACTTCTTCTTAAGCAGCAACAGGAAAAAGATAAGCAAATTCTACATCAGAATAGAGACAGAATAATTCCTCAGGCTCTAAAAGAAAATGTCTATCAGGTTTTTGATATGTGTCCATTTGTCATTGCACAAAGGGATACGGGGCTTTCCTTTCCTGGATTTGGCGAAACAAAAAATAAATGGCAGCATGGAAGTTGCATGAAAGAAAACTGCAGGCTCTGGACATATAAAATAGCAGAAAAGGGTGAGGTGTTCGCCCAGGGCTGCTCCCTGCAATTTCTGGGATTAAGTGAAGAAGAAATCAGGAGAAATTTTACGATAAAAAATACACGAATCCTTCAGGAAGAGTCTACCTTCAAAGATAAAAAAAAGAATCCAGATGAAGAAGGATAAAAGAAAATTTAATTAAAAATACTTGTCAGGTTGTTAATTTGTTTAGGAGTCTAGAAGCTAAATTCCAGAGTAAGATCACGGCAAATTATCTGTTGCCGTATTGTGTCTGGTATTTATCCTGCATCCTGAAAAGTTTTTCCAGATACTCATCTCTGTTTTCAAGGTCGCCATTGGCTTGTAATTCTGAGATGAGGGCTTCAAGGGTATAGCGAATATCTATGCCATAACGGTTTGCATCCATGCTGTTTGCCCGGTCAATGATCAGTATTGAATAATATCGTATTAAAAGTCTCAAGAAAAGTGATCGACGGAAAAGATATGATTGTCCTCCAAGAGTATTGATAAAGTAGCCGGCATATTCATAAAGTCCTGCCAGGGGTAGCTTGATATTCAGATTTTGATCCGGACAGCCTGGTTCAATTTCCGACCATTTGTAGAAAAGAGCCATAGTTGGCTCTACAAGTTCTCGTTCATTGATCAGGATGTCTTTAATCAGCAGAATATCTCTAGGGCCCAATACCCGGAAAAAATGAGCCATATTGTTCAGTATTGCAAATAAATCATCAGTCTCCCTGACAACAACTGGCGGGTTGGCAATCAATTTGTTGATAATGCCGTTTAAGTGGTCAGGGATAGACCCCTTCATGTTGTATTCCTGAATATAATTCTGTCTGTCAAGATGTTCAAAGAACAGAAGAATTTTATCTTCTGTTTGCAGGCATTCGTCAGGTTGTTCTCGGTCTTTTTCTATTGTGCCGGATGCTAAATGGATAGTGTTATCTTGTGTTTCAGTCGGGGTGGATGCTTCAACTTTTTGAACGGTTTCTTTTTCTCCTTCTCTCCCTTCTTTTTCGAGCCATGTAACCTTGGGGGGGCCCTTTTTAAAAGATTCCAGCCATGGAAGATTTCCGGAAAAATATCCCCATCCCAGATAGAGAATTCCGGCCAGAACGATAATGAGAAAAGTAGTTACCGGTGCTGAAGAACGTTTTGGAGGTCTACGCGGATTTTCAGACATAGTAAGCTATTTGCTAGTATTATATATATTCGATCCTAAAAGTGCGTTTATTTTTATATTTAATGTTATCTCGCTTTTAAAAACAGGTCAATTGGAATTATGTATTCATGACTAATAATAGCGATCTATGAACATGAATGGAAGGCTATTTTTTTTATGCTTGACTAGGCGGTTCTTAAGCACTATTATTGCGACTTATTTTACTGAATTGCTATTCAGTGTTTGTCTCTGGAACACTGTTATATGGCATGTATAATTGGGCTTAGTTCAACAAATTAATTTCTTTTATGAAACGCATTAAAACAATATCTGAAGGAGGATAAACTTATGCCAATTTGTGTTGTTGGTCATTCCAACCCTGACACCGATTCTGTCACCTCTGCCATTGCTTATGCCAATTTCCTGAATGCTACAGGTACTGATGCAAAAGCATGTATGCAGATTTCTGCCGAGAACCTGAATCCTGAGAGTAAAGTTGTGCTCGAAAAATTCGGTCTTGCTGCCCCTGAAGAAATTACCGATGTCGCAGGCAAAGACGTTGCATTGGTTGATTTCAGTGATGTTGCCCAGGCACCTGCCAATATTGGCGATGCTAATGTAGTCGGCATTGTCGATCATCATAAAATAGGTGACATTGTTACCAGCAATCCTATCTTTTTCTATGCCAAGCCTGTTGGTTGCACAGGAACGGTATTGCTGGAGATGTACAAAACAAACAACGTTGATCTGCCTAAAGATATTGCAGGCGGCATGCTCTGTGCTATTCTGAGCGACACCGTTAATTTCAAGTCTCCCACATGTACAGACGCAGATAAGGCTGCTGTGGCTGAACTTCTTGAGATCACAGGCGTTACCGATCAGGATGCCCTTTTTATGGATATGCTGAAGGCCAAGTCTTCAGTTGAAGGAGTACCGGCCAAGGACCTTATTTTCCGTGACTATAAGGACTTTGACATGAACGGCAAGAAAGTGGGTATTGGCCAGATAGAGCTTGCCACTCTTGATCAGGTAGCTGACATCCGGGATAATCTTTACAGCGCTGTTCAAGAGGTAAAGGCGGATGGCCGTCATACAGTGCTGTTCATGCTTACCGACGTGGTCAAGGAAGGAACTGACCTGATGGTTGTATCTGATGACCCTGCTATCATTGAGAACACCTTTAATAGTAAGATAGAAGGTCAATCAATGTGGGTTGATGGTATGATGAGCCGTAAAAAACAAGCAGTGCCACCTTTGCAGGACGCATTTAACGCTTAATCAGTCAGTAGCAAATAAAGACCAAAAGGCCATGTGTGTTTTGCACATGGCCTTTTTTTATTTGAGTTTAGAGCCGCAGGCTACATCCCATATTTTGTGTCATCATCTGTTCGGCATGTGAGAACCATAGCCGAACAGATTCTTCCTCGGAGTCTCCCGCTGATCGTTTATGCCCTGAAAGGGTGCTTACCTAAATCTGGAATATTTCTGACGGCTCATAAATACAGGTCATACCTTATACTTCCACCCTCACGGCCGCTTGCTGGCTGGGCAGGCAATACGTATCATGTCATTTTCATAATTGAATTCTTCGTCACGTTCTGGTGTGTGGCATCGTAAACATATCGATGCAGCTGGTTTCCGGGATATATGGGACGGATCTTGTGATGCAGCATGGATCTTGCCGGGACCATGGCAAACTTCACAGCCAACCTGGAGCAATGCAGATGGAAGTGAAAGCAGAATTGAATCATTGTTGCTGATTCTGGTTGTCTTGTATTCTGCCGTTACATGACAGGGTAAACAGTCAAGATTGAACTGTTGCTCCTGTTCAACCAGCGTCTGATAGGCGGAAGAATGTTCTGTTTTTTCCCAGAAGTCAGTTTGCGTTCCATGACATTGCGAACAGACCTGCCAGCCTGCAAATACAAGTTTTTCAATTGGCAACTCTTTATGATCTCTTAATATTGCAGCTTTTGTTGCACTGCTTTTGCCTGCCTGGTTGACATTCTGCTTTGTTGCCTTGACAATTTTTTCAACAGCGGGCTGGTCAGGCATATTTAAATCTAATGCTATAAAATTGTTTTCAAATGTTGAGGGCGTATGGCCGGTATTTTTGAGATCATGCAGTTCATTTTCAAGAAAGATAATTTGAGAAAGTACATGATCTCGTGATAGTAGCAGATTCTGATAGCTTGAGTTTTCAGGCAGGTTCTCTTTTTTTTCACGGCGCTCGATACGGCTGATTCGTCCTTTAATACCATCAAGTTCCTGTTTTTTTAATGCCATTTCTTTTATAGCACCTTTTCTGCCCCAGGTTTTTGATTTCTGCCAGTTAATCAACATCCAACCAAGGTATTTGCCCTGTTTTCCAGTCTGGGCAATAAGGCTTTTGTTAATCAGTTCCGGATTAAAATTTCCTGAACGGGGAGATGATTGGATAATTAAATGAATATCTTCAAATGATTTGGAAATTTCCTGGTTTTGCTTTGCAGTATTGTTTGACAATAAAATAAGCAGGTCACATCTGGGGGAAAGATCTGCAATTTGGCCGGGTAAAACTTCCTGCCAGGAGAGTATCAATGCATCTTCGCCGTTCTTAAACCGTACTTTAGCATCATCTCCTGTTAAGCCTATTATGCCGACAGTAATATTGTCAAATTTGTGAATAATATTAGCGGGGAATATAGGTTTCTTGTTTGATTTGTGGACAAGATTTGCCGAAAGCCAGGGAAATCTGGAGCGAGAAGCCTGTTCTTTAAGAAATGATAACCCTGCGGCAAGATCATTTTTACCTACAGCAACTGCAGTATATTGCATCAGGTTATAGGCATCTATAATTCCTTCTGCAGTTATTGTCATCTGTTGAACCAGGGCTGGCGCCAGAGTTTCATGTTTAAAAAGCAGGTTTCCCGCGTCAACTGATAAAGAAGGGATTTCATATAGTTTCCGAATTTTTTCCAACTGAAAAGCTTTTTTGGACAGACCGCCCAATTGACGGCTTGATCAGCCACAGGGTTCAGTTTCTCCCAATACATCATTAGAGTAGAAGAGAAGAAGCTCCTGTTTGTCGGGAACTGATGAACCTGCTATGGTGGATCCGGACGGAATCAGACTTAGGAATAATATGAGAATAATTACACGTCTCATTGTGGTTTATCTCCTTTGATTGATTGAACAGGGGGCTTTTCTTTGCGGGCCTGAAGAATCTGGCGCCATTTTGTCAGCCTGTCCTTTACTAGGGCTTCATATCCCCGGTTAGTCGGATTATAATATCTGCGGCCGCGAAGTTTATCCGGCAAATGCTCCTGGTCAACAATGGCATCGTTTTCGTCATGGGCATAGCGATACCCTTTGCCATATTCAAGATCGCGCATTAGACGGGTGGGAGCATTTCTGATATGTAATGGAACCGGTAGAGTCCCCGTTTTCTTGATGTCCTTTATTGTTACATTATAGGCCTTGTATAAAGCATTACTTTTAGGTGCCGTGGCCAGGTAGACAGCAGCCTGGACCAATGCAAGCTCACCTTCAGGTGAACCCAGGATATGATAGGCTTCACGGCAGTTGATGGCAATAGAAATAGCCTGCGGGTCAGCTATGCCTATGTCTTCAGAGGCAAACCGAATAAGACGCCTGGCAATATATAATGGATCTTCCCCGGCCGTCAGCATCCTGGCAAGCCAATAAAGTGCTCCGTCAGGGTCACTGTCCCGCAAACTTTTATGGAGAGCAGATATCTGGTTGTAATGTTCTTCGCCGTCAGCATCATATCTTAGATGCTGCTTCTGGCTGGCCTCCTCTGCAGAATGCAGAGTAATAACAGAAAGTGAATCTGTGGCAGCAGCCTTTTCGGCAAGATCGGCAGCAACTTCCAGGATATTCAAACCAACCCTGGCGTCTCCGTCTGCGTGGTTGCAGATATGCTCCATTGCTTGTTCTTCTATCTGGAGATTGTTATTACCAAGTCCATTATCTTGATCTTCAAGGGCACGTCTCAGGATAATTCTGAGTTCAACCGCAGAAAGTGGTTTCAAAACAAGCACCCTGCATCGTGAGAGCAGGGGAGCAATAACCTGAAATGAAGGATTTTCCGTTGTTGCACCGATAAGAGTAAAGAGGCCGCATTCAACATGGGGCAGAAATGCATCCTGCTGGGCCTTATTAAAACGATGAATTTCATCCACAAACAGAATGGTCTGGACATTATCGACGTCCTGGCGTTCTTTTGCCCTGACAACTATTTCCCGGACTTCTTTAACTCCTGAAAAAAGAATGCACCCTGCCCTCTTCCTCCTGGGCCCTTTATGAGGGACTCGGTTCCAGGCAGGAATTAAGTGAAAATGTTTACCTGTTCGTTTTGGATGAAATTTTTGGTGCCAGAATGGGTTCATGGCCTGAAAAGGATGTATTTTTAAACCTGGTGGATTCCATAAAAAAAGAAGGCATTTTCAACCGTACCATTGAACTCATAAAACTTGTGCTTGACCTTTTACAAGAACGGAGAGAAACCATTGATCAGATGAACAGAATGAAGAACATGACAAGGACAAAAAAAAGAACCTCTTCCCAAATGAACATATTTAAGGAATTATCAGAAATAGTTCCAGATGATTTTTTACAGGAATTTGGAGCAGAGCAGATGGCTTCAGCCGTTCGTTATTGTAAAGCCTTGCAAATCAGAATGGAAAGGGCATATGCTTCGCCTGAAAAAGATACTGCAAAAGCCGTTCAGGTCAGTCCTTATATCGAACGGTTTAAAAAACTAAACCCTAATGAACCATCTCCAGAATGCAGTAAATTACTCAAGGAATATCGAGAAATGCTTGCAGAATTTAAAATTTCCGTTTTCGCCCAGGAAATGAAAACGCTTTTTCCTGTTTCCCCAAAGCGGCTTAATAAAAAATGGCAGGAAATTATTAACAGCTGCTGATTATTAAACAGCTTTGCGCCCTGCAATGAAGTGCATTATTAATATTGAGTAGAAGATTACATTTTCTCTGGGAACTTTATGCCATCTAAAAAATCTAAAAATATCCCCCTGGCGGAACGGATGCGACCGACACGAATTGAGGATTTTGTTGGTCAGGAAGAGTTGCTGGGTGAGGACAGAATTCTTAAAAAACTCTTTCTACAAAAAATATTCGTAAACAGCTTATTCCCATTCAGCAGACTGCTGAAAATATAACCCCAAAATTGACTATATATAAGGGATCATTATACAGGGAACTGGAGTTACACCTCCTTAAATATTACAGAGTGAAAATATCCAGAAATCAGTGGCCCATAAAACAGATCCCACCCCACCTTAAGATCCGCTACATACTGCTTGACAGTTCAGGAAAAACATTAAAGACAGGCAGAAATTTTTCAGAACTGCAGAGAACCAGAGGCAATGGTCAGGAAAGCATCACTCTGAACGAGTTACGTGAAAAATGGGAACGAAGCGGTATAACCACCTGGGATTTTGAAAATCTACCGAGGAAAATACCTCTGCAATCTACTAGAAAAAAACTCTTGGGATTTGCATACCCCTGTCTGCACAAAGACAGTCAGGGAAATATTTCGATCAAATTGTCCACAGATTTTGAGGAAAGCAGACGGGCAAACAATGAGGGAATGCTTGTCCTCTACAGCCTGCAATTCCCCAAGCAATTTAAACTCCTGAAAAAAGAATGCACCCTGCCCTCTTCCTCCTGGGCCCTTTATGAGGGACTCGGTTCCAGGCAGGAATTAAGTGAAAATGTTTACCTGTTCGTTTTGGATGAAATTTTTGGTGCCAGAATGGGTTCATGGCCTGAAAAGGATGTATTTTTAAACCTGGTGGATTCCATAAAAAAAGAAGGCATTTTCAACCGTACCATTGAACTCATAAAACTTGTGCTTGACCTTTTACAAGAACGGAGAGAAACCATTGATCAGATGAACAGAATGAAGAACATGACAAGGACAAAAAAAAGAACCTCTTCCCAAATGAACATATTTAAGGA
>JBHPCH010000118.1:0-7385 GCA_042576125.1 Thermodesulfobacteriota bacterium
CCGGTGATCCAATAACTCCCACATCATCGAAAACAACCGTATTGCCGGTAGGGCATGCAAGTGTGCCGTTCAAATCCGGGCATAATCCGTTGTCCGTAGTGATCGTGTCAACAAAGAAGTAGAACTGCCGGTTCTGCCAGATGATATTATCACTGAAGGTGGCCGGGATGGAGAATGTTCCGATTGAAGCACCTACGATTTCTAACAGGTCCTCAGTGTGGTTCCGGGTTACCAAACCGGCACCGGGTTGGGGTGTGGACTGGTTTGGATTGCCGGGCGTAAATGCATCCGCGGCTGTTGCCAGGCTGTCATTATTGGCAATGGTATTGTGAACAAGATTGACCTTTACCGCATCCTGGAGCGATATACCGCCGCCGGCCATGCCTGTTACGTTGTTGACAATCATATTATTCATAATGTCAACACCATACCACGCGTTCGAATCACCAGGTTGCGCAGCCACGTCTTCACCATTGATGAGAGAAAGACGGATGCCGCCGCCATCTCCGGCTCCGGCTGAATTTCCCTGGATCAGGTTGGAGAGTACCTGAACGTTGCCGCTACCCGGGGTTGCGTTCCCTAACACAGGTGGAGCGCCGCTGATAAAGACACCGCCGCCGTGGACAGTCTGTCCCTGGAAGAAGCTCTCGTTAAATATTACAGTATTGTTTGCGATCAAGGCATTATCGCTTAATCCGTAATGACCTATGCCGCCTCCATCTCTTGCTGAGAAGTTACCGCATACCCAGTTTTGGGTGATCTGGTAATCATCCGAGCCGGTGTTCATGGATATGCCAGCGCCGGCACCTCCCAGGCCACCGTTAAACATTACCTGATTATGATGGATGGACATGAAATCATTGCTGCTGTCCGCATAGTCGCCGGTTCCGTCTACATCCACCAATTGGGGGTGACCTACTCTGATACCGCCGCCAAAAGACCCACTGTTGGTAGCGACACGGTTATTGGAGATATTGAGATAATCTCCATAGCCGTTAACAACTATGCCGCCACCGTTACTGGAGTTAATGATGTTGAAGCCGTCAATACGGGCAGCCCTGTTATCCCTCCAACTGCTGGGTCGACCTGTCATCGTTTGATAGTCAAAAGCAGTATGATGAGCCTGCTGATCAGGCTGCACTGGGTGTGACCTGTATGCATCTGGGTGGAGGTGATGGTTTTGCAAGAATGGCAGACGGCAGGCCCCAGTATATTTTCAGTTTTGCCGATCTGACCGGCATCCCTGATGACCCTGTGGGAAATATAATGGATGCAGGCATACTTGCAGCGGCATGGCCGGCACCTGCCATTGTGTTGGACGAGGGAGATGAGTTTTACCTGACACTTACCAATGTCGGAATGATTATCAGGCCGGATCTCTTTGATCCGCATACCGTGCATTTCCACGGATTCCCCCAGTCCTCCACCGTATTTGACGGCTTACCGGAAAGCGGCCTCTCCATCAATATGGGGGCGTCTCTGACCTATTATTACAACCTGGTCGAGCCCGGTACCTATATGTACCACTGCCATGTTGAGGCCACTGAGCACATGCAGATGGGTATGCTCGGCAATCTCTATGTCCGGGCGGCACAAACCGGACCGCTCGGTACGTGCAGAACCGGCGCTTGCACCCAATTCGCCTATAATGACGGCGACGGCTCCACCGGCTACGATGTTGAGTACCCCATACAGCTCGGTGGTTTTGATCCTGACTTCCATGACGCCAGCTGGACCGTGCAGCCCCTGCCCTTTGCGTTAATGTGGGACCGTTATCCCATGATAAACGGCCGGGGATACCCGGATACGGTCAATATAGGTGCCATGCCGCAACCCATGGATGGAGGGGAGGATTTAAACGGCCCGGTGGATTCACAGGTTGAGCATTCGCTGATCTCTGCTGTTCAGGGAGATCGGATACTCCTACGTCTTTCCAACCTGAACATTACAGATACCCATACGCTGATCAGCCCATCCATCCCCATGAAAGTAGTGGGCATTGACGCCAAGGAACTGAGGAACGCCGGCGGACCTCTCCACTATACAACCAACTCGGTAACCATGGGTGGGGGCATGTCGGCGGACGTTATTCTTGATACTACAGGAATTACAGAAGGCACATATTTTTTGTATGCAGCCAACCTGCAGTATCTGAGCAATCTGGACGAGGATTTCGGCGGCATGATGACGGAGATAGAGGTTGCTCCAGCCCCCCCAGCCCCGTAAATAATAAATAAGTGATGAGGATCCATTAATAATATACGGAGGAAGGATATGAAGATGCTATTTAGAATAATAAGGACCTCCGGTGTCTTTGCAGTTACGGTCAGCGCCATGGTTTTGCTCTTGGCAGCCGGCAGCGCTCAAGCCCGGGCCTGGATCGATGGCATTACCGGAACCAGCTTTGCCTTTACCGCAGGGGCCGGGGAAGTCAGCACTCCGGACGGTGGTTCCATTCATTTCTGGGGCTACCGGTCTGCATCCGGCCCGGTAAGTGTTCCCCAGTACCCGGGACCGACTTTAATTCTGCAGGAGAGTGATACACCGGTAACCATTACTCTGACCAGTGATCTGCCCTTCGGCCAGTGCACCTCAATCATAATCCCTGGACACTCAGTAACAGCTGCAGGTGGAAGTCCAGGTATTCTTACGCAGGAATCCTGCGGTACAACACCGGCAGAGACAGTGACCTATACATTTACCCCATCTGAACCGGGTACATACACTTATTACAGTGGTACCCAGATGGAACTGCAGATTGAGATGGGATTGGTTGGGACAATAATTATCAGGCCGACTGGAGCTTCAGATCAAGCTTATAGCAGTGCTGAAACCTATTTCGATTATGAATACCTCTTCATGCTCACCTCTATGGATCCGTCCATTCATCATCTTGCCAGTCAGGGTAGATTTACCGAAATCGACATGACTGAACGCTTGGCTGTTTACTGGTTTATAAATGGCAGGGCGGCACCGGACGATCTGGCTCCTGCATACATTGGCTATCTTCCGCATCAGCCGTATAACATTTCACCGAGGATGACCCCTGGAGAGAAACTGCTGGTGCGTATCGTTGGCGGTGACCAGGACAGGCATCCTCTTCATCTGCATGGTAACCACTATTACGAAATTGCCCATAACGGCAGGATGCTGAGTTCAAATGGCACAGATCCCAACCTGAAGCGAGGCAAATTCACTACACTGTCCCTGGGAGGTCAGACTGTTGACGCGATCTTCGAGTGGACCGGTGAAAAGCTGGGCTGGGATATTTATGGAACCGGACCCGGTTATGAGCATACCTGCGATTCCGGCAACGGAGATTATGATTCTGTTACACATGAATACTGCCCTGATCACGGCAAGGCGATTCCTGTTGCCTTGCCTCAGACCCAGGACCTGGCCTTTGGCGGCTGGTGGTCCGGCAGTCCATTCATGGGTGATGTAGCGCCTCTGCCTCCGGGTGAGGGCGGTCTTAATCCCTATGGCGGTTTCTTTTTCATGTGGCACTCGCATGCTGAAAAGGAGTTGACGAACTTTGACATTTTCCCGGGCGGCATGTTGAGCATGATGGTTGTTGAACCGCCGGGTACGGTAATTGATTATGGCGTTGCGTTCCCAGTGTTTCCATAAGGAAAGGAGAGAGAGAATATGAACTGCAAGAACATGAATAAAATATTGAGAATACCCTTTCTGGCATTCCTGGCAGTTGTTCTGTCGGCAGGCATCTCCTTTGGGGTCGAATTAGCCGTCGTGGAAGCGGAATGGACACCTCCGGACGGTTCTCCTGCGGTTTCCATGTGGGCGTTTATTTCTGTTACTGATGCTGCGACCTATGTCTGCCCTGGTGCACCAGTAGCCTGGGATGTCGGTCCGGTAATCAGAGTTACTGCCGGTGCTACCCTGGATATCAACCTGAAAAATTGCCTAAGCGAGGCTGTTTCGGTCTTTATTCCCGGGCAGACGAAATCTACCTCACCTGTGTTTTCCGCCGGCAGGGTCACCTCTTTTGATGAAGTTGTTCTCCCCAACGCAACAGGTTCTTATACCTGGACCAATGTCAAAGCAGGGACTTACCTTTATCAGAGCGGCACCTTTATTGCCAAGCAGGTACCTAAAGGACTTTATGGCGCCCTGGTGGTTGACGTCGGTGCAGGTGAAGCTTATACCGGTGTAAATTATAGCCAGGACGAGGTCCTTGTATACAGCGAAATTGATCCGGCTCTCAACAATGCGGCAGCAGGGGCCGGAGTTGGGGCCAGGGTTAATAATTATCTGCCGAAATATTTTCTGATAAACGGCGAGACCTATCCAAACACGGGAAATATAAACGTCACTGCAGGTGCTGATGTCCTGCTCCGGTTTGTCAATGCAGGCCTGCAGACCTATGTTCCTACTTTGCAGGGTTTGTATATGAATGTTTTTGCCGAGGACGGCAACCTCCTGCCAAATCCACTAAATGACTACCAGGTTGAATTAACAGCGGCCAAGACCCTGGACGCCGTAGTCACTCTGAGTGCCTTAAGCAGGCATGCTCTCTATGATCGCAGTCTGCATATAGCATCTTCTGCAGACAACGGCGGTATGCTTACCTTTATCCAGACATCGGATATTACTTTACCGATAGCGGTCGGTGATAATTATTCAATAGCAGAAGGAAATGTCTTGAATGCAGTTGCTGGCGCTACACCTCCCGCTCCTGTCGGTGTTCTGGATAATGACACCGGCACAGGCCTGACAGCTCACCAGACAGGTACAGCACCCCCAGGTGCGCTGATCTTGAACACTGATGGCTCTTTCATGTATACACCCGTAGGAGCTGCCGGTGCTGTTGAAACATTCCAGTATTATGCAAATGACGGCACCTATAACAGCTCACCGGCGACCGTCACTATTACTGTGACTACCAGACCGATTGCCAAAAATGATGCCGTTACGATACCGAGAGATTCAGCGCCGGTAGCTATAACGGTTCTCACCAATGATGAAGCTGTTGCAGGAATTAATCTAGATTCTGTAGCCCTCAGATCAGAATTTTCAGCTAGGGGCAATCCATTAGTTGTTAATCCAGGTGGCACAATTACCTACACAACTGATGGAGGAGGAGGCCCTGATTACTTCTACTACACGTTTATGGACGCTAATGGAGCAGTCTCCAACGAAGCCACGGTAAGGATTAACAGGGTTAGAGCTATTGCGGCACCGGCCGCGGCGCCCAACTCATTCGATCGAAGAGGACGGACTAAAAGTCGTCGATAACTAATTATACATAAAAAGATCAAGGACTCTATTGTACCTAAATACAATGAATATGATTCATGGAAAGGGGGTTGTTATGAAAAAGATTATCTATCCGGTATTATTAGCCATTTTGAGTGTTTTTCTGTACGCACCACAGTCAGGCGCATATACCATAAATACTGGCTATTTATGTGCTAATGGCAGTGGCGGAGCAGCAAACCTGGGTGCAGACTTGCAGGCTGCCCTCAGCCTTGCTGCGGCCAGTGAGGATTACGAAGTACGTCTCAGGGATGGGACTTTTTCAATTCCAAATAACGCTCATTTCGTTATTAATACTGCTTTTTCCCAGACGATAAGTGGTGGCTGGAATGCTGACTGTTCAGTCCAGACAGCAAATCCACGGCTTTCTGTCCTTGACGGCGGTGCTACACAGAATAGTGCTGATGGCGGCGGTGTACTCTTGGTGTTGTTGGACAACCCCGCTGCGGAAACTCTTACCATTTCAAATTTAACCATCAGTAACGGTAGTTCATTAAACGATGGTGGCGGTTTAAGTATTTGGCATGGCAACGATACTCTAGTAACTTCTGCACTTGCGACCCTGGACATTTTAAATGTTATTATTGAGTTAAATACAACTGAAGTCTGGTTTGGCTCCGGCCTTGCGATTTCAGACTCTGGCTCAGACGGAGGCATAGCTGTTAATATTACCGACAGTATAGTGCAAGATAACGGTACAGTTGGGGTTTCAGCTGATTTACCAGGGCCGGGAGGAATTTTTATTGACAATGCTGGTGTTGCCGGTGGAGAGATAAGCATTACACACAGCCAGATACTTAATAATATTGCTGAAGCAGATGGTGGCGGGCTCTTTATCAATAACGGAATAAGTGATTTAACCCTGGTAAATAATGTCATAGCCGGAAACTATTCTGCAAGTGGCTACGGTGCTGGTATCCTTATTGAAAATTTAACATCACTTCCACCGTCAGGCGGAAATGTTACCCTGACAAATAATACCATTACCGGGAATTTACTTGCAGATTCACCCGACGGTATAGCAGGCGGCGGTATTAGCCTTGATATGAATGATGCAGCTTCAGTGTTGAATATTTATAATAACATTATCTATGGCAATGGGTTCGATGTTGTTGATGGCACTGCAGGTGATGGTGCTGATATCGATATAAACAACTCGGATGCGGCAATGGAGGTTAACCTTAATAATAATAATTATGATACCACAGTTACAACCGGAATCATTATTGCAAATACTTTAACCTCAAACATAAACAACTTAAATGTAGACCCTCTTTTTGTTGATGCACTTAATGATGATTATCGTCTCATGGCTGCTTCTCCTGTCATTGATATAGGCGATGATGCAGTAGCCCCTGCAGATGACCTTGCAGGTGTTTTGAGACCACAAGGACTATTCGTCGATATTGGTGCTCATGAATACGAAGAGGTAAAAGTGACGGGAATAGCTGATTTTGATGGTAACGGCACCGCAGATGTGCTGCTCCGGAATAAAGTGAACGGCAAATGGCACTTGTTCCTGATGAATGGCGCCTCTAACGTCCCCAATTACAATATCGGACTGCCACTCGACCTCAACTTGGAAGTGGCAGGAATTGCTGATTTTGATGGGGATGTCAACGGTACTGCGGATCTGCTGCTTCGGAATAAAGTGAACGGCAAATGGCACTTGTTCCTGATGAATGGCGCCTCTAACGTCCCCAATTACGCTATTCCACTGCCACAAGACCTCAACATGGAAGTGGCAGGAATTGCTGATTTTGACGGTCTGGTTGGCGCTGATGTGCTGCTCAGAAATACAGTGAACGGAAAATGGCACATGTTCCTGATGAATGGTGCCACAGTAACTCCGTCATACAATATTGACATGCCAACCGATCTCAATTTGGGCTTGGCTGGAATAGCTGATTTTGACGGTCTGGTTGGCGCTGATGTGCTGCTCAGAAATACAGTGAACGGAAAATGGCACATGTTCCTGATGAACGGTGCCACAGTAACTCCGTCATACAATATTGACATGCCAACCGATCTCAATTTGGGCTTGGCTGGAATAGCTGATTTTGACGGTCTGGTTGGCGCTGATGTGCTGCTCAGAAATACAGTGAACG
>JBHPCH010000119.1:0-6973 GCA_042576125.1 Thermodesulfobacteriota bacterium
GTTTTTTACAGTCTTGGAGGTGAAGGCCATTTCACGCAGCCGAGCAGCGGAACAAAGAACGGAAAAGCGACTCGGTTATAGCGCCTAAAGGGCGCGTCATTCCGACGTCGCCCGTTCTTTGTGAGCAGCGCAGGGTAACCCCGCATGTTGTGGGGCCAAGTGCTCGGCTGCCTTTTTTTTCAGCATACGAGACTGCTGACGGTATGGGGGCGAAAAAAATGTTTTTATCTGCTTCCACTTTTGAGTTTAAATTGGTTACAAAGTTGGTTCGTTTCTTTGCACCCTAAAAAACAGGGTATAAAGGCAAGCTTTAAATCGTCGTCACGTTTCGTATGACGACAAAGAAATGAACATTTAAACACCTGTAATATTAAATAATAATCTGATCTCCTTCTTTTACTTGCCTAAAAGAAGGAGCAAGAAAAGGGCACCCCACAGTCCCGGTCCTTCGGACTAACTTGTGCTTCTCGCCATTGACGCGACGCTGAAAACTCGGCTCCGCCTCAAACAGTTCAGCGTCTTTTCCGTCAATAGCTGTGATGCTCAGCGGGACAGAATGGGCTTCCCAAAATCCTCTTTTAATCGTCTTGAAATATCACGAAGTCAACAAAAATAAAAAAAACAAACAAAGTTTTATTAGCTGGTAGTGAGTCTGGAGATTTATTCATCTCTTTAAAGAATTATTACCCCTGAATATCAGCTGAAGGTGAGTTGGTGCGATTATACCATAAACCGAGGATACAAAAGGGCTGTTGAGTATAGCGTAGGTTTTTCAGAGGAGAAAAAAAAGATCCCCGGTGCGCGAAAGCGCACCGGGGATCGGTAAAAGTTACTTTAACAAATTGAGTATACTCTCAACCTATTAACGGTTTTCAGGCAGAACACCCTTGGTGGTATGGCATGCCAGGCAGCCGCCCAGACCGGTCGCTGTTGGGATGTCAGCAGAACCGCCTGCAACCATGGTTGTGTAGTCAAAGCGCAGCAGGTAGTCCTGATCGGAACCATGAGCCACATGACAGGACAGACACATAACCATGTCGGTACCCGGGGCTACTGTTCCGCTGGAAGCGGTAGCCAGTGTCGGACGGGCAACCGGAGCGGAGAGGTCATATGCGGTGTAGGCTGCATACTCAGTACCGTTCGGGATGACGTAGTCAGACGGATGCCTCAGGAAGGCGCCGCTGACACCGTTATCCACGTAGTCACCACCAGCACCGGATGAGTGGAAGTTACCGTGGCAGTTAGCGCAGAAGCCGCTCATGGAGTTGCCCGGTACGCGCAGGGTGGAGTTGAAGGCTGAACGTGAGCTCAGACCACCGGCATGACCCTGAACATGGCAGATACCGCAGCCGGAAGTCGGCTCAGGAGCAAGACCGAAGGTTCCAGCGTTATTGCCGTAGTACTCATTATGCTCTGTAGAACTTACGTTCTCCCAACGGGTGGTTTCGTTACCGTAACCTTTCAGACCCGGGATGAAACGATAGCCGTCAGCTACTCTCTGGCCATCATGGAAAGCTGTCTCATCTTCAGGATAGTTGGTTGCATCTTTGGCACCGTCATAGTTGTTATGATGAGCGCCGGTGATAGCAGCCATACCGGTACGGCGTACGGCATTGGTGAAGTTGTTGTCGGTGCCGTTATCGATGGTTTCACCGGAGAGCAACTGTGAACGGGTACCGTGGCAGCCGCGTGCGCCGGCGCAGGTGAATGCGTCGAAAGGTGTTGAAAAGTTAACCGTGAAGACGGACCTGCTGAAACCATGGTAATGGGCTGCAGGAGCGGTTCCTGGAGGAGCACCGAACTCGCCGGTGTCGGCAGGATCGCCAGCATTGTCATCCCACTGGCCTGCAAACAGGTCAACTACGTTATGAACCTTGCTGCTGTCGCCGATACCAAGTGCGAAGTTACCGCCAGCCAGAGCGTCCATACCACCAGCATGAGAAACCTGGGGAACGACAGAGCCGCCATCCATGGTCCAGAGCTTGGTGCCACCGGTCGGATCATTGGCGTGACATGCGATACAGTCAAGACGCAGCAGGTTTGCAATTGGGTCTGCACTCACCGCACCATTGACAACAGCTACGGGCACGCCGCCTTCGCTGTTATGCATGGTATGACAGTCGTAACAGTCACCAACCAGACCCTGCTGAGCTGCAACGATCGCAGGTGCAGCCAGTAACAGAGCTGCTAATGCTGATTTCAAAATTGTTTTCTTCATTTTCTACTCTCCTTCTTAGAGTTTCTTTTCTCCGGTTCCCGGAGTTTGCTTTGGTGCCGGGCCCAGCCGGCGACCCCTCATTTTCACTTTGGCTTCCATCCCTTTAGTCCTGCTTATCCTCTTTAGTTGTTGGAGCAGAAGAAAACACGACAAGAAGAAACCGTTACCGATTTTGGTACACTTATAAGAGCAAGCACCGTGCCAGAAAGTAATTTTTTCAAAAATAATAATAAAATCAAGCACTTGAGATTTTTTTGCAATAAAGGAATAAAATCTGCAAAAGCAAAATGGTATTTTCACCAAAAATTTATTGGGGATATTGCCAGATTGTTACCGTGCTCCGAATTTCGTACAAAAATTAACGATGAAAGCCTGAAATACGGATAGATATGATTAATTTACTGGCAGTAAGGATGTGTTTGCCAACTCAATGGCAGCCGCTTCAATAAAAGGCCAAAACACCTTCCTGCAGATCATTTCTTACTATCGGGAATTGGTGGAGGAGTGCACTTGAGTTTTGAAGGATATGCCGAAGCATATAGAGTGTAACATTATATATAAGGTAGGAAGCTTGAAAAGCTCAGAGAAAATTTTAGTGAACAGGTCGGAGTAAAAAACTCCATTCATTTCACCTTTTTCTTACATTTAATTTATCAAAAGCCTCCATTCATTTTTATTCGGCCGGGGTAATGTCAGCATCATGACCTGAAAAAACAGAAGACATACATGCATACCAATTCATTAAAGGTTGCCGTTACAAGTCATTACGCCAAAACTGGTGTCTCTATACATGCAAAGATTAGGTTAGAAGCTGTCAGAGTAATTCAGGTCACAGCAAAAGTGACCAAGAAAAAAGAAACATATAATTCCGGCACGCAAAGAAATTGAAATGGTGGAATTACCAATATAGTTTGGTTAAAATCCCGTTTTTTATAATCATTTTTTGCTTTACAGCATATGCAATCTCAGATTTAAATTTTTATTTATCCCTGGTTTTCACCGTATTAAAGAGTTTTTTGAATTATTTTAAGGAGCAAATAGTAATGGCCCGTATTTTGCTTTTATATAAGTTTTAATAAGTAAACCAATAAATTATAAAAACTAAAAACACTTACCTATAAAGAGTAAATGAAAAAGCATATTCTTATAGTTGATGATGATGAGTTGATATTATTTGCTCTGGCCAAAATTCTGCGGGACGACACTATAGAGGTCATAACAGCATCCACTGGAATTGAGGCAATCAAAAAACTTTCATACTGCACCTATGAGTTGTGTCTGCTCGATATTCATCTTCCTGACATGAGCGGCATTGAGTTAATGAAGGTCGTCAGGGAAATGTGCCCTGAAACAAGGATTATTATAATGACCGGAAGTTATGCCGACTTCTCCGAATTAAGCGGAAACTATATCGAGTCCGTTGTTAATGGAGTCAGCCGGTTCCTTACCAAGCCTTTTAATCTCTGTGACGTCAGGGAAACAGTGGAGCAGGTACTCAGGGGTGAGGACAATTTTGATAAAGGTAATTTTTTTATTGGAAAGGGTACTGTGGAAAAGTCAAGAAAGCATCCCAGGAAACCCTTTGATGAAAAAGTTTGTTTTCAGATGAGTATTATTGATAATGGGGGAATCAGCCGCAAGTTTCTTGAAGCTCAAGCTGTTGATATCAGTGACAGCGGCATTGGATTACTGAGCAGTTATCCCTTAAGTGAATTTCAGGTTGTTGGTTTTGATGAAAAAAATGCAAACAAAACCGGAGTCGTTGCCTGGAGCAAAATGATAGATGACGATATTTGCAGAGCTGGGGTGAAATTTGCCTGATAGCTATGGACACAGACCTTTGTTTTAAAATGTTATTTGAGGGTTTTGTCTGGTCAGAAAGAGAACTGTCTTTCTCCTTCTTTCAATTGAAGTATGCGCTACATTAAGTCGAATTTTTTCACCTGGTAGCGTAGGCTATCGTAAGAAATATTAAGCAACTTGGCTGCCTTTGTCTGGTTGTTGCCTACCCGCTCCAGAGCCTGTTTTATCAAATCTTTTTCAACATCATCTAGAGAAATGCCTTTTTCAGGCAGGATCAGCCGCGCGTCTTTACGTCTTTCGGTAAACTGTAAATCACTTCTGCCGTTTCCGCTCAATTCCATGGGCAGGTGCTCAGAACCTATCAGTTCCTTGTTTTCAAGGACAACGCATCTTTCGATAACGTTCTTTAATTCCCTGATATTGCCTGGCCAGTTGTATTCTTGCAAACTTTTCTCCGCCTCGGGGGTAAAGCCTTTAAGGTTCTTCTTGGTATATTTCTGACTGAAGAGATCATGAAAATATCGGGCCAGCACAAGGATGTCTTCGCGTCTGTCTCTTAGAGGTGGCAGGTGCATGGCAAAGGTGCTTAAGCGGAAAAAAAGGTCCTCACGGAATTCCTTGTCCCCCACAGCCTGCTTGAGGTCCCTGTTGGTTGTAGCTATTACGGTAACATCAACCGCAACATCGACTTTTCCACCCAGGCGCCGGACATTTCTGTCTTCGAGAACCCGCAAAAATTTACTTTGGAGATCGGCACGCATGTCTCCAATCTCATCAAGCAGTATGGTGCCACCGTCAGCCAGCTCAAATAAGCCTTTTTTATCTGTTTTGGCATCGGTAAAAGCCCCTTTGGTGTGACCGAACAACTCGCTTTCAATAAGGTTGTCCGGCAGTGCGGTGCAGTTCACCGTTATATAGGGTACATTTTCAATTGCTCCCTCATCAAGATGCATCCAGTGATGGATATAACGGGCCAGTACTTCCTTGCCAGTCCCGGACTCGCCGGTGATAAGGATAGTCGGCACCCCTGCTGAAGCAATTGTTTTTGCGTGCTCAATAAGCTCCTTAACGCTCTGAGATTCTGCCACCATTTCATGATGGTCAAACTCCATCCTTTTTTTCCGCAGATACTTGACCTCATCTTTCAGCTTTGCTTTTTCCAGAACCCCTTTGAGGACCATTATAACTTCGTCAATATTAAAGGGTTTGGTCAGGTAATCCGCAGCCCCGATCTTCATTGCTTTGATTGCAGTTTCCGCAGTATCATCGCCCGTCAGCATCACTACCTGGGTATCCAGGTCATCATTTTTTATATCACTCAGTATATCTATGCCGTTCTTGTCTTCACCCAGGTGAATGTCAAGCATAACAAGGTCGGGATGCCATGCCTCAATTTTCTCGATAATATCTTTGCCGCTAGTCTGAATCTGGGTTTCAAATCCCTCTTTCCTGAGGGCCCTGGAAAGCATGGTAATGATAAGTTCGTCATCATCGAGAAGAAATATACGGCCTTTTGTTTTCATAATTCACACTGTTTGTTTTCTTGTTATGCCGGCAACGTGACGTTATGTGTCACACCATCTTCCGAATAAATGAAGACGTTGATGTTGCCGATGTGCAGTTTAATAAGACGTTTGCAGATCATCAATTTCAGACCTGTTCCTTCTGGTTCGGGAGTAAAAATGTTTAGATACCATCTTAAGAGTATCCAGGTCAATACCCTGGTCAGTGCCGGATAACCGAATCTCCACTGATTCCTTTGGAATTTATGTTGTTTTATGCATGGCACCTAGCTCTTTTATGATGCCGTAAGCTTTTTAGATAAGGTTTAAAAGCACCAACTGCAATTGGACCGGAATAACAAAACAACCCTCAATGGCAAAATAATTTAATTGGGGTGCCCGGCAGATGCAACCTATTTGTTTTAACTATCAAAAACAGCGGCTGTGAAATACGATTAGGGGCAAATTGTAAAAAGAGAGAAAGTTGACAGAAAAGCCACATTGTAGACTTTTATCAAAAATATTGAACACGTTAAAAACAGGCTGGCAATTTTACTGTTATGAAATTTTTATGAAGGTAATTTTTTGTTCCAGTCGTACTGCTGGCTGCCTCTGCTATTAATAATTATTTAATAATTTCAAGATGATATGTGTTATTCCGTACTCGGAGGCGAGGTATATGACGTCAGGATGTTTTTTTACATTTTTTACTCAAGCGGTTTACAGGGTTTCTCGGCTATCATATTAAGGCTGATAGGCACCCCATTAAAAACGTTTGAGCTCGTATCATCAAACATATCCAGGAAACGAACCCTTTGTATATGCACAAATCCTGAATTAATAAGGATATTAGTGAGAAACTCTTCATTTAGTCCAACAAGATGATAGTCATATTTATCAACATGACCACCAAAAATTACGCGCATGACCTCAAAACGTTCATCAACTGAGAGTTCGTTCTTTGCCAGTAATAACTTTGCAAGAACATCTAAATCAGGGACACTGATATAAATTTTCCCTCCTGCTTCCAGAACACGATTCCATTCCTTAAGGGTATCTTTCAGTTCGCCTTTATAATCAAAATGTTCGAGGACGTGAGACGCGTAAATTTCGGAAAAAGTATTATCAGAGAATTTTGACAAATTATTAGCGTTGCAGACATGATCAACGTCGGGCCCGGGAACTGCATTTAATATTTCCCAGCCTTTAGATTTGATTTTTCCACCAATATGTAACTTTCTGCCCATTGAAACTATCCTTGTTCACTCAAAATTCTTATAAATAAAAAATGTTTTACAAGATATTGGCCTGCTTTGTTGCTAAATGATAATTAAATCACTCCATAAGAATTATGATATTTTAACTGGAACATTAAGCATTGCTCTGGAAAAACTGCCGGGAATTTAGACATTTAAGCAAATGTAATATGCTGTTTACTATTTTATAATAC
>JBHPCH010000120.1:0-6927 GCA_042576125.1 Thermodesulfobacteriota bacterium
AGATAAATAAGGCATTCGAGTTCCATAAAAATAAGCTCGAACGAATAATTACCAATAGTAGTATTTTTTAAAATTACCGGTTTTCAGGAGGTTCCAAAGATTTTCACCACTCTACACTGTAAAAAACCCTAAAAAAATGCTTCTCTTCAAACGAGACGCAGAGAGAAACCGTCAACATTATTCAGTGGCTGTTTATTCCTGCCATTTTCCTTTTTTCTATATGATATGATTCTGCCGTTCAACTGGAACCAATTTTTAAATATGCCATGAATTATCAACCAATATATAAAAAAAATAAGGGTAATCCCATACGGTTTGTCTGGTTGATAACACTGCTCAGCTTTTCCGTCGGTGTATTCATGGTCTACCTGGTCTGGTCAACACTCACCGACTTACGTAATGACAGGGAAAGATTATTAGAATTAAAAGCAAACACAAATTCCATACAGGCTAATCTCTCAAGCAACCTGGCAAAACAGAAATCCGAAATATCAGCCCTATTGGAAGGGACAATCAACGATAGCAACACTAAACAAGACTTCCAGTTACTTTTTCTTGTCAAAAAATATCGCAAGATAGTATCCAATCCTGACCTGGTTCCAGTCTTTGATCAACTCGAAAGAAACATTCACTCACTTTTTGCCGGCACAGAAAAATTATCCTGGTGGGCAAGTGCATACAACAGGACGGTTTCCAAAATTCCTGAAAAACAGGAGGAAATTGCATCCATCCTTCATCAGATTTTTGAAACAGTAGATAAAGCAGAGGGGCAGTTACACCTGGAACGTGCGGCGAAAATCAGACAAATTCGCAGTCATGCCACGAAAAAAACCATTGAGATTACGATCGATGATATTAATGAAATTACCGCCTCCAATGATTTTTCATTAATTCGGCGAGATATCACTGACATGATGCAACTCAGTGAACGTTTACATATCGAAACCGAGCCAGATAGTTTTATGGATATAAAGGATAATAAAATCAGGACATTGCTTGCCAGAGTTCGCCTGAATACAAAACTGTCAGGGAATGAAAAATTTGCTGAAAAAACAAAAATAAACCTCCTGCTCGATCATTATGAAACACTATTATTCGGTCAGGGATATAGAATAGATAATGATCAGCAGACAATCGTACTGGGTTATGACGGAGAATTTGACCTTATCCTTGACCGTTTGAAAATGATTAATGAAAGGAAAATTCTGCGTGAAGATATAAATCGCACCTATGAAAAAACACAAAATTCATTAGGTATGATTTCATCCGAGACAGACTTTATAGCGCAGCAGGAAGCTAGAAAAGTTGAAAAAATACTGGGCCAGACATGGCGCACCATGATTATTATATGGCTGGTTACCAGTATGATTTACGCTATGCTCTCCTTTGAAATTATCATGACCGTCAAACAACAAATAAAGGCAATTGAGGATTCCAATACAGATTTGGAAGCCATGGCTGCTGAACTGAAAAAATCGGAGTCTCGCCTTCATCGCCTCTCATCAGATCTGTTTTCTGTACAGGAAAACGAAAGAAAAAGGGTTTCATTGGAGTTGCATGATGAACTGGGACAATCAATGGCTGCCTTAAAAATGCAGGTAGGTTCTATTGCCAGAAGATTAGGGAGTGTTTCTACAGAAGAATTGGGAGCCGTTTGCAGAGACATGCGGGACAACATTAACCAGATTATTGAAAACGTTCGCAGGCTGGCCAAAGATCTCAGTCCGGTTGTTCTGGATGATCTTGGTCTGCAGGCAGCAATTGAATATCTTGTGAATAATTTCTTAAAAATCTATAATGTAAAAATAAATTACAAATATACAGAAATAAATCATCTCTTTAATGAGGATTCGCAGCGTATAATTTACAGAATTTTACAGGAAGCATTAAATAATATTGGCAAACATGCCGAAGCAAAAAATGTTTCACTCATCATTGAAAAAATAAATGGTGCAGTTCAATTCACAGTCAGGGATAATGGCAAGGGGTTTAATGTCCGAAAAACTCTTGATAAAAAAGATACAGACAGGGGTATGGGTCTTGAGGCCATGTCGGAACGGGTTCGCATTCTTGGCGGTAAAATCAATATTGTAAGCCGTCCCGGCATAGATACCACAATTACTTTTACCGCTCCTATCAGATAAAAAAGGAGACAATAATGGCAAAATGCAAAATTGTTTTGGCAGATGATCATGTCCTGATACGGCAGGGTTTAAAAAAACTCATTGAGGAAAACAAATCTCTTGAAGTGGTTGGTGAAGCAGGCGACGGACTTGAACTTCTTGACGTGCTGGATTCAATTGTACCTGATTTAATAATCCTCGATATTTCAATGCCACATCTGCGTGGTATTGAGGTTATAAACGAAGCCAAGAGACTTTGTACTGCTGTTAAAATTCTCATGATAACCATGCACAAGAGTGAACAGTATTTCCTCTGTGCCATGTCTGCCGGAGCTGATGGTTATCTTTTAAAGGAAGACTCTGATAGCGAACTTTTAATTGCCATTGATGAGGTTATGCATGACAAAATTTATATTTCTCCTCACCTGGCAGAAGAATTCTCAGATGAAGTTATAAAGACATACCGTGAAAAAGGTGTATTTCCGTGCGAAACTTTGACTAACCGTGAAATTGAGGTTTTAAAATTTGTTGCTGAAGGACTTACCAGCAAGGAAATTGCAGGGATGCTATCCATAAGTATCAGGACAGTGGAGCACCACCGTGCGAACCTTTTAAAGAAACTCAACCTGAAAAATACAGCGGATTTGATAAAGCACGCTATTCAAAACGGTTTTATTCATACAGAAACATAAATTATCTAGTTAGTATACCTTCATCTTTACCTGACAGGGTTGCTTTTTTTATTAATAGAAAAAATCACAATATTATCCTCAATTACCCTTTGATTTAATAAGGAGAAAAAGATGACTGATTATTCTGCAAACTATTCCTGGCTGGTCTCAAAATTTGACAAGGTTCTCCAATCGCACCAGGAGTTTGGCAAGACTCTGCGTGAAGCAGGACCAATTGATGAAAAAACAGCTCACCTTATCCAGATGGCAGCCGCTACTGCGATACGATCAGAGGGAAGCGTACATTCTCATGTCAAACGTGCACTGCAGGCCGGGGCAACTGCAGATGAAATTTATCACTCCCTTATCCTGCTGACAAGCACCATCGGATTTCCGACCGTAGCCGCTGCCCTTTCATGGGCCAAAGATATTATCGAGAATTAATCTCAAAGGAAGTCCATATAATGACTCTTGATGCCTCTCTCACTGCTGAACAACAGAATGAAATAAAAAAACTAATTCTCAGTGCGGCCCAAAATAACAGGCTTTTATGCTCTGGTGCACTGGCAATCGCAAAATCGCTTGGCATCCCGTCCCGGGAGGTTGGACGCATCGCCAACGAACTTGATATCAAAATCAGCAAATGCCAGCTCGGCTGTTTCTGATATCAAACATCCACAGTTCTTTACTCGTATGAAACCCAAACATGAAGCCCTTATCATACGCATTAAGGGTGCTGATATTAAAGAGGTGGCTGATCAGGTCGCCTCTGAGATAGGTTTTACCCTTAATGTCAATCAAAAACAGGTAGTCACTCTGCTCTGTACCCCAACTGAACTTGATGCCATGGCAATAGGTTTTCTCTTGTCCGAAGGAATTCTAGACAAGAGAGAGTCGCTCCTTGAACTTCACGTAGATGAAGAATCATTTACTGTTTCCTTAACCCTGAAAGATCTTCCGGATGATATCGACACAACCTTTAACAAGAAGACTATAACTTCCGGTTGCGGTCGGGGTATAACCTACACTGACGCTTCCAGCCTGAAAAAACTCCCTGCAAACAGATCACTCACCAGGATTTCCCCCGGAGAAATTAAGAGTCTGATGGGAGAGTTCAGGTCGATTTCATCACTCTTCCTTGAGACAGGAGGTGTTCATTCAGCTGCGTTAGCTGCCCAGGGCCAGATTGAACTTTTTTCAGAAGATATCGGACGTCATAATGCTGTGGACAAACTCCTTGGCAAGGCCTTTCTTGCCGGGATTTCGGTTCAGGATAAAATATTACTTTCAAGCGGCAGAATATCAGGTGAGATAATGACCAAGGTTATCCGCAACCGCATCCCCATCCTGATAAGCCGTACAGCTCCGACCTGTATGTCAATAACCTATGCTGAAGACCATGGTGTTACTTTGGTCGGCTTTGCCCGGGGCCACAGGATGAATATTTATACCCATCCGCAGAGAATAATTTTGAGTGATGAGTAAAAAGTGAGAAGTGAGAAGTTGAAAAATTCAGAAACCAAGGTCTTTTTTGCATGAACTCTGCCGCTCTAAAAAACCGGGACATGTTGGGACGCGTTGATACTTTAAGCCTTCAGGAGGCTCTGCTTCTCCTGCAGCAGAACCTGCCACCCTGCACTACAAGAAAAGTAAAAGTTGCACGGGATGAAGCACTAGGCAGAATCTGTGCTGAGGACATCCTCTCCCCTGAGAATCTGCCGCCCTACCCGCGTTCAACCATGGACGGCTATGCTGTCAGGGCGAAGGACACATTCGGCGCCAGTGAAAAACTGCCCGCTTATCTGGAGATAAGCGGCGAAGTGATTATGGGGCAATTTCCCACAGAGGGACCACAACCTGGAGCCTGTCATGCTATAGCCACCGGAGGCATTCTGCCGCCCGGCACTGATTCAGTTATCATGCTGGAACACACAGTTGCAATTGACAACAGCATGATTGAGGTCACTCAACCTGTTGCTACAGGCGTAAATATAATTAATGTCGGCGAAGATATTAAAGAGGATGAAACTCTGCTTGCGGCCGGACACTCGATACGCCCCCAGGAAATTGGACTGCTTTCCGGGTTGGGACTGAACACCATAGTAGTATTCCGCAGGGTCCGGGTTGGCATCATTTCCACCGGGGACGAAATAGTTTCTCCTGATCAACAACCTCCACCTGGAAAAATCCGTGATATGAACAGTGTCAGTATTGCAGCCCAGGTCAGAAATTTGAATGCAAGGCCTGCTTTCTATGGCATCGCCACTGATGACGAAGAAAGTCTGACCAATATGGTGCGAGAGGCAAAGGCAGCCAACGATATTGTCCTGTTATCCGGCTCCAGCTCTGTGGGGGTACGCGACCTGGGAGAAGAAGTTATAGAAAAAATGGGTTCTCCCGGTATTCTGGTACATGGCGTTTCCATCAAGCCGGGTAAACCTGTTATAATTGCACGTGCAAAAAACACCATGATCTTCGGACTGCCGGGGCATCCGGTATCCGCTGCCGTTGCCTTTGAACTTTTTGTCCGCCCCACTATCTTGCATATATCTGGTATAACCGCACACAACCTGCCGCAATACCGCACAATCAAAGCCCGGCTCATGCGCAACCTGAATTCCGCCTCAGGCCGTACGGATTTTGTCAGGGTACAGGTCAAGATTGTTGCAGACAGTGACCCGGAGGCATATCCTGTTCTGGGCAAATCAGGTGCATTGTCCAGCATGGTAAAATCCCATGGATTTATAGAAATTGCTGAAAAGCTTCAGGGATTAAAAGAGGGAGAGATTGTTGAGGTGAGGTTGTTTGATTAAAATATAAGGTTTCATGGTTCCGAGGTGTCAAGGGTTCAAGGGGAAAATACAAAAAATAACTAAAAAATAAAAGCTCTTAAAAAGCCATTTCACGTAGCCGAGCAGCACAGCAAAAGACGGAATAGCGCGAAGGTAAGCGGAGCCACACAATGGCGTAGACTCCGACTGTCTGAACCGCTGAAGGCGGTGAGTTTCGCACGCCCGGCTTTTGTGAGCAGCGCAAGGTAGTCCGCCACAAGCGGACCAAGTGATTGGTTGCACTTTCTTTGGTTCGTTTCTTTATGCAAGCAAAGAAATGAACAAAATAACAATATGAGTATGATCTAATTTATTAATTCATACTTTCTGCTTAAATTATTAAAAAAAAATGGAACGAAACATATACATCGACAACATGAACCTGAATGAAGCGCTGGAACTATGGAACCGGAAGCTCTCAGAATCCGGTTGCCTTAAACCCATTGGTAATGAAACCATTCCAGTTGATCAGGCACAGGGACGCATAACTGCAGAACCTGTCTTTGCCCGTCTCTCCTCCCCTTTTTACAATGCTGCAGCAATGGATGGTATCGGGGTCCGCTTTCAGGATACCATTGGCTCCAGTGAGGCAACACCTGTAAGACTCACTTTGCATAAGCAATTCGAGTGGGTTAATACAGGAAATGTTCTCCCTGAAAATTTTGATGCAGTCATCATGGTGGAAGATGTCCAGCCCATTGATGACAATACGATTGAAATAATTGCTCCGGTCACTCCCTGGAAACATGTACGCACAATTGGTGAAGACATTGTTACCACCGAACTCATCCTGCCTGACGGCCATTTGATTCGGCCCATAGATCTTGGCGCCATGCTGGCAACCGGTCTTACAGAAATACAAGTTCTGAAAACACCCAGAGCAATTGTCATTCCCACGGGCAGCGAACTTGTACAGCCCGGCGATCCTTTAAGATCAGGTAATATTATAGAATTTAACAGCCGAGTCCTTGCTGGTTATTTAACCGAATGGGGAATAACTGCTGAACGAAGCCCTATAATAATAGATAAACCTGAAGAGCTTAAAAGAGCAATCAGCAATGCTGTTGCCGGGTTTGATATCATCATTGTAAATGCAGGAGCTTCGGCCGGATCCAAAGACCATACAGCCGGAGTTATCGGTGAACTGGGGGAAATAGTCCTCCATGGAGTTAATATAAAACCTGGTAAACCTGTTATATTAGGTATTATTAATAATAAACCTGTCATAGGGCTTCCAGGATATACAATTTCCGCCATTATTACCTTAAACCTCTTTGTCAGATCACTGGTTCAATCCCTTCG
>JBHPCH010000121.1:0-6896 GCA_042576125.1 Thermodesulfobacteriota bacterium
TGCCCGGTTAAATGAAGGTTTGTTCCGTTGATTTCAAGAATGCACTTTTCCCCATTTGAAGGTATCCATAATTTCCCATGTTCCCCAACGAATCCGTCCTGCCAGACTCCCTGGACGTTTTGCAGCCATCTTCTCAAGCCGCGCTCAGTTCGTTCAATAACCGGCGTGATAATTCCTTTCATGGGGCCGGGAACGCTGTCAGTCATGACTTCAGGCGTAATCAGTTCAGCGTTGTTGCAGAATTTTCGCACAATAGTGATGATGGCATGGGAAATAACAGCAGGTGAAAGCCTTTGCGCGTCGTGTCGCCTCAGGATTTTTGCTATTTCAATCATTCTCCGAAAGCCGCCGGTAGCTGTTTTTGTATCACTGTATATCCGGCTGGCCGCCAGTACCTGTTTGGTATAACTGAAAGGAAAGCGCTTTCCCAGGCGAATCCAGAGATCCCAGTCAAGACCCCAGTTCAGGTCTTCAGCCAGCAGACCGCATTCGAAAAGAGCTTCTCGGCGAAAAAAGACTGTCGGCTGCAAAATATAGTCGGAATGGTTTGCCAGCCGCCATAAATCGAATGGCACGGTTTCCGGAAATCTCCACATGACACTTCCGTCTTCGGCAGCCAGATTACCTTCACCATAAACAAGGGCTGATCCCGGATTGTTTGTTAAAACCTCGACGGCATGGGTAACAGCCCCGGGATAATAGAAATCATCAGAATTCAACCAGGCAACAAATTCTCCCCGGCTTCTTTCAAATCCCTCGTTTATTGCATGGCACTGCCCACGGTCCGGGCCGCTGCGGAACCAGATTTTATCACCATAGCTTTCCAGAATTTCCCTGGAGCCGTCTGTGCTGCCGCCGTCGAGAACGAGAATCTCCATTGGCTCGTAATCCTGGGAAAGTATGCTGTCTAAGGCAATCCGCAGGAATCTGGCCTGCTGGAAAGAGGGGACTATGATGCTGACCAATGGATTCATCGGATCTAAACGGTCACAGGGAACCGCATCTCCCCGGAGTCTCGCTTGCGCTTACCTGTCACCGGTCTGTCCGTATACCCGGTGTATAAGGAACAGACATTTTCCGCGATCTGCTGCCGCCTGTGACCGTTTACAGATATGGGCACCAAACGTCTGCGGGGTTGCTTTATTCGGTCATAAGATGACAATGTGTACACGTGAATATAATTAAAATTTCATTGCTGTCCTGTTTTGCACAGCAGTTTCATATTGTGTTTAAAATTATGGATTAAAGAACTGACATATTGTGACTGATCAAGTTAATGGTTACTTGTTTTCAATAATGGCAGATAAACCCTCACCAAATAAGGTATAACAGCTTTCTGACAAAAGCAATAAAATCAAGAAGAAAGGATATGAATCAATACTGCCGGTTAGCTCGATAGACAGCAAGAAACAACACGCACATCGTGTTAACAAGTTGAGAGACACTTTGTTCCGATCTTGACTTATACAGAATCGGCTGGCAATATCCAGTCGTGTTTTCTGCTTAAATTTTTTCGCGAATCTCTTTAAACCATGAAAAAAGTCATGAAAAGAAATGTACTACTCAATGTACTTGCTATAGCAATCGGAGTTTTTATATCTATTTTTGCCATAGAGATAGTTTTACGCCTCCAGAATTTCTTACAATTAGATGGATTTCACAATGAGTCTCCATGGCACCAGGTGTTTCATCATGGAGATGGTTCTTTTAAAGTTAGAGATTATGGGGCAGACTGCAATAGTGAAAAAATAAAGTTACTTCTCCTCGGTGACAGTTGGATGGAGGACGAATTTCTTAGCAACACCATAGGAAATGAATTTGCCGATAAAAGCGGCAAGTGTGTACAGACTGTTAATGGCGCTAACAGTTCTTATTCTCCGACACTTTATCTTCTCAAGGGGCGCCAAGCCTTCGAAACCTATGGGCAATTTGATTATATAATAGTCAATATCGATGAAACCGATATTGGTGATGAATGGTTACGCTGCCGAATACCTACTGTTAGAGATACGTCAGGGAAGATTGTTGCTGTCCCCTATGATAACGATTTGCATGCCCGGTACCTTTGGAATGGCAAATTATGGGCGGAAAGTTCCAGGTTTTACATCATCAGGCTGATAAAATTTGCCTACTTTTATAAGGTTTTGGTGCCTTCGATCTATAAATTCACTTTCAGTCCTGAATACTCAAGCTGGATGCAATATGTTTTCGTCCCTGATGCAGCCTCTCTTTTTAAAAAGGAAAATGAGTATTTTGAAGAAAGATTACTGGAAATGGCTGATGAAATTTCCGGTTATGGTAAAGGGGCAAACTCTGTCTTTGTGACCCATCACCCCCATCTGCGTGGACTTGTTGATTCCATTGATAAAGGAAAACTCTATCTTCCTATCGTGTCAGATGCTATCGCAAGGTTACCGGAGAAAACCGGTGTGAAGGTTCTGGATGCGCGTGATCATGTCATGCAAATCCATGGAGATGCATTCCCCGATAATACCTATATAGATGGAGATCCTTTTTCCCATTTAAATGGTGATGGCGGAAGCCGCTATGGGAAGTGGATAGTTGAGCAGATTAATCTGAAATAATATATCCGCCAATACCTGCATTATCCCCAACCACTGGCAATCTCAAGCTTTTCTAGATTTTTTTTGCTTCAGGCCTTGCTGTCAGATCCTTGTAGAATATCCTTTTGAAAATATTCTTTTCAAATAGTGTTAATGCCCAGGCGAAAAGCATAAAAATCATAAGAAAAAAAATAAAATCTGCTTCTGGATGCAGTTTCATGGGCTTCGAAATGAAATGGGAATAAATGGTGTGGATTGGTGTTTGAAATATATAGAGAGGATAGCTGAGTGCCCCTAATAACATAAAAAAACGCAAAGATAATAGTTTTGTCAAAGAGTTTCTTGCCGTAGAAAGGTTTATTATCAATATCAGAAATACGGGCGCATACAAGTTCGCTTCAAAAGGCAATTTTGTTTCAATCAGTTCCGCTACTTCACCCTGATGAATTAACATAATAACAGAGCATAAAATTAATATTAAAAGTGTATACAATATGGAATTATTGTTGACCAGGTCACTTTTCGTTTCATTATTTGTGACATAATAAGCCCCGCATATTCCCATGAAGAAACTGCAGAACCAGGAAATTGGAAAACAGTCGATATAATTGTAATACGTTGCAGGATAACCTGCTAATTGCTTGTTGTGAATTATGAGTGTGAAAAACCATAATAATATACTGCTGAACAGCAGTTTGCGGGCACTAGGAGCCAGCTTTTTTATGAGAAAAAATATTACTGGAAAGAGACAATAGAAAAATAGCAAGTCTGCCACAAACCATCCGGGTGGATTGATAGAATGTTGATAACCGGGAAACCAGGATTGTATGCAAAAAAGTGACAGGAAGAATTCTGTGAAATAAAAGCGCTGGGAAATCAAAAGGATTAAGGCCATCATTAAAAGCGCTAAATAATAAAAAGGAAGAATCCTTATAGTTCTTTTAATGAAAAATTGTCGTAGATTAATGCCGCCCTGTTTTTGATATCCCCCAAATAAGCCAAATCCGGATAAAATAAAAAAAAATGTGATTATCGAGCCCCCCCTGGTAATATTATTGGGGAACATATAGAAATTTTCAATTTTATTGCCATAATGAATAAAAACCACAGTTACAACAGCTAAAAACCTGAATAAAGAAAGGGGTGATGTGTCGATTGTGGAATCTTTCATATTTTCATCAAACCATTTAATTGAAACAGTTCAGACTTGATCTTGCAGTTCCCGGTTTTACAATTCATAATTATATTTTTTTAAATTTTCTGAAAAAACTGTATTCAATTTTCCAATGGTTTCTGATGTTAATTTTTCTTTGTAATCTCCAGGTACTATTTTACGCTTATGGGCGTGTATATTCTCTTTTTTTACTTCGAACTCTCCTTTGTATTTATTAATCATACTGTCAATAAACTCTTGATTTTCAATTGCAAATCCTTTAGCGACTTCCTGCAGCCAAAATGGAAAGTTCAACACCAGGTCTTCATATTTAACAAAAATTGAGTCCGGTTTTGTCAAAAGGTACTGGTATTCAGAGTATTTCTTGTTGAATATGTCGGCGTATTTTAAAACATACTGGTCGATGCCCATATGTATAATTTCGTTTCGCTCCGCCTGATTAAGGTCAAAAACTCCCTTAAGTACATTATGTGAGTATGCTTCAGAAAAATAGAGAGATACCAATACATCCCTTGGATCGCGTAAGTGTAAAATAATATGGGCTTTTAATTCCTGTGGTATATTAAAGTAATATCGTAAGGGGGCGAAGCAGCCTGTTTTATTCTGCCAATTGGTTAAATCCTCGAGATCGTTCTCCTCTGTATCAAAGTAATATCTATTGTATTTATTATGATTTACGGAATAGTAGTTTAATCCTGATTCTTTGGAGAGGTCGTGGCAAATCTTGTAAATAAACATTGATGCTGCTTTGTGAACCGTAAAGAACAAAATGTTTTTATTACGTTTTTTTTTAAAAAAACCTATCATGTGGACCTCTTGATAACTACTGAAGGAGATTTATCTTTTAGCAGAATCTGATAAAAAAGTACCCTTAACGGTTTTTTGCGGCAGCAACACAATTTTTAATCCCTTCAGATAAAGAGAATTCGGGTATCCATCCTAGGAGTTCCTGTGCTTTAGTTATGTTTGCTATTGTGTCAGGCACTTCGTTCACCCTCTCTTCACCAGTGAATACGACTTGAATGTCTTCAGTGAAATTCCGTAAAACCTCAGCAACTACTTCTTTGACAGAAAAACTTTTCCCGCTGCCGATATTAAAAATATCTAATGAATTACTGTCATGCTGAATCGATTTTATGTACGCTTCAACAGCGTCGTCAATGTAAACAAAATCCCTCTTAGGAGTTGCATCTTTAAGAATGATTTTTCCTCTTTGGGCTTGCTCAATAATAGATGGTATAAGGAATTTACTGTTTTGATCAGGTCCATAAATATTAAAAATTCGAAGTATATTAATATTTAATCCATGATCATGGTGATATCTCTCACAAAGTTGCTCACTTGCAATCTTGCTGCCTGAATATGGATTAAACCCTGCAACGGGATGTGATTCGTCTATTGGTAAATATTGCGGAACTCCATAGATATATGAGCTCGCATAGATCATTCTCGCTTTTCTTAATCTGCACAGCTCCAGTGCATTTAATGTCCCGATCAGATTAGTAAAATAAAATTCTCTGGGATTTTCGTATGATTCAGGGACAAAGGTTTTTGCCGCAAGATGAATTAGGATGTCGAATGTCCCTATTGTATTAATTTGTTCAAAGTTTAGTATATCCAGACCTTTTCTGTGGTCAATTTCTATGATCTTGGCGCCCAGTTCATTCAGCCTGCAAACCAGATGCGAACCTACAAATCCTCCGCTTCCTGATACTGCTACATTGAGATTGTTCAGACTCATGCTGACCCTACATTGATTTTATACATATTTGCCATAGTCTTCACATGCCTTCGCATAATCGCTGGCCCTGCCTATATCAAGCCAGTACCCATGATGGACATAACCCGTTACTTTTTTATTCTTTGCAGCAAGTTTAACTATTAGGTCCGGCAGATTAAAAAATCCTTCTGCAGGTAAAACATCCAAAGCTTCCGGCTCAAATATGTATATTCCCGTACTGACAAGGTATTCGATTTGAGGCTTTTCCTGCCATTCTGAGAATTGATTCCCATTATTTAAAGTGACAACCCCAAAATCAATATCAACGGTTCTTTTTGATAAGGCTACCGTTGCTATGGATTTTTCTTTATTGTGATAATCGATAAGCTCATGAAAATCGATATCGGTTAAAATATCTCCATTCATTACCAGAAACGTATCGGTTAATTCATCACGAACCAGGTTCATGGGGCCTGCAGTACCTAATGGTTCGTCCTCTCTGGAATAACTTATCTTTACCCCGAATTTTTCACCGTCTCCAAAAAAAGCCTGCAGTAATTCTGCCAAATGCCCGGTCCCAAAGATAAAGTCCTTAATATCAGCCTTCCTCAAACGGTCTATGACAATTTCAAGGATGGGTTTATCTTTTATCGGCATAAGGGGTTTGGGGAAATTGGTGGTATAAGGCAAAAGCCGACTTCCTTTACCGCCTGCGAGAATAAAAGCTTTCATGGGGCGTCTCCTTAAACATTATAGAGAGAATGTTTATACATGGACAAATTATTTTTAATCCATTCGATAGTTTCAATTAATCCAGATTCAATAGTGTACTGAGGTTTCCACGAAGTAAGAGATAAAATTTTCTTGTTCTGGCAATAAAGTCTTTCCACTTCACTATTATCCGGTCTTATTCTTTGTGGGTCGGTTTTAACAATAATTTCATTCCCGGTTAATTTACCGATCAGGGTCGCAAGTTCACCAATTGAAATTTCTGAATTCATGCCAACATTTGTAACCTGGCCGATAACCTCATCTGATTTACAGATTTCAACAAATGCAGAAGCGGTATCTTTAACATAGGTAAAATCTCTGGTCGGATGCGTATTCCCTAAATCTAATTCTTTTTTATTTAATAATTGAGAAATTATGGTCGGTATGACAGCCCTTGCAGATTGCCTGGGGCCATATGTATTAAATGGTCTTATGATTTTAACAGGCAGGTTAAATGACTTATGATAACTGAGGGCCAGGTGGTCTGCCGCAATTTTAGTTGCTGAGTATGGAGATTGACCGACCAGGGGATGATTTTCATCCATCGGAACATACTGCGCTGTGCCGTAAGTTTCGCTTGTGGAGGTTATTATTACGTTTTCAAGCTCTTGTTCTTTCGCAGACTGCAAAACATTATATGTGCCTTCGACATTTGTCCTGATATAGG
>JBHPCH010000122.1:0-6870 GCA_042576125.1 Thermodesulfobacteriota bacterium
GCCCTGTATAGGGCTCGCGACGAGGATGTCTGCCCTTTACGGGCGCTGACACCAATGCGTAAGATAGTAGCCGATATTGCTACAGAGCAAGGGGTTGGATTTGTCGATTATGTCGATCTGCTTGAGGAGCATATGCAGAAAATAAAAGGCTATCCAATTCCGGGTGAGGAACTTTTTCTTGATCATGTTCACCCGACTATCGAAGGACACAAACTTCTAGCGGTTGCTTTAATGGAGTCTATGGTTGATCAGGGACTATTGAAACTGGGAACCGATTGGGGTGAGCAGACGATCGCAGCGGTTGCTGCAAAAATAGAAGGCAGGATTGATAAAAAGACCCATGGTCAGGCTCTTGCTAATCTGGCCCGTGTACTTCTATGGGCCAGAAAGTTCGATGATGCTGCCAGGCTTGCTAAGCAGGCTCAGGAGATTGCAGGCCAATATAGACAGGTAGCTGTTGACTCCGCCAGCATTCTTTCGACAGTCTATGTTAACAAGGGGCAGCTTGAACAAGCGGTGCAACTGTTGCACTCAGCTATTGAAAAATCCCCGGGGGCTATTGAGCTTCGTCTAAAACTGGGCGAGACCATTCTCTCCCCTCCTTTTCTGCAACGAGAGGAAGCTGCAGCCAATCTGCTGTTGGTTAATCAACAACTGCCGCATTTCGATGTGGCACATGCGCTTTTAGGAGTAGCAATGGCCCAGCGAGGCCGTCCGAGGATTGCCTATCCCAGCCTGATGGAAGCGCTGCGCCTGAATCCGAAAAATACGTTAGCACGTGCAACTCTAGCCCAGATCCAACCCGCACTTGGAGGACAAAAGCTCAATCCTCAACCTCCCTATTTAATGTTGGATATTTATCCTTCCCGTGCACCGCGAATGCTTGTGCAAATGCGTCGTGATTCTGCAGGGCGAAGTATTCCTCACGGCATCCAGGTTGAGTTTCATGAGAATGGCAGACTGAAGCGATTCCTGGATATTGAATGGGGAAAATTAAATGGACTCGAAATTATTTGGGATAGGGATGGCAGGCTACTTTCACGAGTTGTTTACAGGCAGGGCAAACGTATTAACGGTGGGCCGGCCAATTAAACAATATAAAAATAAAGCGGCTGATCGCAATTAGCTGTATTGTAATTTTTAAAGGACTAAATATATGGATTTTCTGAAAGATCTCTGGGGATTTTTACAGGTTAGAAAAAAATTCTGGCTGTTGCCGATCATTCTTTTCATGTTGCTTTTTGGCGTATTGATCGTACTGACCAGTGGATCGGCCATTGCTCCGTTTATCTATGCAATTTTTTAAAGAGGTTGGCTTATAATGTCAGAAGCTATCCTGGGTATCTCGGCTTTCTATCATGACAGTGCGGCTGTCATGGTGGTAGACGGAGAAATCATCGCCGCCGCTCATGAGGAGAGGTTTACACGCCAGAAACATGATTCCTCCTTTCCGAACCATGCTGTTGCTTATGTGTTGGATGAGGCCGGCTTGACTCTCGAGGATATTACTGCTGTCTCTTTCTACGATAAACCCTACCTGAAATTTGAGCGACTGCTTGAGACCTATCATAGCTTTGCCCCCAGGGGATTAAAAAGTTTCCTTTCGGCCATACCGGTCTGGATTAAAGAAAAACTTTTTATGCGGCAGATGTTGCGCGAAGAGTTCGAAAAACTCGGTTGTAAAAATCCCAAGCTCCTTTTTCCAGAGCACCATTTATCTCATGCTGTCAGTGCTTTCTATCCGTCTCCATTTTCTGAAGCGGCCATTTTGACCCTGGACGGTGTCGGTGAGTGGGCCACCTGCACCATAGGGGTCGGTAATGAGAACGGGATTGAGATTCTGAGGGAACTTGATTTCCCCCATTCCCTTGGGCTGCTTTATTCAGCTTTTACTTATTACTGCGGGTTCAGGGTCAACAGTGGAGAGTACAAACTTATGGGGCTTGCCCCTTATGGGACAGCCGGTTCACCCCAGGTTGAAAAGTGGAAGAAATTGATTCTCTCCGAACTTGTCGATCTGCGCGAGGATGGGTCCTTCCTTCTGAATATGGATTATTTTGATTACGCCACCGGTCTGAGAATGTGTGTTGACCGGAAATGGGAAGAGCTCTTTGGTTTGCCCCGGCGAAAATCTGAAACCGAACTGGATCAGAACTACATGGATCTGGCCCTGGCAATCCAGGAGGTTACGGAAGAGATTGTGCTGATATTGGCCAAAACTGCCCGGGAACTCACAAAGAGCGACTATCTGGTTATGGCGGGAGGGGTTGCCCTCAACTGCGTGGCCAATGGTAAACTTCTGCGGTCCGGTCTTTTCAAGGATATCTGGATTCAACCTGCCAGCGGTGATGCTGGTGGTGCACTGGGAGCAGCCCTGGCGGGCTGGCACATCTTTCTTGACAAGCCTAAAGAGAGCGATGGGCGGGATTCTATGCAAGGTGCGCTGCTTGGCCCTGAATTCGACTCCAAGGATATAATAAAACTTGCGAGGCGATATCAGGCACCTTACCAGGATTATGATGATTTTGATGCCCTCTGCCAAGAGGTGGCAGGCCTTTTGGAAGAAGGAAAAGTTGTCGGTTGGTTTCAGGGCCGTATGGAATATGGACCAAGAGCACTGGGGAACAGGAGCATCCTTGGAGATGCCCGTCATCCTGAAATGCAAAAGAAGCTCAATTTAAAAATCAAATACCGTGAAGGGTTTCGCCCGTTCGCTCCATCCGTGCTGGAGGAATGCACCTCCGATTTTTTTGAGCTTGATCGGCCATCACCCTATATGTTGCTGGTAGCACAGGTCAGGGAAGAGAGGCGAAATCCTCTGCCGGAAGGATACCAATCTCTTTCTCTTTACGATCGTCTCTACCATCTACGATCAGATGTGCCGGCCATCACCCACATAGATTATTCGGCCCGGATACAGACAGTAAACAAAGAGGTTCATCCCAAGTACTGGCAACTGATTGACACCTTCCGCCGCCGCACCGGCTACGGAGTGATTGTCAACACAAGTTTCAACGTGCGGGGAGAACCTATCGTCTGTACCCCGGAAGATGCCTACCGCTGTTTTATGGGGACAGAAATGGATTACCTGGTGCTTGGAGACTTACTCTTTAGAAAAGAGGAGCAACCCCATTACGCTGATCGTGATTATTGGCAGCAGAAATATGAACTGGATTAATGGCGTTGCAAAAAGTCTGATTTCCTGTGTCGTGACGGGTCACGGAATGCTCAACATACCTGATGTATGCACCCCAAGGGCATTTGCTTCGCGGCACTTCCGCTTCCTTGACGCCGCCACTCTTCGGAGTCTCACGGGTTCGCTTACCTATATATCAAACTTTTTGCTTAGCTGTCATAAATAAACCTCAACAAGGATATGAGATGAAATTTGATTATAAAAATCTCAGTGTTGAAAAATGCAAGGATTCCGGCCTGGCTCTTGTTCTTATCTGTCTTATCTGCTTCCAGGTATGGAAGCTTCCCATTCTCATACTTTTGGCCATCATGTTTCTGATCGTGGCCATGACCTATCCCCCCATTTTTAAACCGTTTGCCATATTCTGGTTTGCGTTGAGCACCGCGCTTGGCACAGTTATTTCCAAGATTATTCTGTCAGTGCTCTTTTTTGTAATCGTCCTGCCAATCGGGCTTTTAAGAAGGGCCATGGGAAAGGATGCAATGCAGATTAAAAGTTGGAAAAAAAGCAATGTGTCAGTCTTTCGTGTAAAAAATCACCGGTATGAGGCCAAGGATCTGGAACATCCCTATTGAGCCAAGGTCAGCGCAAAATTCACTTTCCCTGATAAATTTTTCTCTCATAGTCAGGCTCAATACCTCTGAACCCCTTAGATTTCAAAAAATCCAAATCATTGCGTGCCTTTTGGATTTCACCCATTTCAAAATAAGTTTTTGAACGCTTGTAATAATAATCAAGTTTGCCAGGCGCCAGTTGAATGGCTTTAGCAAAAGCATTTAAAGAGTTCATATACTGTTTTTTCATCCTGGTCAGCACTCCGAGATTTGACCACATAACCGGTTCATAAGGATTCAAGCTGAGATATTTTTCAAGATCAGGCTGGGCCTTATCATACTGACCCAGGTTGATGTAGATGCTGGACCTGTAGGAATAAATATTTTGATCTGCAGGATTCAGTCTCTCGGCTGTGATGAGATCCTGCAGAGCATTTTCAAACATATTCAATTTGAAATAGGCAATGCCTCTTTGGATAAAATATTCGGCAGTTCCCGGCGAAAGGTGAATGGCTTGTGTGTAGTCATAAAGAGCTAATCGGAGTGTGTCGGGATCAGGTTTATTATAATGAAACAAATTGGCCCGGCTGTAATATGCTATTGGATTGTCAGGCTTTAAAGAAATAGCCCTGGTGAAATCATCTATGGCTTCCTGTATCCGTCCCGTTTCACTGTAATAATCTGCCCTGTTTTCCCATGCCAAGGAAGTTAACGGGTTGTGTTTAAGCACATGGGTCCATAAAGTTTCGCCGTTTTTCCATATCTTATTTTGTTCAAAATTCATAAATCCGAATATTCCCAGAATCAATAAAGCCACGAGATAAACCACCCTGCTGGACCTTTTATATTTCTCAACGGCACACTGGAATCCGTAGGCACATATGAAAAAGAGGCCCAGGTAGGCAATATAGGTAAATCGGTCAGCCAGGAACCCCTGGCCCGCACCAAGTATTTGCAGAAGAAACATGATGTTGAAAGTGAAAAACAGCAGACCGAAAACCAGTTCTTTTCTTTTTTTAATAAAGAAGTAACAGACCAATCCCGATACGAAAAGAACAGGAACGATGCTTGCATAGAATACCCAAGTGATCTCAGCAGGATAGGAATAGACCGGCACCAGTTTGTAGGGAAAGACTGATTTTATTATAAAAATGATATATGCATAAGAACCGATGAACACCCTTTCAAAAAAGGAGAATAAGTTGTTGTTTTCTATACCACCATCTACCCTCAGGAAGTAGATTCCAACTATTCCGGTTGCTAATGAGAGAAAAAAGTAGTGCCATTTTTCATAGAGCAACTTCATGCTGAGCGGCCTATCAAAATAGTAATCCACCAGCAGCATTGAGAGGGGAAAAGCAACAGCTTGTATTTTTGAAAGTAAAGCCAGAATAAAGCTTAACAGGATTATTACTGAGTAGTGTTTTTGGAAAGACAGTTTGACGGATTTTATATAATAATAAAGGGCAAAAAGATAAAATGCCCCGAAGAGTACATCCTTGCGTTCCGTAATCCAGGCTACAGATTCAACCCGCATCGGGTGAATGCCAAACAACAGGGCACAAAATGCTGCAGGAATTATTTTCAGGCCAAGTGTCAAGGCGACACGGAAGACCAATAGGACACAGATGAGATGTAAAATAATATTATTCAGGTGCATCCATTCAGGCCTGTCCAGGCCAAAAAGCATTTTTTCAAAAGCGAAACTCAGGATTGCAAGAGGGTTATAGTTTCCCATAACATGGGTCGCAAATATTGCCTTCGCACTTGCAATAAAACTTTCCCAGTTAGAGATGTTAATGATATTGGGGTTTTCATAGATATTTATCTGGTCATCCCAATTTACAAATCCGTTTTGCAGGCTGGGCAGATAAACCATAAAGCTTATTATCAGAATAGCGGATAAAGCCAATATGTTCTTTTTGCTTTTCCAAAAAGAAACCCATTCTATTGGATTTTCCGTATTGATCTGAGATGTATTTAGACGGTTCATTCTTCGGTTTCGTTGTTCTTTCTGAGCAGATTATCTGCCGGAATCATAATCTAGTTGTTTTCTCTCTCTCATGGGCTCACTAAAACCTGGATTTATGGTAGTCGATCTGGCTGTTGATCGTACTTTGAATATCCTTGTTTATTTCCATCCCCTGAAGAGTGGCAATAAAAGAAATCCATTCTTCCCGACTTTTTTCTTCCGGGGGTTCTTTGTCAGGTTGTTTCTTTTTGGGTATCCCGCTGATGTGACAGCTGGAACAATCGTTTTCATAAAGCTGCATATTTCTTTTCTGTCTCTGGACATGGAAGGAAAGAAGATTGTTGACGTCAGTCACTCGTATACTATCTCCGAACTCTTCATTAGCAAGGACGACCAGTCCATTCAGCTGCAGGGTGGAACCGCGGGAAACTTCTACGCCGGAGCCTTCATAATGGCAGAGTTGGCATTTGCCGTAAAAAATCCTGGCCATGGCGAGTTCCCGCCGATGAAAATAGGCGGCCAGCAGAGTAATCTTTTCATCGGTGATTAACTCCGGTGCTTTCTTCTGCATCCGTCGAATCGTGGCAAGCCATTGTTCTTGGGACATACTGCGACTGACAATACGTTTATCATCGTGACATTTAGTGCAAGTTTCTTGAAAGGTGTTGATCTCTCTTTGCTGCTCCGTTACGTGAAAGTCAACGAGTTTATTTGCTTCCTGGTCCGTAATTTCACCTTTACTGTAATACTGCATCCGCTTGATGGTCTGAGCCCATACAGCAGGGTCTTTAATAACGCTAAAAGCCCTGCTGGGCTCGTGACAGGTCGAGCATTTTGCCATAAACAGGGATACTCCTTTATCCTGTCCCTTTCTTTTCTTCATGCCCGGTTGAATATTCAAAATTTCGCCGAATATGCCTTTAATGCTTTCCTGCAAAGCTGCCTGATGGGATTGTGCATGATACCGGACAATAATCTCAATGTCTTTGTCTTCAATGGAATTGCCGGCTTTTTGCTGCATTCTTTTTATGATCGCCCTGGCCTGATTGGCATTCAGATTTTTTTCCAGAAAAACCTTGCCTGGATGGCATTTCTGGCACTTTTCCCTGAAGATGGCAGCCTCCTGTTTCTGGCGCTCCACGTGGTAT
>JBHPCH010000123.1:0-6738 GCA_042576125.1 Thermodesulfobacteriota bacterium
CTATCATCTCTCCCGATAAACATCCAGGACGGGATATCTATCTGCTGTATCCTGGTCAAACAGTGACTTAATTTTAACTACATCAGGGAAATTGGAAGTATTGGTTTCTGCGAGGAAGTAATTCTATAGTAACACACGGGATTTCCTGAAAAATTTATTTTTTTTATTACTGGATGATTTTTTTTCGCTAGGCATGATACTTTTGTACCTGGTAAATACCTGAGAGGTAACTGTGGTTTTTAAAAATTCAGCAAAAAATCCGGAGCCCGGCAACATGAAGATTTTTCTGCATGGTCTTGAAAGCAGCAGCAAAGGTACGAAGGCTGTTTTTCTGGGAGATCGTTATCCTGAAATGAAAATTCCTGACTTTACCGGCACTCTTTCTGAACGCATGAAATCTTTATATGCTATTCTAGCAGAGCAGAGCGATATCATACTCATCGGCTCCAGTTTTGGAGGCCTGATGGCTGTGATTTTTGCTATGGAGTATCCTGATGCAGTAAAGCGGATTGTGCTCCTGGCACCAGCCCTTAATTTCCCTGAATTTGGAGATTACAGGATACAGCAGATAGATATCCCGTCCTGGATGTTTATCGGGAGAGATGATAGTGTAACACCTGCGGAGGATGTTGTACCAAAGGCCAGAAAGATTTTTACGAACCTGTGTTATACAGAAGTAGACGATGATCACAGCCTGACAGGAACATTCAGAACCTTTAACTGGAAAGCCATGCTGTCCGAATAAGAATCATGTACTTTTCATGAATATCCTGGATTGTCTTAAATGAAACATTTTGATTTTGATGCCCCGGTTGACCGGGGCAATACGGCAAGTCTTAAATGGGACAGGTATGGGGATAAGGATATTATTCCTCTCTGGGTCGCTGATATGGACTTCAGGTCTCCCGCTTCCGTCATCAAGGCGCTTGAGAGAAGAGTCGAACATGGTGTTTTCGGCTATGGTACCGCACCCAGAACCCTTACCGGAGTTACTTGTGAAATGCTGGCCGCAAGGTACGGCTGGCAGGTTGAACCTGAACATCTTGTCTGGCTGCCAGGCCTTGTCTGTGGGCTTAATGTTTCCTGCAGAGCGGTTGCTGCAGAGCATGATGACATCATGACCATGGTGCCCATTTATCCACCTTTTTTAACAGCACCGGTAAATTCCAAACAGGGTTTGATAACGGTTCCACTTCGGGTTGGCAAAGAAAAATGGGAGATTGATTTTAAACTGCTGGAGCAGGGCATAACAGAGAAAACCAGACTGATCCTGTTCTGCAATCCCCAGAATCCTGTGGGCAGGGTGTTCGCATATGAGGAAATAGTTGAACTCGTTTCTATCTGCAGCAGAAAAGATATCATCATCTGTTCCGATGAGATTCATTGTGATCTTATTCTGGATGTTGATAAAAAGCACATTCCCACAGCAAGCCTGAGTCAGGAGGCTGCAGCTCGTACCATTACCCTGATGGCTCCCAGTAAAACTTTCAATATTCCCGGACTTGGCTGCTCCTTCGCAGTTATCAGCAACATGGACCTGAGAAAAAAATTTCTTCAGGCTATGGAAGGTATTGTCCCCTATGTGAATGTTTTGGGTTTCACTGCAACCGAAGCTGCATATCGTGACGGTTGGGACTGGCATGCTGGATTACTGGAATACCTCAGGGGTAACAGCCAGCTTGTGGAAAAAGAGATTAATTCCATGGCAGGTCTTTTCATGCACCACGTAGAGGCAACCTACCTGGCCTGGATAGATGCACGTTCTATTGATCCTCTCTCTCCGGCCCGTTACTTTGAAAAAGCAGGGGTGGGGCTTTCCGAAGGCTCTGAATTCGGTTTGCCTGGATTTGTTCGTCTTAATTTTGGCTGTCAACGTCCACTTCTGCAGAAAGCTTTAAGGAGAATGAGGCAAGCTGTATCAAACAAAAGCCTTTCTGCATGAATATAAGTTTTTTTCTAAAAGGGGATATGCTGTGCGTAAAAATTTATCAGTAATGACCTCGCAAAGAGAGGAACTAGTGGACATTACCGCTCAGGTTCAGGAAACTGTTAAACAATCCGGAATTGAAAATGGACTGGTCGTCCTTTATGTGCAGGGGGCTACAGCAGCATTGATGATTCAGGAAAATTGGGACGAGAGTGTACAGACGGATGTGATCAATCTGTTGCAAAAACTCATACCAAGGGGAGTCTGGTTGCACGATCAACAGGACGGTAATGGTGATTCCCACCTGAAAGCAGGCTTGGTGGGGCCGTCAGAGTCAATCCCAATAATAGACGGCAGACCTGGTCTTTCGCGTTGGCAGAATATATTTCTCTGTGAATTTGACGGACCCCGTTCCGAACGGGTTGTTGTGTGTACGATAATAGAGGATACGGGATGATTTAACCAGGCCCATCCACTTTTTTTATAGGAGAAATAAATGTGCGATTCCGGATTATAATCCCTGTTTTTTTAAAAGTTCTTGTTTGTCTATTATGCTTCCGATCCTTGGAGATTTATGCCGAACCGGGAAAATATTCAGGTGCAACCAGCAGGGAACAAACGTTTTTACAACAGGCGGACTTCTTTTATGACCACCTCATAAAATTACCCGAATCGAAGTCGAAAAATATATTTAAAGAGTACAAGTCTGCAGTTGCCAAAGAAGTTGATATGGAAAGACTGTATTTTACTACATATCAGGGGTTGATTGATTTGTTGGATCTGGCTGTAAAGGAATCAATAGACGTGCTGACTCTTTTTACTCTTCCGGTGCTGCAGGAAAAAGCAAACAAAGCCATTGTCCTGGATAAAGATATATTAATTCAGCTCAACAAGCACTACAATCTGCATGGGCTGTTTCTTATTTCAAAGCATTCCGCAGATGATGATTCAAAAGTACAGATGAATTTTTTAGTAACCGGTCAGGGTAAACTTATTATCGGTTATGATAGGAATGCTGTAATCAAGCATCCTGATTATTTTTTTGCCACAGGACGCTATGACTACCAGAAACTTTTCGTAATGGACGCCAAAACTGATGACAATGGAAATTATGGGATTTTTAACATTAAAGGCCTGGTGAGCCCAACGGGAAATTATAATTGGATGAAGGGGCCTTTAAATGTCAACATCAGGTCCCTTTCCCTTGTTCCTGGATCTGAAAACAGGAAGAATATTCTTGTTCAATATGATTTGCTGGGCAGCAGAAATAAAACTGTTGGCCGTATTCCTATAGAAAGGCTGCAGAAGGAAAACTGAAGCGGACCAATTTATATATTCAAAATCTTCCAGGAAAGGAAAGAATTATCAGCCCGTCACAATATCATGAAAGTCCCGTGCCGTTTTATGAAACTTCCGGATCGGGAAACAGCAATATTATACTCATTCACGGTTTTGGCTTGAATCGTAAAAGCTGGTATGACCTTGTGCCGATGTTACCAGGTGACTCAGTTATTCACCTGGTAGATCTGATTGGTTTTGGAGATTCTCCCGCTCCTGAAAACTGGCCCTATACCATAGATGCACAGGCTGAAATACTCTTTGATTTTATTGTGAGCAGGAATATTTCCGATGTAGTTCTTGGCGGGCATTCTTACGGAGGCGGGGTCGCATTAATGCTTGTCCAGAAAATGTTGCAGAGAGGCAACAGCGAACTGATTAAAAATCTTATTCTCATCGCCCCTGCCGCATTTCCTCAGGCTTTACCATTTTTCATAACCCTTCCTCGTGTCCCTGTATTGGGCAGGGCTGTTTTGGCAGGAGTAAGCGCCGACTTTCAGATGAGAACAACCTTGAGGGCAATATTCAGAAACAAGCAAGCCGTTACTGAAGAAAGAATTAGAAGATACGTTGCAAATATTAAAAAGAGATCACACAGGAACGCCTTGGTCCAGACTGCCAGAAATATTTTCCCGGGCAATATGAACAGGCTTGTGAAAGAAATTGGTAAAATAAAACACAAAACGTTACTTGTTTATGGAGAAAATGACCCTGTTATTTCAAAGGAGAATCTGGAGCGATTGTCCAGAGAACTCCCAAGAGTTATCACAAGGAAGATTGAAAACTGTGGTCATATTCCACATGAGGAATATCCTCAAATTACTGCCGGGTTGATATCTGAGTTTTTGCAAATCTGTAATCTCAGGTAGTATTTACACTTCTTGCTGAATTTAATTAAAATTACCAATAAGGGATAATTAATGGTCGAAGATAAGCGGTACAAAATCAAAGACGAAAAATGGTTTCCGCGGTTCGAACATCCCATCAATGAGCGCGAATTTATCCAGGAATTCAATGCCGAGGCATTGAAATCAGCCAAGGTCGGCATTTTCATTATACTTGTTGTGTGGTCAGGATTTGCCTTGTTTGACATGCAGCTGGACAGTAATGCAAGAGCAAGTGCATTGTTTTTCAGGTTTCTGGTCGCAACACCACTTTTACTTGTAATTGCAGCTGCTTTGTACTCCAGATATGCAGTTTCCTTCTATCAAATTATTGCTGTGGCCGGCCTGTTTATTATTGAAGCCAGTATTTATCATGTAGTGGGCTTCTATGATTTTAAATCAATGTCCCATGCAATGGGTCTTGCTTTCCCAATGAATGAAGGAGACGGGAAAAGTATATTTTTATTCGTGTGGTTCCTGATTATATTTTTGAGCTCAGTTATTTTAAGGTTCAATAGTCTCCAGTCATTGCTGAATGCTTTAATTTATATATTTTTCAATATACTCACTATTTATATCTATCATCCTTCAAAGCTGTTTGTGATCATAGCAGTGCCTTTTTTAGCTGCCATCTTACCTGTCGTATGGCTTGGATCTCTTCATGTGCAGCAATATGCAAGGGAAAATTTCCGGGCCTTGAAACTCCTTGATGAAAGCATGCAAAAGTCAGAAGGATTATTATTAAATATACTGCCGTTATCAATAGCTAACCGATTAAAAAAAACCCCCGGAACAATAGCAGATGGTTTTAATGATGTTTCGGTTCTGTTCGCCGATATAGTTGGTTTTACCAGATTGTCGGGACGTTACGATTCGGAGGTGATAGTGCAGTTGTTAAATGAGGTTTTTAGAAAATTTGACAGCATTTCAAAAAAATACGGCGTTGAAAAAATCAAAACCATTGGTGATGCCTATATGCTGGCAGCAGGAGTCCCCGAAGCCCAAACCAACCATTGTAATATTGTGGCGGATTGTGCCCTGGATATGATAGCAGCTGTTAAAAATATATCTGACCCCAGTGGGAACCCGATTCAGATCCGCGTTGGCATACATACAGGACCTGCAATCGCAGGTGTCATCGGCACTCATAAATTTTCCTACGATCTCTGGGGGGATACCGTCAATACCGCATCCCGAATGGAATCACATGGTGATGGCGGCAAGATTCAGGTATCCAGAGAAATATATGAATCGCTCAAAGATACCTTTGTTTTTGAACCCAGGGATGAAATAGAAATAAAAGGAAAAGGGCGGATGCAGACCTGGTGGCTCACTGGCCGTAGTGATATCTCAAACTGATTTAATTCATTTGTTCACATCAGACTGGTGCATCTGTTAATAGCTTTCTGACGCAGGCAGTTGATTGCAGCCACAAAGTGTTGCTAAAAAAAAGCGGGCCGAAGGTCCTGAGACCGACGACCCGCATTTGAGGGGAAGGTGTATAAAACTTGAGAGAATGCTTTCTATTTTGAAGAAACCTCGAATGAACCGTCTGAACTTACCTGGACGACTGCATCAACATATCTTGCATTGTACCCATTATCGGCCAGGGTTCTAAGAGCCATATTTGCCATAATACCTGTGTTGCAGTGAACTATGATCTCTTTATCTTTCGGAAGTTCGGCAAGCCGGCCTGCAAGATCGGCTAGCGGGATATTGACGGCTCCCGGAATTATTGCTACTCCGCTGTCGCGAACATCAAGGATTACTTTGTCAACAGGTTTGCCGGTTGCTATCTGCTTGAACTCATCAATAGTTATCTCGCCAGGTTTCAGTTTCTTGACATAAACAATCTCAGTAGCGGTTTCACCTGGAAAGAACTTGCCGTCCCAGGCATTGGCGCCGCCCTGGAGGACTGTAGTATTCTTGTAACCCCAGCCACGGACAGAAGCAAAGGCTTCAGCAGAAGCCTGACCATCGCTATAAAGGATGATCGGTGCTGATTTGTCTTTGGGGAACGTATCTTTTGCAGCAGCAAGTTCTGCCTCAGGGATGGATACTGCGCCCTTGATATGTCCTTTAGTTGCAGCATCTTTAGAACGGAGGTCGATGAGGACATATGAAGTGTCCTCGTGGATCATTTTTTTGAGACCGCTAGCTGGTAGTACAACTAGACCTTTGGATTTTTTCCAACCGGGAAGACCTGAAGAGAGAACCTTAATATTAGTATAACCGAGTTTTACTGCCTCACGGGCAGAGAATGGACTCATGGTTCAGGTAGGCCCCCCACAGTAAAAGACGATAAGACTACTCTTATCTTCTGGCAGGACAGTTGAGCAATTATCTTCAAAGCTGTCAAAGGGAAGCGAAATGGCAGAAGGGATATGACCACCTAAAAATGCACCCTTAGGTCTTGCATCAACCAGGGTATAATTGCCTTTTTCGGGTCCCTGAGAAACGAGTATTGCTACTTCATCATTTGTGATTTTCTGGTCATCCGGAATCTTATAGGGTTGTTTAACAGTGATTTCGGTAGCCAGGGGTTTGGATTCTCCACCTGAGAAACTTACACGGATCTCTTTGTTCTTT
>JBHPCH010000124.1:0-6611 GCA_042576125.1 Thermodesulfobacteriota bacterium
CGGCTGCCTTTTCTTTTGGTTCGTTTTCTTTGCACCCTTAAAAACAGGGCATAAACACCCTAAAGGGCATAAAGGCAAGCAAAGAAAATGAACAAGAGTTAGACCGCTATAGCAAAAATCTTTTACACAATTTACAAAGTTAAAAAAACCGTCCATCAATGAGTACATCATCACCATAACGCCTGGTGCTCATTATTTTCAGTTGAGATAATAATCCTACTTTTTTCTTTCCGGGAAAGCTTGCCAAAGGCACCCCCTGGTCTCCCAGAAATACCGGTGCCACAAACAATATAATCTGATCTGCCAGATTTGCCTGTAAAAAAGAACCGTGCACCTTACTACCACCCTCAACAAGAACAGTTGTTATCTGGTTTTTGCCAAGCTCAGTTAATACAGCTTTCAAATCCAGCCTGCCCTGAGAGGAAACAGGTACAGTCTTTACTATTGCACCGGCTCCTTCGAGCTTACTGCGCTTTTTTTTGTCAGCCCCACGGGCACAGAATATCCACGTTTGAGCTGAGGACTCCTGTTGTATTATGGTGGCGGTTTCCGGTAAACGCAAATCTGCATCAAGAACTAAACGCAGCGGATCACGTCCGGAGACCCGTCCATGCAACCTGGTAGTCAGGGAAGGGTCATCAACCAGGGCAGTGCCAATTCCAACGAGTATGGCATCAACCTGATTACGCAGGGTATGAACACGTCGCACAGATTCCTGACCGGTTATCCTGGTTGACTGACCGGAAGCGGCTGCGATTCTGCCGTCAAGACTCATCCCTGCTTTCATAATTACCCAGGGGAGACCGGTGGTTGTGTGCTTGATGAAAGGCAGGATGATTTCCCTGCACTCGTTCTCCAGAATATGGGATGAAATTGCAACCCCCTTTGCTGCCAGGGTTTCAGCACCGCCGCCGGCAACACCTGGATTGGGGTCAAGCACCCCGATAACTACCCTGGAAATACCCGCCTTTAATACCGCCTCTGTACAGGGAGGAGTGCGACCTGTGTGATTACAGGGTTCCAGGGTTACATAAAGTGTGGCTTCTTTTGCCCTTTTACCGGCTTCTTTCAGGGCATGAATTTCTGCATGGGGTGTTCCGGCCCGTTTATGATACCCCTTGCCTACTACTTTGTTGTTTTTTACTATTACCGCACCAACACAGGGATTTGGAGAAGTTTTCCCTATCCCTTTTTTTGCCTCCCGCAAGGCCTGGCGCATGTAATTGCGATCAATTTCAACCACTATCGTTCTTCCTGGTATCAAGCAATCCTTTCAATTCGTCCATAAATTCATTAATATCCTTGAATTGCCTGTACACAGAAGCAAACCGGACATATGCAACCTCGTCAAGTTTAGCCAACCCTTCCATCATTTTCCCGCCAATCCATTGGGTCGGCACTTCACGCTCTCCCATATCCTGGAGTTCTCTTTCAAGAGAATCAACAAATTCATCAATGTCAGCCATACTTACCGGTCTTTTTTCACAGGCCTTTTTCAATCCAACCACAACTTTATAACGGTCATAGGCCTCTCTGCGCCCATCTTTTTTGATGAGCATAGGCATCATGACTTCCAACCGTTCATAGGTTGTGAATCGCTGCCCGCATGATTCACAGGAACGGCGGCGGCGAATAATTGTATTTTCCTTATTCAGCCTGGAATCGACTACCTTGTTTTCTAGATGACCACAGTAAGGACATTTCATGATTTTTTCCCTGGTAAATTATTGGTCAGTTTTCCTGTTAAAAAAAAGAAAGGCAACTCTGACCGCTTAAAGCCTTATGTTGCCTTGCAGAACCCATGGTCCATAAATTTTTACAGTTCAACCGATTTTTTTAGGGACGATACCCGCTTCAGCAAGCATATCATCAGCAAGTGAGTCTGAGTAACCTTCTTTATAATAAATATCTGCGATCTGGGCATTAATCAACATCTTGGTACAGATCGAGCAGGGCATGTTTGTACAGTAGAGAGTGGCTCCCTGTATACTTACCCCATGGATGGCTGCCTGAATAATGGCGTTCTGTTCTGCATGCAGGCCGCGGCACAACTCATGACGCTCACCTGATGGTATCCCCATCTGCTCACGGAGGCATCCCACATCCAGGCAATGCTTTATTCTGGTGGGAGCCCCATTGTATCCAGTAGTAATTATCCTTTTATCCCGAACAAGAATGGCGCCCACATGACGCCTGAGGCAGGTGGAACGCTGGGCTACAAGCTCAGTGATATCCATGAAGTATTCTTCCCATGACGGACGTGCAACTTTTTCCATAGCGTGATAAAAAATTATTGAATTTTCTTCCACCTGAAATTTAGGTATCAGGGCAGAATCTGTGCATCTTAATTTGGCTTTATTTTAAGAAACTATTGCTCTGCTGTTCAAAAATCAGGATAGAGGGGAAACCTTTCGCACAGTTCCCTCACCTCACTGCGTATTTTTTTAATCTCATGCTCATCCCTGCGGTTCAAAATTGACCTGTTCATCCAGTCAGCGATTTGCTTCATTTCGCTCTCTTTCAGACCACGACTGGTTACCGCTGGTGTTCCAACCCTTATGCCTCCCGTAACAAAACGGCTTTGGGTATCAAATGGAATTGCATTCTTGTTGACTGTCAGGCCTGCTGCCTCGAGAATCTCCTCAGCGTCCTTACCGGTAACATCTTTATTGTTAAGATCAACCAGCAGGAGATGGTTGTCCGAACCTCCGGAAACCAGCTTATACCCCTTGCGGGTCAATTCTGCACCTAGGGTTTTAGAATTTGCTACCACCTGCTGCTGATAGAGAACAAAATCTTCAGACATGGCCTCCTTGAAACTGACTGCTTTGGCGGCAATAACATGCATCAATGGTCCACCCTGGATTCCTGGAAAAATATTACTGTTCAAGCTTTTACCAAACTCCTCCTTTGCCAGGATCAGACCTCCTCTGGGGCCTCTCATGGTTTTATGGGTCGTGGTTGTAACGTAATCTGCATAGGGCACCGGTGAAGGGTGGACACCTGCTGCCACCAGTCCGGCAATATGGGCCATATCGACCATAAAGAGGGCACCGACCTGATCAGCTATTACACGAAAAGCTTCAAAATCAATTAAACGCGGATAGGCGCTGGCACCGGCAACAATCATCTTTGGCCTGTGTTCATGAGCGACACGCTCCACCTCCTCCATATTTATCCTGCCTGTTTCCTTATCAACGCCATAAGAGATGAAATTGAAAAGTTGTCCGGAAAAGTTGACGGGACTGCCATGGGTAAGATGTCCACCATGGGCGAGATCCATGCCCAAAACTTTATCACCGGGTTTCAATGCGGCAAAATAAACAGCCATGTTTGCCTGGCTGCCGGAATGGGCCTGAACATTTGCATATTCCGCCTGGAAAAGTTCCTTGGCACGATCAATAGCCAGATTTTCTACTTCATCAGCATAATCACAGCCGCCATAATAGCGTTTACTTGGATAACCCTCGGCATACTTATTGGTGAAGATAGACCCCTGCGCTTCAAGAACTGCTTCGCTGACAATATTCTCAGAAGCAATGAGTTCAAGATAGTAGCGCTGGCGCTCCAGTTCATTTTTTATAGCTCTGTAAATCTCGGGATCAAGACTTTTCAATGTTGACATCGTTCGTATGCCTCTGCCGGAAAATTGTAATTACAAATATTTTATTTAAACAGGTCGATCCGGCGCTGATGCCTGCCACCGGCAAAATCTGTAGTCATCCAGGTTCGAACTGTTTCTGCAGCCAGACCAGGACCGATCACCCTCGCTCCAATACAGAGAATATTCGCATCATTGTGTTCCCGACTCATCCTGGCGGAAAACATTTCATGGCAGAGGGCAGCCCGAATGCCGGGAATACGGTTTGCTGCCATAGACATCCCGATCCCTGTTCCGCAGATCAGAATGCCTCGCTCACATTTACCTTCTTTAACCAGAGAACTGACTGCTTTGGCAAAATTTGGATAATCTACTGATTCAGGAGAATCGCATCCCTGGTCGTCGATTTCATGACCAAGTTCTTTAAGGACTGATTTTACAATTTCTTTCAGATCAAACCCACCATGATCACACCCTATGGCTACCTTCAAGGTATCACCTCAACAATTTAGGACACTTAAAAAGCTTTTAAAAAGCAAAAGTATCTCAATGAAATCTATATTTTGCAAACTTTGCGCCTGTCGCACTCGTGCTTTGCAATTCCAACAATTGTTATACTTAAATTACTCTTCGAATTTTTTCATGGCAAGAACTGCATTGGTGCCGCCAAATCCAAAGGAATTTGATATGGCAGCCTTGATAACAGTCTCTCTTGCCTTGTTAGGCACATAATCCAGATCACATTCCGGGTCAGGGTTTTCAAGATTTATTGTTGGTGGAATTATCTGGTCCCTGATTGACAAAGCGAGAAAAACAGACTCAACGCCGCCTGCTCCTCCAAGCATATGACCAATCATGGATTTAGTTGAACTGATGGCAAGTTTATTGGCATGTTCACCAAATACAGTCTTTATTGCTCTGGTTTCCACCACATCATTCAAGGGTGTCGACGTACCATGGGCATTAATATAATCTATATCTTCAGGGGCAAGTCCGGCATCATTTAGAGCCATCTGCATGCACCTGACCGCACCATCACCATCCTCGGGAGGAGCCGCCATATGGTGGCCGTCGCCGGACAGGCCGAAACCAATTACTTCAGCAAAAATTTCAGCATTCCGGCTCCTGGCATGCTCAAGTTCCTCCAGAACCAACATACCTGCACCTTCAGAAATGATAAAGCCATCACGGTCCCTGTCAAAAGGTCTTGAAGCCTTTTCCGGATTCTCATTATTGCGGGACAATGCCTTCATGGCATTAAATCCACCTACTGCCAATGGACAGATAGTGGATTCACTGCCTCCGGTAATTGCCATGTCACAATCGCCCCGGCTTATCGAACGAAAAGCCTCTCCGACAGCATGGGTACCGGCAGCACAGGCTGTAGTTACAGAGAGGTTAGGGCCTTTTGCTCCAAATACAATGGATATTTGTCCCGCACTGAGGTTTGAGATGACCATGGGAATAAAAAACGGGGTGATCTTACGGGGGCCACGCTCCAAAGAAATTTTATGATACTTCTCAATTGTAGACAAACCGCCAATACCATTTCCGGTGAATACGCCGACACGGGTCGCGTTGGCATCGTCAATAGACAGATCGGCTTCTTTTAAGGCCATACCTGCTGCCGCCACTGCGTACTGGACAAAAGGATCAAGATGCCTTGCCAGCTTGGGCTCAATAAAATCCTGGGGATTAAAATCCTTGACTTCAGCAGCTATCTTGACCGCAAAATCAGATGTATCAAAACGTGTAATATGGCCTATGCCGCTTTTGCCGTCACACAGGTTTTTCCAGGTTTTTTCAGTTCCGGTCCCAAGTGGGGTTACCAGACCCGAGCCTGTCACTACTACCCTACGTTTCACCATTTTCACCACTCAGAATATATCTGTTATTCTGCATATCGCCTGAACAGGATGAAAAATTATTAATACGGGGGAACAGAAGAGCCTCTTGTGCCCTCGCAATAAATATCCTCAAGCGTTTATCAGAAAAGGATTCTTAAGAGACTTGCTTTACATGATCAATGGCATGCTGTACCGAGGTAATTTTTTCAGCCACCTCATCAGGAATTTCGATTCCAAAAGCTTCTTCCATTGCCATAATGAGCTCAACAAGGTCCAGGGAATCAGCCCCGAGGTCATCAACGAAAGATGCGCCCGGAACAACCTTGTCTTTATCAACACTTAACTGCTCAACGATTATATCAATCACTTTCTCTTCTGCCGACATGTTTAATTCTCCTTAAGTATTTGTTGTTTCATTAATGCATTAAATAAAGCATATTTATTTAAAAAAATAAATGGTTCTCAACCATTTCAGCCCATAAACATTCCGCCGTTGACATGAATCGCCTGGCCGGTCACGTATCTGGCATCTTCAGAAGCAAGATAGACTACAGCCCCTGCAATATCTCCCGGTTCACCAAGGATACCCAAAGGAATCTCTGAAAGTATTTTTTCCTTGACTGCTTCCGGCAATTCACTGGTCATATCAGTGTCTATATATCCCGGTGCCACACAATTTACCGTGATGCCTCGTGATGCCAGTTCCCTGGCAGATGAACGCGTAAGCCCCACCAAACCGGCCTTGGCAGCAGAATAATTTGCCTGGCCTGCATTGCCAGCAAAACCGACAACAGAGGTTATGACAATTATCCGCCCCCACCGCTGTTTCATCATTGGCCGGCATCCCGCTTTAATGCAGTTAAACGCCCCTTTTAAATTAACATCCATAACCTGATCCCAGGCATCCTCCTTCATGGTTGCCAGAAGGCCGTCCCTGGTAATCCCTGCGTTGCAAACCAGTATATCTATCCTGCCGCATTCAGAAGTTATCTTCTTGAATGCCTTCTGTACATCTGCTGTATTTGACACATCAAACTTGGCCAGCATACATTCGCCGCCTATTGATTCAACCTGGGCCTTTGTCTCCTCGGCTGCCTCCGGTCGACTGACATAATTGATTACAACCTTTGCCCCCAATTGAGCAAAATGCAGACATATAGCAC
>JBHPCH010000125.1:0-6549 GCA_042576125.1 Thermodesulfobacteriota bacterium
AAAGCAGGAAGAGTATGAGGACGCTCTCATGCTTTATGAAAAGGCATTTGCCATGTGGCCTGAGAACGGTAAGCTTGCTGCCCGTTTGGCTTCTTTGTACCTGGTGCACATGGGAATGAATGCCAAGGCTGTTTTTTATGGTAAAGAGGCGCTGAAAATAGACGAAAATGACCAGTCCAGCGCACTGTATACTGCTATCGGCCTGGCCAATATGAAAAGAAATGCTGAGGCTAAAGAGTATTTTGATTTAGCTGTAAGCGGCAAAAGGCCTGACAGTGAGTCCTTGATAAGTTATGCCATGTTTTCTGAAGAGAGCAATAACAATGTTGATGCCCTGCTTCTGCTGGCCCGGCATGAGGATCAATATGGAGACTCACTTGATACAATGATAGCCAGGGCCAGAATTTTTGATAAAGAAGGTAATAGCAAAAAAGCAGCAGCAGAGTATCGCGCTATCTTATTATCAGGATATCAACTGCCTTCAGATTTAACTCGTTACATCAAGGGTCGACTGGCCATGGAAGATACGAAATAAATGGGGCAGAAGGAATTTTGGAATACAGTTATTGTAAGTAAAAATATATTGGTGGGGCGTACTCTATGAAAATAGAACAGCTATCGATGCCAAAAAAAAGGTTGGGAAAAAAGTCTATGCTTGCCAAAAAAAGAGTACTACTGGCTGGAGTTGCAGTAAGTGCAATGCTTATTTTATCAGGTTGTGCTTCCAAATCGACGCAGTCATCTGGGATGGAGCCCACAGCAACTAGTGGTACAGCAGTTGCCGCAGAGGTTGCCGGAGAGCCTCGTGAAAGCGCTATTCAACCTGTACAGCCGGAAATTGCGTCTCCCGCTGTTGCAGAAGAAGAGATTGGGGGGTCTCTCCCGGTCCGCTTTCAAAAACCATCCTATTTAATAAAGGATACTAACCTGGCTGATGATGCTGCTGATGTTGATGATGAGTTGACTTTGAAGGTCGGGGCTGATATCACCACCACTGCTGGTCCTGTCACACTGCGCGACATCATGAAGCGTCTTGCTTCTCTGCACAATATGAATGTCAGCTGGGCGAGCGATGTAGATCAATATGTTTATGTAGATGTTGACATTAGAGCTTCTGATGATTTTTTCATCGCCCTTGAGAACATGCTGCGCCAGGTGGACTACTTTTATGAAATAAAAGGCAGCACCATCATAGTTAAATTCAAGGAAACCAGAAAATTTCATGTTGCACTGCCGCCACGCATCAAAGGCCAGGCAAATATAAATACGAGCGGCGGTACCACTACCAATACTGATTCAGATAACACACGCTGGGAGAGTATCAGGACCAGCCTGTCGCAGATTCTTGATATCTGGGCCCAGAGATATGAACCGCCTCCAACGGCATCGGCCAAGTCTTCAGGAAATGCTGACGAGGAAGAAGCGGCCCCCCAAAAAGCAACACTTACACAGACCTCAAGCGGCTTTTATTCTGTCGACCCGGCCCTGGGATTAATCACCGTAACAGCACCTCGGCCTTTGCTTGACAAGGTCCAGATATATGTGGATACGCTCAAAGAGGAGATGTACAAGCAGATAAGTATTGAGGCCAAAATCCTTGAAGTTATCCTTGATCAGAGTTCCAACAAGGGAATTGATTGGGAAAGTTTATTTAGCGCCAGTCCTTTTAATTTCAGTGCCACCTTTGGAAGTGAGGGACGGGTTTATCCTGATTCAGGGGGTATTATTGAAACTATTAAAGTGGAAGCAAAGGGATTTGATCTTCTTTTGGATGCCCTTGATAAACAAGGCACGACCAAGGTGTTGGCCAATCCAAGAATAAGCGTTATGAACGGTCAGCCGGCAGTTATCTATATTGGAGATAATGTTACATATATAAGTGAGGTTGAGACCACCATAGATGAAGGCACTGTGACAACATCCGTAACCACTGCTCAGGCTGTTTCCGGCTTGCGTTTAGAGGTATATGCCACGATAATGAGCAATGATGAAATTGTCATGAGCATTATTCCCATGATCTCTGAGCTTACAACACCCATTGAATATCGTCAGTTTGGAACGAATCAGGTTGGCCTCCCCATTATCAGTGAAAGAACAATGAATTCGATCGTTCGGTTGAATAACGGCGAGATGCTTATAGTAGGCGGCCTGATAAGCTCTCGGGATATTGATGAAAATAGTAAAGTTGCCGGACTGGGTAATATTCCTGGGCTGAAACACATTTTTGGTAATGAAGGGAAATCTTTAATTAGGAAAGAACTGGTTATCCTGTTGAGACCAAGAATTCTATAAGTCTTAAACGGGAGCCATAACGTTTATAATTTGAAATTATTTAAATAAAAATATCGTAACACCGAATTCAAATTTGGAAGGAGATTCCATCATGGCAGTTAAAAAATTCTTTCTCTACGGCTTTCTGGCATTACTGGTTAGTGGCTGCGCTTCGGGACTTACTGTTACCGAAACGCTCCATGTCCAGGACACACCATCGGCCTCAAACGTCTGCGCTACGGATAAGGCAGTCGTCTTGTTGCCTTTTGCTGATTATTCGTCAGGGGACGATATCATGTCTGTCCATGGGAGGAGCAGAAGCATTACAGAAGCCCTGACTGATAAGTTTGCCGGTAAAGGTTTTAAAATGCCGGTTCAGGAAGATGTGACCCAGTACCTGGTGGATGCTAAAATTATAAGGTTGGCATCTATGGGCACCACTTCGAGGATTCAGCAGGAGCTGAGCGGTGAATGGTCCGACCTGATGAAAACTGAGCTGCAGAATTGGATTGATGCTGACAACACTATAAATGCAGCAAAAAGCGGCGGAGCCGATCATCCTTTAAATGCGCCGGGTGTGCATGGGCTTGACAAGAAAAATATAGCCAAGCTTGGACGCAGGTTTAATGCAGATTATGTTGTGCGTGGTCGGATCATAGAATACAATCTTCAGGAAGAGCATACCTGGAATATGCAGAAGAAAGGTTTTCTGCCGTTTATCATCGGTGGATCAACACAGGCAGTTTTCGGTTTTGCAGAATCTGAATATTATGACAATCTAAACTCCATCGCCCTGTGGGGTTTGGCTGGTGCCATAATCGGTTATAACGCAGATACCCCTTTTAATCCCAGGGTTACAAGAAATACTTCCACCGGAACTGTTACAACTGGCGATGACGACGCCGAATTCTGGAATACAGTTACCTGGGGAGCGGTTGGCGCCGGTGCTGCGCATCTTGCAAACCATAGCGGCAAAAATCCGGAGGCAATTGTGCAACTGCGTATCTGGGTGCAGGATACTGCAACAGGCGAAGTGGTCTGGACTAACAGGGCGGAAGTCAAGGTGGCACCTGAAAATATCTATGGCGACAAACGTTCAGAAGAATTATTCAAAACAGCTGTAAACAGGGCCACGAGCTTATTGGTAGATGATTTCTGGAATAAATCAAAAGCAATAATGTAGAGGCGAAAATTGTATTGGTTGGTGAAGTTTTTCACTTGAAATTGTTGCTCAGTAAAACCCGTAAATTTGTAATTAATAGAGGACTTTCCATGGAAGTACCCGCAAAGTTCAGATCAACAGTGACAGATATCCGTTATTGGTTGTTAGCATTTATTTTTGTAACAATCTCGGTATTTCTCGTTTCATGTGGCGGCGGCGGCACCACGTATAATGAAGGTGGCGGGGGTGGCGACGGCGGTACTACAAGTTTTCAATTAATTGCTCCTTCAAATGTAATTACCGGCCAGACAACATCAATATCAGCTTACGTTACCCAGGAAGTAGACATAGGAGGCGTAACCCCTGGAAGAATTGCCGTCCCGGGAGTAACCGTAACTTTTCAGATTGTTATTAACAATAGCAGAAGTGATTTGGATGCAGGCAGTGCAGTAACAGGAAGTGACGGTACTGCTTCCGTCACATATACTGCTGGCTCAATAATTGGTGCAATTGATAAAGTTAGAGTTACAGTAACCGGTGTTGCTGATCCTCAAGATGCAGATATAACTGTTGATGCGCCAGGAGCTGGTTCCCTTGTTGTTGCTGTGAGTGCAAGCCCTAATACCATCGAGGCGGTTACTGATGCAGGTGCAAATAACCAGGCCACAATTACTGCAACGGTAACGAGTGGTGGCGGGGCCGTGGCAAATCAAGCTGTTACCTTTACAACAACAGCCGGCACCATTTGTACTCCAGGACCTTGTGTAGCGACTACCAATGCAAGCGGTGTTGCCAGTGTCACCCTGCAATCGTCAACAAACCTTGAAACTGCTGACGTTAAGGCACAAGCCGGTACTGCATCAGCTACTACGACTGTCACTTTTATTGCCGGGCCTGCTGCAGATTTTGAACTGTTTGCAAGTCCGCCCAACCTTACCGCAGATAATAATAGCACCAGCACCGTAACAACTGTGGTGACTGACTCGGCACAGCATCTTGTTGCTGATGGCACGACTGTGAATTTTTCCACTAAAGGCAATTCTCCTGTAACCGATGGAACACTACTGAATTCAACCACCCTGTTTCCACCACCTACTGGTTTTACGGTCGGTGGGGTTGCTACAGCGGTCTTTAAGGCAGGAACAACATCTGGTACTGTAAATATAAGAGCATCATCTGGTGGGGCAAATTCTGATGATGCGGTTGCAACCTATGGTGACGGCCTGATTACCCTTATTCCAGAATTTGTCGGCAGTGTTACAGTGGAGGTTGTCCCATCTATTTTGACCGCCGATGACGCATCTATAGCGCAGGTGATAGCCACTGTATCAAACACAAGTGGATTTCCGGTAAATGCAGGCACATTAGTCACTTTTACACATATCGGTGGTGTTCTTGATACGGACTTTAATTTTACAAATCCCCGTAGCAGTGTTACCACGGCAACAATCGGTGACTTGGGGGAAGTTTCGATCTTTCTGCGGTCAAACACTACAGCGGGGACATATTTTGTAACAGCAACTTCAGGCGGCAGAAGCGCTACAGCCCAAGTTGATTTTATAGCAGGTCCAGCTGACGCAGGTAATTCGGAGCTGACAGTCTCACCAAACCCTATTGACGCAGACGGGGTCAGCACTGCAGTAATGACCCTGGAAGCAAGAGATTCGGTAGGCACCGGCAACGCGGTGGCTAACGGAAAGACTGTAGGATTCTCAGCAAATGATCCAGGCGTTGTAATTTCAAACCAGACTACAACACTTAATGGGTTCGCAACTGCCACGCTAACAAGTACAAATACGCCGGGCACAGTTACCTTGTATGCAGCTATTGATACTATAGTTGAAGAAACAACAATAACTTTCGACCAGACTATCGGGGGCAACCCCAATACAATCGAGCTTGCTCTGAGTGACACAGTTCTTACAGTAGAAAGCCCAACAGGAAGTGATGCTATAAACATTACAGCAACTGTCTATGATACAGGGGGATTACCGCTTGGGGTTGACTGTAACAATAATATTATTTTCGCTATAGAAGCCGGCCCTACAGATATTTCCTTGGATGGTGTGCTACAGGATACTCCTGCTACAGACTTTATTGAAAAGACTACTGATGCTGGCGTTGCTTCTGTGGTTTTAAATGCCGGTATTACACCGGGCACGGTCCGGCTTAAGGTAACTGCGAATCAGACTACAGGTGACTGTGCTACTCCTGGTACCGATGTCTCAGTCTTATCCACGGCTATAATCATAGCATCCGGCCCTGCATTTAACATATTTGTTTTCCCAGACTCTGAAGTTATTGACGACCCTGACTCCTCCCTGACAAGCCAGATATTTAATGCCATGGTTACCGATCAGTATGGCAACCCGGTGGAGAATGGCACAGCGGTTGCCTTCGATTTGGGTGCTGCTGCTCCTGCAGGTGTTCAAGTCTGCGCAACAGGCTATACCGGAACAGCCACTGAAACAGATGCTTGCCAAGGTGCAACCACAGCCTTTAACGGCGTGGCGCGGACATTGCTTTCCTGGCCGCCTGAGTTGATTTGGACTAATTTTACCCTCTATGCTGAAACATCGGGTGGGACTGTTGCTGCACCTGGATATGTGGGCACATTCCCTGCTGTAGCTGATGTCAATATTGCCGCGACTGTAAATCCAACCAGTGTGACCGGTTCATGTGGGTCCTGTATCAACGTATCTGCTTTATATGAAGATGGCTCTGCAGACCCAAACCCATTAATAGGAAGAACAGTTACATTTAGCTCCAGCAATACATCCTTGGTCGCTGTTGATTTACCAGATACTGCTGTGACAGATATTTTTGGCCAGACAACACCCATTAGGACACTTTCAGTTACTTGCGGCGCCTTTGTTGGAACGGAAACAGTCACTATTACAGCTGCAGAAAGTCCGTATTTTGGTGAAGCTACGCTGGGCGTTACTTGTCCATAGGACCTGTTTTTAATAAGTTTTTTATATAAAAAAACATTAAACAAAAAAGCCCCGGACCTAATTAAAGGTCCGGGGCTTTTTTGTGCTTAATTTTTGAACTGAATCAGTTTGCTTTCTGGGCCTTCGCCTTTTGCTTCTGGGATTGATACAGCGCCAGGAAGT
>JBHPCH010000126.1:0-6374 GCA_042576125.1 Thermodesulfobacteriota bacterium
GGCTGATACCCAGGAGATGATTGTCCGCGGAGGCCGTGATAAATTTTCTTTGCTGCCTAAGGCTTTTGATGGCATCAAACAGATAGGCGTTATCGGCTGGGGTTCCCAGGGACCGGCCCAGGCCCAGAACCTTCGTGATTCACTTGAAGGTACAGATATCAATGTGAAAATCGGACTGCGGGCAGGCAGTGCTTCAATGGCCTTTGCCAAGGAGGCCGGCTTTACCGAGGAGAACAATACCCTTGGCGAGATGTACGATGTGGTTGCAGAATCTGATATGGTGCTGCTTTTGATCTCCGATGCGGCCCAGATAGACAATTATGAAAAAGTTTTCTCGACTATGAAGGATGGTGCCACCCTTGGGCTGTCCCATGGTTTTCTTTTAGGACATCTTGAGTCAATCGGCGCATATTTCCCGAAAAATATCAATGTGGTCGGAGTCTGCCCCAAGGGCATGGGACCTTCCGTCCGCAACCTTTATGTTCAAGGCAAGGAGGTCAACGGTGCCGGTATCAACACGAGTTTTGCAGTTGAACAGGATATTGACGGCAAGGCAACGGACCAGGCCCTTGGCTGGGCAGTTGCAGTTGGGGCCCCTTACGTATTTATGACTACCCTGGGAAGTGAATACCGCTCCGATATTTTCGGTGAGCGCGGCATCCTGCTTGGTGCGGTACACGGCATAGTGGAAGCGCTTAACCGCCGTTTTGTCATGCAGGAGGGCATGGCTGAAGAGCAGGCATTTATTGATTCGGTTGAAAACGTCACTGGTCCTTTAAGCAAAACAATTTCACGCGACGGCATCCTCGCTGTGTATGAAAAGCTTGATGACGCAGGCAAGGTAGTTTTTGAGAAGATCTATTCCCATGCATACAAGCCTGCTTTTGATATCCTGCTTGAGATCTATGACGAGGTTTCCAGCGGCAATGAAATACGCTCGGTTTATATGGCGGGCAACAGGTTCGACCGTTTCCCCATGGGTAAGATTGACGGCACCCGGATGTGGCAGGTCGGCGAAGGGGTTCGTGCAAAACGTTCTGATACAGTGCCAGCAGTTAATCCATTTACCGCAGGCGTCTATTGTGCGACCATGATGGCCCAGATTGATTTGTTGATTGAAAAGGGGCACTGCCTGAGTGAAGTAGCCAATGAGTCCGTGATTGAGGCGGTGGATTCCCTTAATCCCTATATGCATTTTAAAGGGGTAGCCTTCATGGTGGATAACTGTTCAACAACTGCAAGGCTCGGTTCCAGGAAATGGGCCCCAAGGTTTGACTACAATATTGCCCAGCAGGCTTTTGTGGATTACGATGCAGGCAAGCCTGCAGATGAGGAACTGATAGCGGCGTTTAAGTCACATAAGATTCACAGCGCCCTGGCAGTATGTGCTACCATGAGACCCTCGGTTGATATTTCGCTGAGCGAATAGCAAATTATAACCGATTGTGATATTTTCAGGGCCCGCCAATACCAGTTGCCGGGCCCTTTTTCTATCATGTACGGTTAAGGAAGAATACTCATGACAAGCTTTAAGGAACAATGGAATTTTGAAATGGCGCTTGAGGTTTTAAAGAACCAGACCGTTGAGAGTGAGGTCTGGTCAGAGGCGGCGAAGTGGATCATGCTATACGGTCCGCCGGAGTTGCAGGAAGTCATGCGGCAGGCCTCGAACATTGCGATAAAGTCATGTTTTCCCGAGCTGGAACCTGAACGTTATAATGAGGCCGGTGATCCCTGTTACAATATAGATAAAATTGCAGAAGCTCTCGGTATTACAAAGCAGGAAGCCCTGGAAAGGATGTCAGAAATGGAAAATGAGCAGGGTATTCAGCATATTTTTGATGCATCTGAAACCGATAATATTCATTAGCCGGATATGGTTCACTTCAGTGTGAGCCAATAAAAAGAGTAGAGATATTAAAGGGAGCAGGGTTGGTACGTTTGGGCTAAAGTTTTTTTATTCCCCCAGGCCGGTATCTCCAAATTTCTGGCGGACCTTCTGTACAATGTTTTCCCGCTTCAATTCCTGGTAAATCGATTTGTTTTTATCTGTCATGATTTTTTCTAGGAATTTACGCTGGTTTTCCAGGGAGAGAATATAGAGGTTTTCATTGATGCCCCAGCGGGCTTTTAAATGAGGAACCATGTAACTGCTTGTATCGCCGAGTGTCTCTTTGAAGCGCTTGTTGCTGACTTCAAAAAAGTCAAGTGTATGGTGCAGGAGGTCGATTTCGTTTTTAAAGTTTCCTATATCGGCTTCCTTGAATTCATGATAGAGAAAAAGCAGCTTTTCCAGATAGGTATGGTCAGCCATTTGTGCTATAAGGTCAGCGGTGCCGAGCATTTTGCCAAGCAATTCTATTTTTTCTGAGGAGAATTTGATAGCGGGTATATCAGCCATAAGGTCAGTGCACAGTATCATATCACGAAGGTCAGTTATTTCATGGCTTTCAAGGAGTAAAGTTGCAGCATGTTTTTTCACAAAATCCATGCCGATCTTGACATGCTCCTGGGTATATTTGGCTCCGGTTCCTTCATGGTCGCATTTTTCCTGTATCATTCCGGTATCATGCATGAGAGAACCTGTAAGGCCAAGGACGATTTCCCGGTCGCTGAAAATTTTATTGCTGAGTTGTGCCCCGTGGAGCAGTCGTGCCATGGCAAGGTAGGTATCGGTTATGTGCCGGAGATTATGATAATCGGTATTACAGGCTTTGTATTCCTCATGCTGACCTTTGTACAGGTCGATGGTGAACTCAAAAACACGATGGATCGGTTCTGTGTCAAATTGAGGCCTGATAAGATTGATAATATGAAGAACCTCCTTATGAACAGCTTTCGGAGACGCCATATCGATGAGCGTAGAGAGCTGCTGCATATCAAAAGCCCTTGTTTGGGCCGGCCTGGAGGTATCAGTACCTGAAGGATCTGTCATAATTTGAGGATTTATAGGCAGGATTGAAATATTTTTTATACTTTATAAAAAAATTAATAATTATAATAATTGTTTAAATGATTTCATATTATAAATCAAGTGTAAGTATAGAGAGTTACGTAACTCTATCCAGGTGAAAAAGCCCTGGTACAGATATTTATCAACGAATGAGAGCGTGGTGATGCGAATAATGAGAAGGCTGAATGTATTGTTATTATCCATGGGTATGATGTCGTTACTGTTATTTAATACAGGATGCGAGAAGATAAGCGGTTCGGCAAAAATTCAGAAGATTGAGATCGGCAAAACAGCTCCCGACTTCGTGTTGCAGGATGCATCCGGAAAGGTCTGGCAGCTTTCCAGGTTAAAGGGGAAAGTGGTTTTCGTCAATTTCTGGGCCACCTGGTGTAAACCATGCAGAGATGAGATACCTTCCATGGAAGCCCTTAATAAAGCCATGGCAGGTAAACCGTTCCAGATGCTTTCCATTGTCTTCAATGATGACCTGGACATGGCAAAAAACTTTGCCCAGGGCCTTGGCGCAACATTCCCGGTACTCGGTAATCCAGAGGAGGAATTGATGCAGGCCTATATGATAACAGGTGTTCCCGAGACATTTTTGATAGATGCTGACGGTATCCTGAAGCATAAGTTCATCGGCCCCTATGATTGGAATTCCTGGGCAATGAGAAGTAAAGTTTTAGAACTTTTCAATCCCTCCAAATAATATTGGTTCCAGATTTTTTCACTGATACAGTCCGTGTTCTGACCGGAATGTTTACTTTCAATAAGTTAACTGGAGTTTAATGGTGCTGTTATATTCTTTACCTTTGATAGGCGCACTCATCGGTTGGCTGACCAATTATATAGCCATTAAAATGTTGTTCCACCCCAGAAATGAGGTGAGACTATTCTTTATTCCTGTGCAGGGAGTGTTTCCTAAAAGACAGAAGGCGCTTGCCCGCAAGCTTGGCCAGATTGTTTCAGAAGAACTGGTTTCAGCGCAGGATGTTACAGCGCATCTCAAGGAAAAGGCCACATCCGAGGCGGTTCTTAACCATATTAGCCTGCGGCTTGAAGAAGGTATATCCAAACGATTGCCGGGAGCCTTTCCCATACTTGCCATACTGAAATCAAGCGATATGGCGGATAAGATAAAAAACATGTTGCTTGATCAGATGAGCAGTCTCAATGAAGAGTTGATTGACAAACTGAGTGGTGAACTGGAAGAAGAGCTTGATGTGCAAGGGATTGTAGAGAAAAAGGTTTCTTCTTTTTCCAGTGAGAAATTGGAAAAAATCCTTTTTTCCATAATGCGCCGGGAATTCAAATTTATTGAAATGGTAGGCGCTGTACTTGGTTTTCTTATCGGAGTGGTGCAGATTCTGCTGTTATCGTTGCCCTCTTAATTTTGTGCTGCTCTTGAGGTCAAATGATCACCGGACTTCGCAACCTTAACATTTAATCTATTCTGTATTTCCTGATTCCCAGGGTGGTTCGACAACATGTACGTTTGAGGCAAGCTCATCCGAAACCCGTTGTTCAGGGCCATCTTCTTCTGAACGCAGTTTCCTGAGTTCAGACGGCTTGTAGCCTTTTGGAAGTTTGACAAGATTACATATCGGTTCACCAGGACTTACTGCCGGCAGGCTGGTCATGCCGATTACAACTGCGTTAAACGGAGTAGTGATTGTGTTGTGTTCCTGGCCGAGAATTGTTGAACTTGTCACAAGAGGCTGGCCATTTTTGGATAATATCGCCGGGCTTGACATGGAAGTGCAGAAAACCTCCACGCTCAGCCCTAATCCATTTTGATTTCTTGATTATTATTTGATAGGCGGGTTTTTTTAATATTGCCGTCGAGCACTTTGAGTTTGCGAAAACGTTTTTAAAACCGCGTACAGAGCTTTCAGCAATGCTCGGTTCAACCTTCCAAACCTCTCAGCCTTCCATAATGGTTTTCGTTCCCGGCTGATTGCCATGATTCATCCTTCTTCTGTTTGTGCTGAAAAACCAGCACGCATATTCTGATCATCACGAACTTCGGCTGTCACAGGCACTTCGGGCAGTATCTGCATCTCTGGGCGTCTTCTTATCCCGGTTCTTGCCGGGATAAGATTACGCATCAAATCGAGTTTGCCGAAGCAAAATATCCGGTCACCGGCTTCAATTTGTCTCTGTGAACGGGGGTTTGAAATAACTTTTGTCCATCTGTTAAGTGTCAGGATTATAATGTACTTGTCACGTAACCGGATTCCTGGATGGATTTATCTATGTACTCAGAGCCATCAGGAATGTATATCTCAGCAACTCCATACCCCCGGCTTACAGTCAGCAGTTGACGCAGATCAATCTCAGGAAAATTTATATGAGATTAATTCCTTCTATGCCAAACATGTGTTTGACACCTTGCAAAATACAATATAATTAAGGGTATGCTGTAAACTGAAAACAAATTGTCCATCTTTTAAAAAAGGCCTTTGTGCACGACAAATAAATTTTTGTGTCTTGAGGCCTTTTTTCTTGGGGAATCATTATGAATGTCATAGCTGCTATTAACGGTCAGGTGACTTCTGAAGTTGCAGCCTTATATGGTTTGCATTTTGCCAGAATACATGGATTGCCTTTAATCCTCCTCCACGTGAAAAACCCTGAAGATTCCATTGAAGCTGTGGAAAAAAGCATGGCAGATATCGAGAAGGTTGCAGGTGAGTATGACATGACAACAGAAAGGGTAATGCTGGAGGGGCCTCCTGCGGAATCAGTCAGGCATTATCTGATTACAAATAAGCCTGAAATTCTTTTCTGCAGCACCCGGTATCGTCAACCCAAGAAATTCTTTAACCTATCTTTCAGTGAAAAGCTCCGTCGTATGTCGCTGCCGGTGGACCTGGCAGAGGTCAGGGTTGTGCATATACATTCGACCCTGTCAACTGAAAAGATTGTGCTACCGATCAGGAAAGACAGGATATCAGTGGAGAAGTTCACCTTTTTTGCCTCCATGGCAAAGGCCTATAATGCCAGTGGGGAAATATACAGTGTTACCGTGACAAGCAAAAAGAAAAGGGCAAGACTGGATTTGGGAGACACGAAGAGAATTCTGCAGAAAATAGATGACAGGCTCTCCCATTATGAACATTTGGCAGAACTCATGGATATCCCGTTGCGGCTCAAGCATTCCATTGCCCTGAACGAAATAGACCAGGTGCTGCACCATTTATCGCATAATGATTTTCATTTGATGATTGTGGGTGGCGAGAGATTGTCAGCCTATTCAGCTCTTACCAGGACGAAACCAATTGAAAGGTTGCATCGCTCCACACCTGTCAACACCATTGCCTTTTATCTGAGAGAAAAAGCCAGATGAAAGTTTTCATGCAGGAAAAAGAAGCTCTGTTGCGGAGTCTGAAAACTTCTGAGAAGGGACTTTCAAATTCAC
>JBHPCH010000127.1:0-6295 GCA_042576125.1 Thermodesulfobacteriota bacterium
GCGTAGTATCTTCAGGGATTTGTTTCTTTAATCAGCATAAATTTTTCAACAAATGAAAATTTCAATTATAGTAATGGACCTCAGCAGCAACTGTCTTGGCAGAGCATATCTGCTTGGTAAGGTTCTTCGGCGGCATTATGAGGTGGAAATTCATGGTTTTGTTTTTCCCCATTCTAAGGATGCAATCTGGAAGCCATGTGATACCGGCGAATTTCCATATAATTTAGTGTCAGGAGGAGATTTTCCATTTTTTTTAAAATCCATGCTGGGCATGATAAAAAACATCAAGGGAGATGTTATTTATGCATCCAAACCCAGATTGCCTAGCTATGGTGTCGCCCTTCTGAAAAAAAAAATCAGCGGCAAACCACTTGTTCTGGATATTGATGATTCGGAGATGTCCTGGTTTGAGCACCTGAACGGTATACAGCGGTTAAAAACTATTTTAAATCCATCCGGCCCCTTATATACAAAATGGCTGGAGAGTCAAATACCTAATGCTGATGCAGTAACCACTGTTTCAACACAACTACAGCATCATTACGGAAGGGGGATCATCGTCCCGCATGGGAAAGACACAAGCCATTTTGATCCGAAAAGGTATGACAGAAATAAATTACGGGAAGAGTTACATATTAAAAATTTCAAAACTATTATGTTTTTGGGCACCGTTCGGCCTCATAAAGGCCTGGATGACATTGTTCAAGCGATAAATTTGCTAGACAGGGATGACATTCGATTAATGATTATCGGTGCAGGATCTGATCCAATATATGAAAATATGCTTAAAGAACTTGGTAAAGATAGAGTGATACTGAAAAGGGCGGTACCATTTAATGATATCCCTGAATATCTTCATGCTGCAGATTTAGTAGTTCTGCCACAGAAGAAAACGATGCAGTCTTATGGCCAGATACCTGCAAAGGTATTTGATGCCATGGCTATGGCAAAGCCGATAATTGCTTCAAATGTTGCAGACTTGCCTCAGATTTTAGACGGGTGTGGCATCATTGTTGAACCTGGGGACATATCGATACTGGCTGAAAAAATAGCCTGGGTTTTTTCTAATCCCATGGATACGAAAGAAATGGGGAGACGGGCAAGGGAAAAATGCATACAGGAATATAGTTGGGACGTCATGGAAAAGAGACTGGTAGCCCTTTTTGATAAGTTCAAGTGAAGTTTTAAAAATAATAAATGAATGATGTAAACAAACACATGCCAGATGAAAAAAGTGATTCCGAGTCCATGCCTGAATCTGAAAATCCGTTTGTATCAGTTATAATCCCAGTTTATAATGACGCTGAATATCTCCGTAAATGCCTGAATTCCCTGCAACGACAAACATATCCAGCCGACCGTGTTGAAATCATTGTGGTGGACAATGGTTCCGACGAGAAACTCAGCCAAGACCTCATTGACGAATTTGAGCGGACGATTTTTTTGGAAGAGCCAACACCCGGCAGTTATGCCGCCCGAAACAAGGCTATTTCCCAGGCCCGGGGTGAAGTTTTCGCTTTTATAGATTCTGACATCGTTGCAGCGCCGGACTGGTTGATAAGCGGGATACATGTGTTGAATTCACATCCCGATATTGGTGCCGTGGGAGGCAGGGTTGATTTTTCATTTCGAGACGGGCAAAATCCCTCCGCCGTTGAACTGTACGACAGTTTAACCTCCTTTAAGCAAAAGGATTATGTTGAAAAAGACCATTTCAGTGGCGCCGGCAATCTCTTTACCACACCGGATGTTTTTGAAAAGGTCGGGCTTTTTAATAAAAATCTTAAGTCAGGAGGCGACCGTGAGTGGGGAAACCGGGTATACAACGCCGGTTACCTGATCGCGTATGCTGAAGATGCTGTTGTTTATCATCCGGCAAGAAACAGCATGGAGGAGATGCTTAGAAAGCACCGGCGGGTTGCCGGCGGTAATGCCCAGAAAATTATCGGAGGGAAGAAGATGTGGAGTAAATTCCTCCGGGCCCAGATTGTCGAGGTCTTGATTTTCCTGCGCCTGTGCAAGGAAACAGTTTTTGACGGTAAGGTGCCGGTTGTAAAAATGGTACCGGTCCTGGCCATTAATATGATTGTCAGCATGTTACGGATTCTGGAACCGTACCGGATACTCCTGGGAGGAAAGCCCATCAGGTAGGAAAATATTTTTTAAAGTGCTTTGAAGGCCGAAGAATTATTTATAACAAATTATTACAACATGAATCTGTGGAAAACACTTTGAAGACAATCATAGTCGCTCCTTTCTGGGCGGATAAGCAGCACCTGAGCACGAGGCGGACCTCGCGTTTCGTCCGCTGGCTGCAGAATGTCGAAACAGAAATCGTTCTCGTCCGGGGGGGTAGTAGAGATTCTGTCATCAGCCAACCCTGGGGTGTGGAAATATCTGTCCGTGATCCGCTCGGCTTGCGCAAAGAACCTGAGGACCCAAAAGAAGAAATTCAGAAACAGTACAATCCGATTGTACAATTTATTTCGGATATTGTTTTCAATCCTGATCCGGGAATAGTCTGGGCGAAACGCGCCTCAAAGCATCCAGCCGTGCTTGATCATGGAGCCGGTGCAGATTTTGTCATAGCATCGAGTCCCCCACCATCAGCACTTGTGGCAGCCGCAAAACTGTCTGATGCTGTTGGAGGCCGGTTTATCGTTGATATGCGGGACGGTTGGCTTGATGAACCGCTCAAACTGCTGCTGCAGAGTTCGCGGTTGCAAAGATTCCGGGAAGGCAGGCTTGAAAGGCGTATTCTTGACCGGGCGGACCGGATTTTCGTTACATCTGGAGTATGGAAGTATCTGCTGGCTGAACGCAGGTCGGAAACTGCATCAAAAATTACGGTTCTCACCAACGGGTACCCTGATGACCCTGTTTTATTCCAAAAAGAAACTACCAAGCAACGCGGCAAGAATGAAATCCGGTTGCTTTATACCGGGAGGTTAAGCGGTTCCAGGTCTACTCAGCATCCTGATTATCTTTTGAAGCCCCTTTTGGAAGGTATAAAGGATTACGAGTCGGGGGGTGAGGTTGTAATTGTGGGGGCATTGACAGCCAATGATAAAGATGTTCTGGAAAAATGGCAGGAACCTTTGCATAGAGTCGGCTGGAGACTGATTTTGCAGCCACCGGTCCCCCGTGAAAAGGTGCCGGAAGTGCTTGCCGGGGCCGATGGTCTCTTACTGCTTTGTGCTTCACAGGCTGCTATACCGAGTAAGGTTTTTGAATATATCCCTTCCAGAAAACCTATTTTTTCTGTATCAGAGAAAGGGAGTGCCATCTGGGACCTCGGAAAAGATTTGCCTCAGTTTTTTCAATATAATCTTTCCCGACTGGCAGAAAAAGATACAAAGTGTGTCAGGGATTTTTTAGAGGCCTGTCAAGGAAAAGACCTGGATTACGTGGTGCCTGAGGATTACTCTGATGAGATACTTTCAGGTGTTTTTTTAAAGGGAACAGTGAAGTAAACATTGTCAGCTGACATGAGTAATATCAGAATATCTGTCTGTATAGCTACCCGGAACGGGGAAAAGTACCTTCACAGGCAACTGGCTTCGATCCTGCGGCAGCTTAGTCCTGAGGACGAGGTAGTCATCTCTGACGACTCATCTACGGACGGAACGGTGGGCATCATCCGGGATTTTGATGATTCGAGGATTCGCCTCTTGGAGAACAACACCTTTTACAGCCCTATATATAATTTCGAAAACGCAATTAAGCATGCCTCCGGTGAGATTGTCGCCCTGGCTGACCAGGATGACATCTGGCTTGAGAATAAGGTGAAGGTGATCAGTCAGCATCTTGCTGATCGGATCGATAGGGTGGCTCTGATCATGATGGATGGCTACATTGTTGACGGGGATGGAACCCGGACCGGGCAGACCCTTTTTGGACGCAAGAGACCCAAAAAGGGAATTGGAATCAATCTTTTTGACAATACCTTCACCGGCTGTGCCCTGGCCTTTACTCGACCGCTGCTGGAGATGGCCTTGCCGTTTCCGTCGGGAATTCCGATGCACGATTCTTGGCTGGGTCTTCTGGCCCTGAAGTTCGGCGAGGTTGACTTTTTAGAAACTAAAACCATGGAATACCGGAGGCATGGAGTCAACGTCAGCCGGTGGCAGCGCAACCCGTATATCCAGTTCCGCTGGCGCATCTTTTTGGCTTATCATCTCTGGCAGCGCAGTCAAAAATATCGCCGGGAAAATCGTGCTTGAATAAACGGTATCTCGGATTTCTACGCCGTCTTAAATTTTGTTTTCTGCCCGGCAAAACACTAAAATGTCAAAAAGAAATCTTCACTGTCTTGCAGCCTGGCTTCCCGTCAAGACTTTCAAAATATTCTCTCTTTTGCGGATGACCTTGTCATCCATTTAGCTTTTGCTCAAGTCAGGAATGATATCTAAAGAGACAATAAGAAGCCCTGTATGGGTTTTCAGGAAATTTCAGATGCCGGGAAAGTAGACAAATATTAAGGGATTTTAACGGAATCTCCCACTTTGATGTCATTTTTTTTAAAATAACCACGGTTAACCTCCAGGGCATACATTACAGGATGGGAAGACCATACCATCTTCAGAGAATATGGTTCCAGGTCATATATTTCGGTTATTTGTCCTGACTTTTTTATAAAGGCGATGGTTAGAGGAATACCTGTGTCTTTCATCCAGAAGTTTATATGCTGTTCTTTGTCAAAGACAAATAGCATTCCGTGATTTTCTTCTAGAAAAGTTCTCTTCATGAGCCCCTGCTGCTGTTTTTCAGGAGTATCTGCTATTTCTACCTCAAGGGATGTATTCCCAATATGAATAGTCGGTTCTTTCGGCTTATTATTTGATGAGCAGGAGAAAAGAACCAGAAAAAGAACGCAATATAAATAATAGTTTATTTTCATAAATGTTTTTCAGTATTTTTGGGGCACGACTTTCAGTAAATCTACATAAATTTCATGGAATTTAATTTTAATAAAGCACTTTTTTCAGCGGGTTAAGCTGCTTTTCATATCGTTTCCACAGTTCAACTGAGTCTTTGTATATGGGTTGGCGTACCTGGGCCAGACTTGCCGTGCTGACTGTTCTTTCTGTTTTGTGAAAGGTGAGGCAGGCTTCGTCCCAGTGAAGATTGCAGAAATCAAGGAGACTTTTCGTCTGATTCTGCTGATCTGCAATCAGTTCTTCGTATCTGAGGGTGTACATGAAGCCGGGCAGAACCTTTTCCCAGTGAGCCATTAAATCACTGTAAAGATTGTAATACTGACCTAATTCAACCAGATCAAAAGCGTATTTGTGTGTGCCGGAAAAGTCATTTTTGTATATTGAAAAACAGGTATCCATGGGGTTTCTCTTGCAATGAATAATTTTGGCAGCCGGCAGAATTGTTTTTATGAGCCCGACATACAGAAAATTATACGGCAGTTTGTCTGTTATATATTCTGCCTCATTTGAATATTTCCTGATTTTTTTTATATAGTTTTTGCCCATTCGCTTAATTACATCCAAACCGAGATCCTTCATACATTCAGGGAATTCAGCTACTTCTTTCCCGGTACACATATCATTGATCATATTTCTGAGGATAGCTAATTCTCCTGCGCCGAAAACAAGCGGATGGCTTGCAAGGATCTGCTCAACAAGGGTTGTGCCAGACCTTGGCATTCCTAAAATAAAAATGGGGGTCCTGTCCAGAAAACCTGGGCCATGATGTGATGCAAAAAAGTCAGGTGAAAAAGTCTCCTTGATCCTTGCAAAAAGATCCCGGTCTTCCTGAATAGAATATTCGTATGTTTTTCTTTTTAGCTGGTTTGCCCCAAGAATAAAATGAAATGATTTATCGTAATCCTTGACGTTCCCATAAACCTTGCCTAGAGCAAATCCGAGGTCTATGCGGTATACATCTGGTAGATCCCTTTTTTTATAGAGATTTTCCATTGCGAGGACATCATCATCAACCTCAGTATATTGCACCATTAAAGACAGATTCCTGAAAGCCACTGCATAATCCGGTTTTAGCGCCAATGCCTTTCTGAAACAGGCAATGGCATCATCCATCTTGCCGGTTTCTCTGAAAACAATACCCAGGCAATTATGTGCCTCGACAAAATCGGGTTTTAATGCGATTGCCTTGTCGAAGCAGGTAACAGCCTCGTCCATCTCTCCGAAGTCCCTGAGAGCGTTTCCCAGATTGTTGTATAACTCTGCAGAATCCAAACTTAAAGAAATCGCCTGGCGGAAACTGGCGATCGCTTCCTGCAGCTTACCTTGAAACAAGATTTTAGCGAGGTGTATAATAA
>JBHPCH010000128.1:0-6133 GCA_042576125.1 Thermodesulfobacteriota bacterium
TAAAAATATCACGCCCATCAGCTGTCCTGATGTGGGTGCTTCTTAATTCTACTGCCTTCACTACTCCGTTAAAATCACCTGACTGAATAGTATCCCCAATACTAAAGGGCCGACTAAATGCAAGAAAAAAACCGGCCAGAAAATTTTCACCAATTTCACGGAATGCAAAACCGAGAGCTACAGCAGTGATCCCACCCCCAGCCAATAGCGAAACAACAATTTTCTCAAGGCCCAGGATATTAAGGGCAATAATCAAACCAAGAATTGAAAAGAGCCATGTTATGGTATTTTGGAAAAAACTTTTATGTACCTTTGAAAAACTACTCTTGGAGAGAAAAAGCACTATCGTTTTTCCTACTCTCCGGCCAAACCAGACAGCAGCAATCAAAACAAATAACGCGCTAATAATTTTAGGTGTAAAATATAGAAAGCGCTGCCATTCTTTTACAAACAACTCTTTTAATATATCCATGCCCATGCCTCATTACAGTTTTGGAGCCATCAATAAAAAAATATCTTCTCTACAACAGGCAGGATAGAACTGTAATTTTTATTAACCCACTTTAGATTGTTTCAACCTAATTGGGAACAATGATATCTGTCTTAATCCCTGGCAGCATTTTCTTTAAACTGTCAGGAGGATTGTAATTCCAATAAAGTTGGTTTATCACTATAGTCATACTTATTGCAACATAATCTAATCTCAAAGAATAATTGGCAGGGGATTGTATGGATTTATTTCAACGTATCCCAAGACAGCTGATAATTTCATTTCTGATACTTGTATCAGGCGTGTTGATTTATGTAATTTTCCGGTATGTTTTGCGAAAAATATTATTGCAGGTCAGCAGTTTAACCAAAGAAGAAAAAATACCATATGGACAGGCTTATGCCCCCCTGCATTTCCTCTTTCCCCCGCTTTTTTTACTCTTAACTTTCCCTCTCCTTGAGTTATCTCACTCTGTCAGGAAATCTCTTGATCATATTTTATCTATATGGGCCATAGTCGGCATATCCTGGTTATTGATAAGAATCTTTAACATTATTAAATTTCTTATTTTAAGCCGTTATGAGATAGCAGCCAAGGATAACCTTGAAGCAAGGCGAATCAGTACTCAGCTTGAAGTTATTAAACGGGTTCTAGACTTTCTCATTATCCTAATCGCCACTTCTTCAATATTGATGACTTTTGAAAAGGTCCGGCAAATAGGCGTCAGTCTTCTCGCCTCTGCCGGGATTGCCGGAATTATCATCGGATTTGCTGCCCAGCGCAGCCTTGCTACCCTTATTGCTGGTATCCAGATAGCTATAACTCAGCCAATCCGTATCGATGATGTGGTCATTGTGGAAAATGAATGGGGTTGGATTGAAGAAATAACCTTAACTTATGTGGTAGTAAGGATATGGGACCAACGCAGATTGGTTGTACCTATAACCTATTTTATTGAGCAACCGTTCCAGAACTGGACCCGCACAACAGCCGAACTGCTGGGAACCGTTTTCATATATGCTGATTACCGGGCGCCCATAGATGAACTACGCAAAGAGCTTCAAAAGATTGTTGAAGACAGTCCTCTTTGGGACAAGCGCGTTGCTAAGATGCAGGTTACCAATGCAACAGATAAAACCATAGAATTGCGGGCACTGGTCAGCGCTGAAAATTCTTCCAATGCCTTTGAACTCCGCACCATAGTCAGAGAAAAACTTATCAATTTCCTGCAAAAAAATTATCCGGAAAGTTTACCTATCATCCGAGTGGAGTTGGATAAAGATTAGTTGGCTTTTTCCTTTTCTAAAAGGGAAATTACAACCATTTTTTCTTCTTAAATAACCAGATCTGAAAACCTACCACGATAACAAGCAGTATTACAAAAGTGGTAAATCCCAGTTTGCTGTCAGCCCCGGGAATGCCCCCTACATTTATACCAAGCAGGCCGGTCAGAAAACCAAGGGGCAGAAAAATTGCAGCCACTATGGACAAAAGGTACATCTTGTTGTTCATCTGTTCGGACAACCGGTTGACCAACTCCTCCTGGGTGACAGCAGCACGGTCACGTGCCTCGTCAAGATCCTCCAGATAACGGGCCAATTGGTCTGAAACCTCCCGCATTCTGATTCTGGAACTTTCGTCCAGCCAGGATATTTTCTCGGTTAACAGGCGGGACAAAGCTTCTCTTTGTGGTGCCAGATAGCGCCTGAGACTGATTGCCTGACGGCGCAAATCAGATAAGCGGGTACGCATTTCACGACTTTCCGCAGTTAGAATCTGATCTTCAACATCAGCAACAGCATCTTCCAAGTCGTCAATAACATGCCGCATCCGCTCCATCATCCTTGCCGCGATCTGCACCAGAAAATCACTTAATGATTCCGGGCCATCGCCTTGCTCTATTTTTGCCTGTAAATCTGACACAGAAAGAAGTTTTCTTTTGCGTGTAGTGATAATCCGGCTTTTTTCAAACCAGATCCGGATTCCCACCATGTCCTCAGGGTCAGCCCCGGGGTTCATGTTTACGCCGCGCAAACCGAGAAGTAAACCATCCTGAAATGGTGTACAGCGTGGGCGGGAATCTTCTTCGGTAAGGGCATCACTTATTACCTCATCCAAGCCGCTTTGCCTGGAAAGCCATTCCCGTACATCCGGAAAACTGTAATTCAAATGGATCCATAGAATTCCCTGTTCCGGTTGCCAGGCATTGATTTCATCCCAGCCGACTTTTCTGCCGCCACCTTCACCGTCGAGGATATATGCCAGAATCAACCCGTCATTGTCTGTTTCCATTATTTTTTCCATTATTTGATTTTTTTCAGGCCGGTGAAAGCCTCCGTAACCGGGGGATCAAAATGGATATCAACCTGGTGAAAGGCAATTGTAATCCCTGCATCTTTTAAGGCAAACCATACAGCTTTTCGCAGATCAGACATGAAAATCCTCTGTTTCCAGGGGTCGTCCACATTTATATAGACACCAAATACCACTGCAGAATCACCAAAGTCCAGCAGGAGGATTCGTGGTTCAGGCTTTGGTAGCCGCCAAGGGATATTTCGCGCAGTCTCTTCAAGCACCTTAATTACCTTTTTCATGTCTGAATCATAGTGAACCCCAACTTCAACGCCCAAACGAAATTCATTGTCGCGCAGGGTGTAATTTTTTACAGTGGATTGGGAGAAGATCGAGTTCGGCATGATGAGTTCTTCTTCCCTCCATGTCCGTACGACTGTCGTTCTTATGCCCATTTCGATAACTTTAACAACAGTGCCCTCTACTTCTAAAATATCACCCGGTTTTATAGTGCGCTCGATCAGCAATATAATTCCTGCCACGAAATTCTGGACAATATTCTGCATGGCAAAACCGATGGCAATGGCAAAAACGGCCCCTGCCGCAAAGAGAGCGCCGAGGTTGATGCCAATGGTCTGCAGGCCAATGCCAAAACCGACAATGATCACGGAATAATGGAGGAGTCTTAGAATTGCAGCAAGTGTCCCTTCCTGTTTTACGAACTTATGAGCAAGGGTTTTTTTCAAAGCGCGCTGCAGGACAATTGATATTACAATTGTAACAACAACTATCAATATGAAAACGATAATTGATAGGAGAGTTACCTCGGTACCAGAGAGTTTAAAGAGTGGCCTGGCAGATAATTCTGTCAGAAATTTTAAAAAATTTTCAAATTTCAATATGTGCCTCTCAATTCAATTTTAATAACATCCAACTGAATAACATTACTTCAATGAATAATTATAATTTACTTTGTTTCACATAAAACAATCAATAACAAAAGGTTAAATGACAAATAGGACTATTAAAATAGTCCACTGAATATCACCCATCTATCACCTTTGGTGGGTACCTGATGGGTCAAAATTTCCACCCCAATCGAAGCAAAGAATTTTCAATAGGAAATTTTTCCTATTAATCCCTTTTACAGTTAGGATGTGATTTGGTGAGTCTTTAAAAGCACTGAGAAAAAAAGAGTAACTTGTTAGAAAAAAACAACCTTCTATTTTAAGTTCCGAGTAGTGACAGTATCAGTGTGCATTGAAAAGACCTTTCCCAATGACTTGAGAGGGGCCTTTTTTTTCTTAAAACCAGGGTTATTGGTCTCTATCTATTTGAGTATCCATAAACAATAATAGTCTTGCACCAGCTTTTTCTTCTTTTAATGATTTAATTGATGCTTCACTTCATCGGGTATTTATCTTCATACTATTCATGATTAATGTGTAAGTATAGAAAAGGTTTTACATTGTAACAGATTGATATTATTTGCTTTTGCCTGTAACAATAAATTTCAAGGGGTGCTACATTGTTCCTTGTATTGAATCTGGGGAGGAAATGTCATGAAAACACATCTATATATTTACCCGGTTTTTATTTTAATTGTTCTGCTTTCGTGGATATTACCAACTCATGGAAGTCAGATTGACAAAGAAATGGAAAGCATAGTTGTCGAACTAAATGAATCATACGGCAACCAGCTTGGAACTGTAAGACTTCTTACATCCTGCAGTGAAGATGCTGCAAAACACCTAAACCGTGGCCTGGCCCTACTGCATAACATGACATATGAGGATTCGAGAAATGAATTTGATGCAGCCGTTAAAGTAGACTCGAAATGTGCTATGGGCTACTGGGGTAAGGCAATGACCTTTATTCACCCGTTGTGGTCAGACCCTCCAAATGAAGAAGATTTCAAAAAAGGTCAGAAATTTGTGAATACTGCCAAGGCTCTTGCAAAGACAGAGTTGGAAAATGCATACATATCGGCTGTGGAAGCCTATTATTCTGCTGGCAGGAGCGAAAAAGAAAAAGAGAATCTTGCCCGTTTTGAAAGAAGGTGGGAAGAAGTTTATCAGCAATTTCCCGATGACGTTGAAGCATCAACTTTGTTTGCTGTTGCACACCTTGCAACTGTTAACCCTGCCGATAAAAAATTTGCTAAACAAAAACGTGCAGGGGCTTTAGCGGAAAAAGTTCTGGCAATTATCCCTGACCATCCAGGAGCTCACCACTACATCATCCATGCTTATGACTATCCTGAGCTTGCTGAGAGAGCACTAACAGTAGCCAGGAGCGATGGAAACCTTGCCCCTGATGTCCCGCATGCTCTGCACATGCCAACACATATTTTTACAAGACTCGGGTACTGGGATGAGTCAATTGCAATGAACAAACGATCTGCCGATGCTGCTCTGAAGCATCCGGTTGACGACAAGATTTCTTTACATCATCCCCATGCACTTGATTACTTGGTTTACGCTTATTTACAAAAAGGTGATGATCAAAAAGCGGTGACTGTATGGGATAAGCTTAAAACCGCTGAAGGACCTTTTCAGCCACATGTAGCTTCAGCCTATACCTTTGCCGCTGTGCCTGCACGTATAGCTTTGGAACAACAAAAATGGGAGATGGCTGCATCCCTTAAACCGAGAATCCCGGAGAGCTATCCCTGGGACAGATTTCCAGCCATGGAAGCAATCACACATTATGCAATAGCTCTTGGTGCGGCAAAAAAAGGAGAGGAAAAATTAGCAAGCCTAGCAATAAGTAGGCTCAAAGATTTAGAAGAGCGTGCAGAAAAAACGTCTAAGTATTGGGCTAAGCAAATTGAAATCCAGCGAATCTCAGCTACTGCATGGCTTGACTATCATAAAGGAAATATTGATAATGCACTGGATTTAATGAGACAAGCTGCACTATTGGAGGCAACAACGGAAAAACATCCTGTAACACCTGGCGAGATACTTCCATCTCGAGAATTATTAGGCGACATGCTCCTCGATATGGGTAGATTTAAAGAGGCGTTGGCAGAATATCAAGCAGCCTTAGATCGAAGCGCTAATCGTTTCAACAGTCTGTATGGAGCAGGTAAAGCAGCAGAGTTGGATGGTGATAAGAAGAAAGCTGACTTTTACTATACAAAACTTGTTGATAATACATCTGAAGATGCTAAACGTAAAAGACTACAACAGGTAAAGTCTTTTTTGTCAGAAATGTAATATAGCGTTTCAAGTAAAATTGAACACTTCTCAGAGGTCTTTGCAAAGACCAAGGATGAGAGGCCCCGCCCTAACCGCAGGTATCTTCCACAGAGAGGAAGTGGCCATTGAGGCGGTTAAAAAGCATATG
>JBHPCH010000129.1:0-5998 GCA_042576125.1 Thermodesulfobacteriota bacterium
ACCTCGAAACCTTATTCAACCTCGAAACCTCGAAACCTCGAAACCTCGAAACCTTATTCCCCCCCCAACTTCTTCTGGATCAATTGCAAATCCTGCCAGCTTGCCTTTTTCAGTTCTTCATTTTCCAGGAGAAGAGACGGGTAGAGGGATGGCATAATAACTATTTTGTCGGCAAGTTTGTCAGTGCAAAGGTCATTAAAATTATAGAAGCGGCCTCGCAATTGAAAAAGTGACCTGCTGGAGTGGAGGAGAATCTGGGAAGACAGGGTGCCCATAGTGCAAATAACCTGAGGGCAGATAATCTCAATCTGTCTGAAGAGAAAGGGCAGGCAGGTTCTCATTTCACTTTCATCGGGTTTGGCGTTGGCTCCGGGAAAACATTTAACCAGAGTTGTAATATAAACCTTATCCCTTGATAAATTGATCGCATGCAGCATCCTGTCCAGTAGTTCTCCTTCTTTGCCCTGAAGTGGATTCATTTTCAGGTCATCCTCTTTACCGGGAGCATCGGCGATTATCATGAGGTTGGCTTTTTCTGGGCCATACCCGAAAACAATATTGGTTCTATATTTATGCAGGCTGCAGCGGTGGCAATCTCCTATTTCTTCACGAACATCATGCAGGGTTGCCTTATGGGCCAGTCCCGGATCAAAGAGATGCTTTTTTACTGATGATTTTTGAATGGTTTCTTTTTTCCTCAGAGGAGTGATCTTTGGCTGAGAAGGAGAAGAACCGCTCTTTTTTTTGAGAAAACGCTCAAGAATCTGAGTGCGGGGATATTCTTTAATACCAAGGGCATCATGGTATTTGAGGAGTTTACTGACTTGTTCTAACAGGTCATCTTGAAGTTGGTCCGCCATTTTTTTCCAAAGAGATAGTTTAATTAAAAAATACAATATTGACTTTTAAGGGCTATTATATCCCACATATCTGCAGTTATTGCAAAAAATACATAGAGACATTTAGTATTTTTTTATGACTGTTTTGGGGGTGTTATTTTGTAGGAAACGATGAAGAAACTCACCAAATTGGCATTTTGGGCTGTTTTATGCTAAAAGGTTTAGTTCCCCTATAAAAACACTTCATTTTAATAAATCAGGAATATCTAACGATGGATTATTTTGATTCGAATTTTGACAAAGATTCTATGCTCGAAGTAAAGCAGGAACAGCATTTATTCCTTCCCGGTATGGAACCATGTACCCTCTCCAGTCAATTTATGGAAACTTCAATACAAACGAGATGGCAGGATGAGTTAAGTAATAATGTGACCACTCTTGAAGAGCTGAAAGAGTATATTGATTTGACTGCCGAAGAAGATGAAAAGCTTCAGGAAGTAATTGACAGACATCCAATGAGCATCCCCCGTTATTACCTTTCCCTGATTAACCCGGAGGATCCGAGTGATCCGATTCGTAGAATGGCCGTACCTTCAGTAAATGAGCTGGATGTTAGCGGTTCTTATGATACCAGTGGTGAAAAAGAGAACACCAAACTCCCAGGGCTGCAGCATAAATATAAAAACACCGTGCTGCTGCTCCCTGCAAATGTCTGCTCCATGTATTGCAGGCACTGCTTCAGGAAGAGGATGGTGGGGCTAAACAATGACGAGGTCATAGACCGTTTTAATGATGCTTATAAATATATTGCAGCTCACCCCGAGGTTAACAATGTGCTGATTTCAGGTGGAGACTCTCTTATCCTGCCTACTCAGGTTATCGCTAATCTCCTGGAAAAACTCACAAGGCTACCGCATCTTGACTATATCCGTTTTGGAAGCAGGATGGTGCTCAGCTACCCGGATCGTATTTTAAAAGATGATGAATTGCTTGAGGTTTTTAAGGCCTATTCAAAAAAGGATCGCAGAATTTTTCTCTCAACCCAGTTCAATCACTCAAATGAAATTACAGGACAATCCACAGAAGCTGTAAGCAGAATTATCGACTCAGGAGTTATAATCAATAATCAGACCGTTCTGCTCAGGGGAGTTAATGATAGCTCTGGGACCCTTGCTGAACTGCAGAAGAATCTTGTACGCATTGGAGTCAACCCTTACTATGTTTTTCAGTGCCGCCCAGTTAAAAGGGTAAAAAGCCATTTTCAGATTCCTTTGGCAGAGGGCTTTCGGATTGTTGATAAAGCAAGGGGGATGCTTGATGGGGTCAGTAAGCGGTTTCGCTATGTCATGTCCCACGAGAAAGGAAAGATAGAGATTCTCGGCATCATGGGAGATGAGATGTTCTTCAAGCACCAGCAGGCCAGGGATCCTGAAGATGCCAGCAGGTTTTTTAAGTGCAGACTTGATGAGGCAGCAGGCTGGCTTGACGAACTTCAAGAAACCTAGTCACGCATAAATATAACCGAATCTATTTCGTCATCAGCTGTTTCGCATAGCATACTATAGCGAAACAGCTTCTTTCTCATATCTTCAGCAATCTTTATGCGTGAATACTTTAATTGTTGGATCGAGCAAACTTCTTACCTTTCAATTTAAATAGTTTTTTCAGAAAATGTGAGGGTTGACTGGCCTGCAAGGCATGCTTATATTCAACCGTATCGTTACAGAAGACGATTATAAGGAGATAAAAAAATGCCTATTTATGAATATCGCTGCAAGGATTGTGATACGGTTTTTGAGACCTTTGTTTCATCCGTTTCAGATGCTGACAAGGTTGTTTGCAAGAAATGTGAAAGCAAGAATGTGGAAAAGCAGATTTCCACGTTTTCAAGTAAGTTGTCCGGCAGTTCAAGTGGAGCGCCGGCAGGAGCCCTTTCCGGTTGCTCATCCAAATCCGGATTTTCCTGAGCATGACATACCGGGAGTCAGGTTGGCTCTTTTTAAAATATAAGGGTTGTCAGGTTATTTGTTTTTAACTGGCAGCCCTGTTTTTGTCAGTCTTGTATGGCGCAAGACGGGCGTGTATATTCCTGAAAAATCATATCGCATTGTGGCACTTGGCCAAATGCGCTTTTGTTGCGAATGCATCATTTTTTTTTCTTTTTAAAGATGTAGATCACCTCATTTTCCTTGAGCATCCCATATTCTTTTCTTGCCATTTCCTCAAGGTAGGCGGGGTCATTCTGCAGCCTGTTTATTTCCTCCTGCAACTCCTTGTTCACACCTTCAAGCCTATTGTTTTCAGCCTGGAGTCTTTTAATTTCATAATGGGACCGTATCATGTCAAAGACGCCCCTGTTTGGGGCAAAAATAACCCATAAAATAAGCACTAGGGTGAAAAATAAAGCTGAATAAGATAGCAGCTTTTTTTCTTTGTTTGTGAATTTATTGCGCATGGAAATGTATGCTGAATAGCTTCAAAAAGTTATTATTGAAAAATTCAGAATGGATTATTTTATTTTTTATATTAAGAAAAAAGTATCATAGAATATGTGCATGTGCAATTGGAACTACAGGGTTAGTTTTAAACTAATACCTGCTCGAAATGTTTTTTCTTTCATATATCTGTGACATGCTCAAAAAGAACGCTCGACTTTGTATATATTATGTCGGCACTTATTTTGATCGCAGTCCTCGGAGTCCTGTAGATAAGCGAAGTGCAACGAAGACTTCGAACGAGTTTACCTGAACTTCCGGCGGATAGTTCAGACTTCGAAAATCCTCATTTGAGGTCAGGTTAATCCAATTTTTTTATAAATGGTAATACTATGAAAATATATCTGGCCAGCGCCTGCCTGATGGGGCTTCAAACCCGTTATGACGGGGAAACAATACAGAGTGCTGCGTGCAAGAAAGCTGTAGCAGGGGAAGTATGTATACCGGTCTGCCCGGAACAGCTGGGCGGACTGCCGACACCAAGGGTTGCGGCAGATCTGGTCGGCGGTGATGGCCATGATGTACTGGCCGGGAATGCCAGGGTGATTACTAGAAACGGTGAGGATGTAACCCGAAATTTTATTCTGGGTGCCAAACAGGTTTTAAAAATTGCCAGGCAAAATGATGTTACAAGGATTTTTCTGAAAGCCAGAAGCCCATCGTGTGGTATTAAACCAAATATAGGAGTGACAGCTGCTTTATTAAAGCAGACAGGTTTCGAAGTAGTTGAGATGGATTGAGGTCAGAAGCCGGAGTATATTATTAATTTTTGAGAATTGTAATTAAGAGATGAAAAAATATAGACCTGATTTTTTTACACGTACGGCCAGATTATCTTTAGTCGTTTTTGTAGTGGGAACAGTATTAACCCTGTTGGCGGATTTTTCTTTGGCTCAAGGTGTTGAAAGACAGGCCGAGGAGTTCGATGCATGCCTGATGAGGATCTTGAAATCTGCTGAAGATGATCTGACAGTCGGTAGAATCAAGGAGATTTGTGAAGCAGAGACTTTTCAGGTGACTGAGAATCCTGAAGCACCTTCTGATGAGAATGCACTGGAGAAAAGGGTAAGGCAGGAGGATAGCACTGTCAATAATCTCTGGACTATTACCCCGCACAAGCAAAACTATATCCTGCTTGGTGCCAAGAATTTCAGCTCGCCCTATGAGGAACCATGGGAGGAGTCTGCAGGAGAGGATGTGGATCTGAACAGCACTGAGGTTAAATTCCAGGTCAGCTTCAAGTTCATGCTTTGGGAAGATATCTTCAAGAAGAACGGTGACCTCTATTTCGCATATACCCAGTTGGCCATGTGGCAGCTTTACAACAGGGATATTTCGAGTCCGTTCCGGGAAACAAATTATGAACCTGAAGCCTTTCTCGCATTTGATACAGCGTGGAATGTTTTCGGCCTTAAAAACCGGTTTTTCCTGGTTGGTTTTTCTCATCAGTCTAATGGCCGCGAAGAACCCCTTTCAAGGAGTTGGAACAGGATTTATGCGAATTTCATCTTGAACAGAGGTAGTCTTGTTTTAAGCGTAAAGCCCTGGTTCCGTATCCCCGAGGATGCTGCAACTGATGACAATCCTAATATTGAAGACTACCTCGGGTATGGTGAGTTGCGGGCACTTTACAGAACCGGGGACAATACATTTGGCATGATGCTGAGGAACAACCTGAAATTTGATAATAACCGCGGCGCGGTACAGCTTGACTGGTCATTTCCTCTTCCTGGTACAGACAGGATAAAGGGGTTTGTTCAGTACTTTAACGGTTATGGTGAATGTTTGCTGGATTATAATGCCTCTACCAGCCGGCTTGGAGTGGGGTTCCTGCTGACTGATTTTCTCTAGTTATTATAATGACAATGAGGGTGTGTATGAGCGCGGTTAAATCCTCATCATTTTCAGGACAAGAATTCCAACTTCATAGAGAAGGTATAAAGGGCCGCCCATGAGCAGCATGTTGACGATGTCGGGTGTGGGTGTCAGGAGTGCGGCCATGATGCTGATGACGAGTACAGCATACCTCCTGTGCTTCTCAAAGGTATGACGGGTACAGATTCCAACCTTGGCTGCAAATACCATAAAAATTGGCAGCTCAAAAATAACCCCGAATGCCAGGATGAAGATGGTGACGAAATTGACAAATTTGCTTACGGCTATTACCGGCTTTAGCTGGTTGGATTCAAAACCGAGAAGAAATTTAACGCCATAGGGAAGGGTAATAAAGTAACAGAACCCTGCACCGATATAAAAAAGCACGGTAGTAAAAAAAACAAACCAGGTGAGAGTAGATTCTTCAAGTTTGAACGGTTTACCCAAAGCCATCCAGAGGCAGTAGAGTATTCCCGGCATCAGGACAAAAAGGGTGACAAAAAAGGAAAGTTTTACATGGGCCAGAAAAGGTTCAGCCACGGTAAAAAAGGCCAGTTGCTGGTTAAGGTGATTCTGCAGACCGGTGAGCACTGTGGATGAAAGTATATACAGGGCTCCAGTCCCTATGATGACTGAAAACCCGAGAAGGCGGATTGATTTTCGCAGTTCCGAAAGGAATATGAGGAGGTTGCTGTTTATTTTCAAGGTATTTGCGGTTCGTTAATTAGAATATTGGCCTTTTGCAGATCCGTTCCTAAACATAAAATATGTAAAAAAACACTCTTATTT
>JBHPCH010000130.1:0-5349 GCA_042576125.1 Thermodesulfobacteriota bacterium
GCATAATGGCCTGCAGCCGGCGCAGATGCAGGAACTGCTCAGACCTCTTTGGATTAAAGACGATAATATAAAAATACATATTACCAGGGCTGTAGAAATCGGAGAAGAGGCGCTGCTGGAAGGTTACATTGAAAACAGCCTGACCGGCACAGTCAATCTGCCTCCGGGCATGAAGATTGTCAGGCATGGCAGCAGATGGAAATGGTCTGGTAACGGGTTAAATTAAGATGAAAGCGCTCATCAAAAATATTTATACCTGGCTTATATTGGGAGCACTGTTTTGCATCATCCTGCTGGGCGTTGCTGCTGTAAACCGGAATGAGGATGAGCGGGACAAAAGGACCGAGGACGGTGAGCACTCGTTCCTGACCTTTACTCCGAGCACCATCAGTCAGATATACCTGGATGACTGGCGTATACGGCCCAGAAAGATCTCCGGGGAACTCAACCTGCCGCCAGGGGATGGGCCGTTCCCGGCCGTCATTCTCTACCATGGGCATTATCATCCCGATGATCTCAAACCCTGGTTTAACGAACTGGTTCCGCGACTTCTTGAAGCAAATATTGCTACATTTGTTCTTGACAGTTTTTCCGGCAGAAAGATTGCTGACACGGCTCTCTTTGAGGCACGTCTCTCAAGGGCGGCCCGTCTGACAGATGTCTTTCAGTCTCTGAACATGTTGGCAAAGATCGAGGAGATTGATGAGAACAGGATAGGTATAACCGGCTATTCAGTGGGAGGCACCGCAGCAATGCTTGCAGCTGATCTGCGTTTAAATCAGACAAGTCTTGCCAGGGGCAGGAGTTTTGCTGCAATACTTCCTGTATATCCCAGCTGTCAGGTACGCTTTCGTAATCATAAGCTGACAAACACCAGAATATTTCTACTGTTGGCAGAAAATGATGACTACTCACCATCTGAATTATGTGAAGAGTATGCTCAAGAGGTATCAGCGGAAGGTTATGATATAAAAATTAAGAAATATGACAATACCCAGCATGGTTGGATAAACGATAAAGCATCTACTGATTGTGAAGACTGCATGACCTTCAAAGATTGCGGCCTTATGTACATAGAGGACAACGGTCATGAGTCTGCCCTTGACGGCAGGGTAACGACCCTGTTCGGTTGGCAGGAGTATATTGAAACCCTATACCGTGATTGCGGAACTATCGGTGTTATTTTCCGTTCCAACCGGGGAGCGCAGCAGGAAACACTCGAGACAACAGTACGTTTTTTTTCTGAAATTTTAAAACAGGCAGAATAACAGAATAAAAAAAGAGAGGGATGGTTTTAGTAAAACACACCCCTCTCTTAAGGACTTCACCCTCAAAGCCCAATATATAGAAATGAAGTTGGAAAACTAGCCTACTACTATAGGTAGAACCTGTAATAAGCCACTGAGAAACCATAATCCTAAAATAGCCCCAACTCCCATCAGAAATCCCATGAAAGCCATTCCAAGGGTTACCATTTCCCGTTCCTGTAACTGTTTAGCATGTTCTGTCATTTTGTTACCTCCTGCTGCATATTCTGTGTGCTAGCGTTCTAACTTTCCACTGTATTCGGGAAAATTTGCTTGTACTAAAGTTTCAGCAAAATATGTGCCAAACAGGATTTAATCAGAAATATATTATTGATTCCAATAATTTACGCAAAAAATGTAATTTTATGAAATCCGTCGATATTGCAAAAGTGGTGATATGGTCAAATTTAATGTGGCCATATCACCGGAAGCAGATGAAAAAGTAAAAAATGATAATGGTAACGGAATAAAATTTTATTTTATTTCAATGGAAATACAGAAGAGATGCAAAACTGAAGTTATGCCTGAATAAAATGCAGTAGTCATGAAAAACATGGTTCATTTATACCGGTTTAATCAAAAAAGGCAGAGGATAACCCCTGCCTTTTTTTTGATTCTGTGTTGGTGTAAAATTTTGCCTAATGCTTTATTTTTTGGTGTAGAAACGCAGCTCTCCGGTATATATAGGAATGGCGAATTTCATCAACAGGGTATAGACGAGCGCGCCTGTGGCCCAGACACCAATGGTGACTGATTTTTCTATAAAAGTGGGGACATATTCATAAATTTCACCAAGGGTTCCGGGAACAAAACCGGGAATTGAAAGCCCCATACCCTTTTCTATATAAACACCGATAATGATCAGGACGCAGGCAATATTGAGGGTGAGTAAATTCTCCCTGGTCTTCGGTCTTAAAAAAAGGAAGAAAGCCGTGATGTTAAAAATCATTGCGGTCCACATCCATGGAACCAGTGCATTATGGCCGTGCAGCCCAAAGTAAAGATATTTCATGGGCGCAAGATGGATGGATCCAGAGTAGAATTCCTTGAAGAATTCCGCGGCCAGCAAAAAGAGGTTTATGCCCATGGCATAGGCAACCAGTTCGGCAATCTTGAAAATCGCCTTGTTTTCAATTTCAATTTTCGAGACCTTTCTGACGATCTGAAAAATGATCATCATTACTGCAGGTCCGGAACAGAATGCAGAAGCCAGAAAACGGGGGGCCAGAATGGAGGCGTTCCAGAAAGGTCTTGCGGAAAGACCGTTAAACAGAAAAGCTGTAACTGTATGGATACTTACAGCCCAGGGAATGGAAAGGATAATGAGTGGCTTGATGATCTGCAGGCTGTATTCACGGTTATGCGCCATCTGGTAAAGGGCATAAAATGATATAAAAAGGTTTATTGCCAGGTAGCCGTTTAGAACGATAATGTCCCAGGCGAGAAGGGAAGAGGGGAAATTCATCTTGCCTACAAAGGGGATTACATGCCACAACCGGTCAATCCTACCCATATCAATGACCACGAACATGATGCACATGGTAATTGCCGCCACTGCCAGGAGTTCACCAAACAGAACTATTTCCTTGATCGGTTTGAAGTTGTAGATATATGCAGGTATCACCAGGAGAACGGCTGCTGCTGCCAGACCGACAAGGAATGTGAAGTTTGAGATGTAAAAACCCCAGGAGACCTGGTCCCGCATGGCGCCGACTATCAGTCCTTTCTGGAGCTGGTTGCCGTAAGAAACAGCACCGACAAAAATTAACAGGCCGAGAAAGGCAAGCCAGGCATAGTAAAGCTTGCTGCCTACGGTTACCTGTTTCAGAACGATAAAGAAATTTTTGACTGGATACATAATATAAATCCCCCCGTTACCATTTATCAGGTAGCGAAAAAGTAGTAGAATTTTGGTGAGGTATTTAAATCTTCTTTTAAGCGAAAAACCCGTTTGTTTTTTATGAGGTAGCGGATTTCGCTTTTGGGATCAAGGAGGTTCCCGAATTTTCTGGCACCGACCGGACAAATCTCGACACAGGCTGGATATTTTCCCGGATTACCCCTGGTTCTCTGAATGCAGAATGTGCATTTTTCAACCACACCTTTATAGCGGGGCCTGTTGCCGAGATAATGGGTTTCCGGATTTAATTCTTCTCTGGGGATTTGCGGTTCACCCCAGTTAAAGCGCCTGGCACCGTAAGGGCAGGCGGCCATACAATAGCGGCAGCCGATGCACCAATTATAATCAACGACTACAATGCCGTCCGGCTCCTGCCAGGTTGCCTTGGTGGGACAGACCTTAACGCAGGGCGGGTTTTCACACTGCTGACATTGTACAGGCATGTAGAAATGACCTTCTTCCGGTACTTTCTCCGGAAAGTAATATTTATCTGCCTCTTCCAGATCACTCACCCATTTATGGCCTTTCTCAAATTCAAGCACTGAAATATAATGGATCTGCGGATCCCTTGACTGATTATTTTCGCGAACACATGCATAGACACATCTCCTGCAGCCGATGCATCGGGACAGATCAAGTCCATATCCGAAAAGTGTATTGGGCTGGGCACCGGTTGTCTCGATGTTAAATGAGGTTTTGTATTTTTCTGCATATTCTTTTTCCATGCGCGAGATAATTTTCGATTTTTCAGCATCGCTCATTTCGCGGAAATGTTTCTGGAAAAAAGATTGCCAGACAGAGGCATCCGATGTACCGACAGGGATTGCCAGGGTTGCAGCCCCGGCTGCTGTACCCTTGAGGAAATTCCTGCGTGTTATAGGCTTACAATTCATTCTGCTGCACGTATCTTTACTCATAGTTTTTCAATCCACTGTTCTTATGGTTTTCTTTGTTAGCAGTGACACTACCGGTTTTTATTATTGAATATCACCCAGAGGATTTCTGGGAATTTCCTCATCCGAAAGTTTTCTGTATTGAATTTCCATGGGGGTATTCGGTGGTGGCAAAGGTTTTATTTTTTTGAATTTAGGACTATGTGGATTGTGGCAGTGTACGCAAAGACGGTATTGCTTTTTGCCGTTCCATTCTCCGGTCCGTTTGCCATGGATTCCTGCTTTCCAGTCCCTGAATATTGTCCCGTGGCATTGGCCGCAGAGGTTGTAGGATTCCTCAAAGGAAACAAGGTCACCGTTTGCAAGCCGCAGTACATCCCGATTATCCGGATTATGACAGTCAAGGCACCATCTTTGATCACTTGCATGGTTGAATATTTCAGAAATTTCAACATGTTCATCTTCCAGTTCACGTCTTTCAGGGTTGACGTCCATATCCCCATGGCAGTCGGAGCAAGGGTAGATGCCTTCTGAAAAGGGTGGCGGCGGTACAAAAAATTTAGGTGTCTCGTAATGCTTTGGAGTTTCGGCTATGTGGTTGGTATTTTGTGATTTATGTTCTTCACTGCTTGAGGCTTGACTATTTAAATAAAAAACAGATACGGTCAAAATAGCAATGATTACAATTATGAATTTGTTATGACTGCTCATACGTTATTCTCCATGCTGAAAATAAAAATCTGCATACAATATAAAATTGTTAGCCGGATATGAATTCGGCAGGTTCATTTGGATGAAATTGCTTTATCTGTTCTGCAAATCATCTTTATTTTTGCTTAATTTTCCTGGTCCTGATCATAATATTTTGAGAGCAGGAATACGGTGAAGCTGAGGCATACAAACAGAAGAAAAATGAAAGCGGAAAAATATTTCCGCTGAGTCAGTTTCTTAAATGAGACTTCTATGTCGTTCTCGATCACCTCGAGCTTCCTGGTATAATCAGTTGACTTTTTACGCACTGCATCAACTTCAATAGAATGAAAAAGGGCTCGAAATTCAGAATGGGTCCGGAAAAAGGATTTCTCTGAGTCATCAACATTAACTCCAAGAATTTTTAACTGGGCCAGGTCTTTACCTATGCTGCTTAACTTGTTTTCAACGGCAAATAAGGCTTGTTTCATTTCCTGGGCCCGTTCATATGTATGGCACTGTGAGCAAAGCTCTTCATTTATAATATCCATACTGGCCT
>JBHPCH010000131.1:0-5235 GCA_042576125.1 Thermodesulfobacteriota bacterium
GCCAGGCAGTCGATAAAGCTGGTGCCGTTAACCGGGTCGCCCCCTATGCCTATACAGGTGGATTGCCCCAGTCCCTGCTTGGTAAGCTGGTCTACAACTTCATAGGTTAATGTGCCTGAGCGTGAAATCACGCCGATGGGTCCGGGCAGGTGTATGGGGCCTGGCATGATGCCGACCTTGCATTGGCCCGGTGTTATTATGCCTGGGCAATTGGGGCCGATGAGACGAGATGATTTGGAGATCAGAAAATTCTTCACCCGCAGCATATCCATGACCGGGATGCCTTCAGTAATGGAGACAATCAGATCGATTTCGGCAGCAGCAGCTTCCATTATGGCATCTGCTGCAAAGGCAGGGGGCACAAATATCATGGAGCAGTTAGCTCCGGTTTTCTGTACTGCCTCACGCACTGTATTGAAGACAGGCACGTCATCCATTGCCTGACCGCCTTTGCCCGGAGTCACACCTGCCACTAAGTTTGTGCCGTAGTCAATACACTGGCGGGTGTGAAACCGGCCTTCTTTGCCTGTGATGCCCTGGACTAATAATCTAGTGTCTTTGTCAACAAATATACTCATAGTTGGTTTCCGAGGCCATGCCTTCACCAAATCTGTGGCGTCATCGGTTGTTTCGCATAGCGTTACTAAGGCGAAACAACCTTTTCCTTACATCTTTGACAAATTCATGGCTCTTTGCTTTTTAAATTTTAATATTTTTTTGTTAAACGTTAATTATAAACTTTTAGCCCCTGAGCTTTTAATCTTTTACTATTTCCGCGATCTTACCTGCTGCATCCTTTAAATCCACGGCAGTGATAAGTTGAAGACCTGACTCGGCCAGGATTTTGCGCCCCTCTTCTACATTGGTCCCTTCCATCCGGATGACAACCGGAACAGTAATTCCCGTTTTTTGAGCAGCCTGCACCACTCCTTCAGCCAGAACATCGCAGCGCAAAATACCTCCGAAAATATTGATCAGTATGGCTTTGACATTTTCATCCGCCAGGATGATCCTGAAACCGTTTTCCACCATTTCCGCATTGGCACCACCGCCCACATCAAGAAAATTTGCTGGCTCCGCCCCTGCCTTTTTGATTATATCCATGGTTGCCATGGCCAGGCCCGCACCATTGACCATGTTGCCTACATTGCCGGAAAGATTGATATAGTTCAGGTTATATCTGGAGGCCTCAACTTCAAGGGGATCCTCCTCATCAGTATCCCTCAATTCAAGGAGATCCTTGTGCCTGTAAAGTCCGTTACTGTCTATATCAATCTTTGCATCCAGGGCGATAATTGAATTTTCTTCAGTTACAACCAGAGGGTTTATTTCGACTAGGGAGCAGTCCAGGGAGACAAATAATCTGTAGAGGTTTGTCAGCATGGAATTAAAAAGCCTGGTGACTTCAGGGCCAAGATTAAGACCAAACGCTACCTCACGGCATTGATAGGCCTGGATGCCGACCAGCGGATTAACTTCGACCCGGATAATTTTCTCCGGAGTTTCTGCGGCAACTTCCTCAATATCCATGCCGCCAGCCTGGCTGGCCATAATGACAATAGTTGCCGTGGACCTGTCAGGAAGAATCGAAAGGTATAATTCCCGGGCAATATTAAGGCCTTCTTCCACTAAAAGCTTTCGAACCAGTTTTCCTTCAGGACCGGTCTGGGGAGTGATCAGGTTCATGTCCAAAATCCGGGAGGCCGTACTTTTGACTTCTTCTGGGGAGTTGGCAAGTCTGACGCCCCCTCCCTTGCCACGGCCACCGGCATGGATCTGGGCTTTTATGACAACGGGGTAGCTCCCAAGCTCCTCAGCAATGACACTGGCCTCTTCTACAGAGAAGGCGGCCTTTCCTGCAGGTACAGGAATGTTGGCATGGCGGAATAGCTCTTTGGCCTGGTACTCGTGAATCTTCATGGCCAACCTCTCAAAAGACAAATTTGCAAGGACAAATGGAAAAGGGATGAACAGTTTATGAACATCCCTTTTCCATTACTCTGAGTTAATTATTTTTTGGGATACCCCATAGCTTTGAGTGATTCTGTAATTTCATCCAGCACTGTGGGGTCATCAATGGTTGAAGGCATACGGTATTCCTTGCCGTTGGAAATTGCCCGCATGGTGCCTCTCAGAATTTTGCCGGAGCGGGTCTTCGGCAACCGGGGAACAATTGAAGTTTCCCGGTAACAGGCAATAGGTCCGATCTGGCTTCGTACCATTTTCACCAGGTCAGCCTTTAATTCTTCAACATCCTGCTCAACACCAGCTTTCAGGACTACCAGGCCAACGGGCAACTGCCCTTTGAGTTGATCATCAGTGCCAAATACAGCGCATTCCGCCACACTTGGATGGGTGGCGACAACTTCTTCCATGGCGCCGGTTGAGAGACGGTGGCCGGCAATATTGATGACGTCATCCATGCGGCCCATGACAAAGATATAACCATCTTCATCCTTATAACCACCGTCACTGGTTTCGTAATAGCCCGGGAACTTATTCATGTAGGAACTTTTGAATTTTTCATCGTCTTTATATAAAGTGGGAAGAGTACCCGGAGGCAGAGGCAGCTTGACAACAACGTTCCCTTCCTCGTGGGGGCCAACTTCCTTGCCTTCTTCATCCAGGATTTGTACGTCATAACCTGGCACTGCGACAGTTGGAGAACCGGGCTTGATGGGCATCTGTTCAATTCCCATGCAGTTTGCCGCGATAGGCCAACCGGTTTCAGTCTGCCACCAGTGATCGATTACCGGGCGATGCAGCATTTTACAGGCCCAGTGGTAAGTATCCGGATCAAGCCTTTCACCGGCCAGAAAGAGATATTTGAAGTCCGAAAGGTCGTATTCTTTGAAATATTCACCATCCGGGTCTTCCTTTTTGATGGCACGGAAGGCAGTTGGTGCAGTGAACAGAACTTTTACGCCATGCTGGGAGATGACTCTCCAGAAGGCTCCCGGATCAGGGGTGCCGATTGGTTTTCCCTCATAGATTATTGTCGTGCAACCTCTCAAAAGAGGAGCATAAATGATATAAGAATGCCCAACGACCCAGCCCACATCGGAAGCAGCCCAGTAAACATCACCGCCACGTACATCATAGATGTTTTCCATGCTCCAATTCAGGGCCACTGCATGGCCGCCGTTATCCCTGACCACTCCTTTTGGCATTCCGGTGGTGCCTGAGGTGTAAAGAATATAGAGAGGATCGGTAGCCAGAACAGGGACACAGTCGGCATCTTCAGCAGTTTCTGTCAGTTTTGCCCAGTCCAGATCCCTGTCTTCATTAAGAGGGGATTTAATTATGTCACGTTGGTAAATGATGCACTTTTCCGGTGTATGCTCCGCAATTTTAATGGCATTGTCGAGCAGAGGCTTGTACTCAATAAGTTTTTTCCCTTCCACAGCCCCTGAAGCAGTAACGATTACTTTGGGCTTGGAATGGTCAATACGTATGGCCAGTTCATTTGCCGCAAAACCTCCAAAAACTACGGAATGGATGGCGCCGAGACGGGCACAGGCCAGCATGGCGATGGCGGCCTGCGGGATCATGGGCATATAGATAATAACCGTGTCACCTTTTCCAACGCCCTGGCCTTTGAGAACTCCGGCAAAGTTTGCTACCAGGTCACGGAGTTCCCTGTAGGTGAACTTTTGGATGGTATTAGTTACCGGGCTGTCATAAATAATAGCCACCTGGTCAGCCCTGCCGCCTTCAACATGACGATCTACAGCGTTATAGCAGGTATTCATCTCGCCGCCGGCAAACCACTTATAGAATGGAGGGTTGGAGTCATCAAGAACCCTGTCCCATTTTTTATACCAGTCAATACTTTCTGCTGCTTTACCCCAGAATTCTCCCGGTTGTTCGACACTTTTTGTGAAAATTTCCTTGTACCTTCCCATTATAACCTCCGTTTGGTTTTCCTTTTATGCTTTAATACTTTATTGCACCCTCATTCCTCGATTTTTAATTAAATGAATCAGCTCTGGCTACCACATTGTGGCACTTAGAGCAAGTTTTTTCCGTATAAATACCTATGCTAACCCATGAGTCTATGATCTGTACAGAAAAAATCTAGTCCGGCAGATAATTTTTATACGACCGGGTCTTATATTTTTTCTACTCGCCACATTCATTATCTCCTGAAACAATTGAGGGACGATCGGGGTCTCCTGCGGCATCGCTTATCCTCTAAAGGCCTGAGCACAGTGAAACGCTTTCTGTGCTGGATATCCTGCAACATCATCCCATGCATTTTCCATGTTAAGTTTTATGTACCTTACTTTTGTAAAGCAAATTACGAAGAAATCAATATGTATAGTTTGGCAGGTTATTCGTAGGTTTAACCTACGTGTGAGTGCAGGAAGGAGCGAAGGTTTATTTTTTTCCCTTTGATATCAAGTTTTTTACGGAGGTTACGGCGGTGGAAATCAACAGCGCTGACCGATATTTTAAGGAGATAGGCCATTTCTTTATTGGATTTACCCTGTCGGATAAAATCGGCGACCTGGATTTCCCTTGGAGTCAGACCATGATATAGTGAAGAAAGTTTTTTAGTAAATGAGGAGGTTATTTCCGAGAGGTTTGTTTTAATGGTATCCAGGTAAACCTTTTGCGATTTTTCGGTCAAAGTGGATTCAAGCTCATGAATAAAAGGAAGTATCAGTTCTTTTACATTTGTCAGGACCTTCTTTTCCAGCTCTTCTTTTGCTTCAGCGCTCTCCCTGAGCAGGACTTTCAAAGCCGTAATGGTCTCTTCAAGCATATTGGTGCGCTGTCGTAAAGTCTCTTCAACCTGTTTCTGGTCGCTTATATCGCGGATGGATTCGACAGCTCCCACATACTTGCCGTCTGTATCATACAGTGGCGCCGCCAGTCCTGATAAATAAGCGCCTTTGCCTCCGTAAGCAGAAGCAACAAATGCTACGGCATGCAAAGTGTTTTTGTCTACCACCTTGACGTCGTAATGTTTTCTGAGCTGTGGATTCCGGTTTTCCACCATATCGATCAGGATAGGCCTCTGCTTTCCGTAAAAGGGTTTTGCATAAATATAATCTCCTTTACCGACAACTTCTGAAGCAGTTACCCCGGTCATTTTTTCAATTGCCCTGTTCCAGGCAACCACAACACCACTGCTGTCAATCACAAAAGTGGCATCCGGCAGAAAATCAATAATTTCAGTATAGTCAAACGACATAACTTTTTATACAATGCCTTATTCTTTCGTTTCCT
>JBHPCH010000132.1:0-5082 GCA_042576125.1 Thermodesulfobacteriota bacterium
ATTTTGACCTGAGACCCAAAGCCATTATCCAGCACCTTGATCTTCTCAGGCCGATATACAAAAAAACAGCAGCCTATGGCCATTTCGGCAGGGAGAGGGCTGAATTCACCTGGGAAAAAACCGATAAGGCCGAAGAGTTGATGGCTGCTGCCGGAATCAAGTAAGGAGTGCGTGAACATCATGAATAAAATTATTACAGATAGGGCTGACTTTAAAGTTGCTGATATAAGTTTGGCAGATTGGGGCAGAAAAGAAATAAATATTGCCGAAACAGAGATGCCTGGGTTAATGGCAATCCGGGATAAATATAGCGCCGAAAAACCTCTTAAAGGTGCCAGGATTGCCGGTTGTCTGCATATGACCATCCAAACAGCCGTGCTCATGGAGACCCTTATTGAGCTGGGAGCAGAAGTCCGCTGGTCCTCCTGTAATATATTCTCCACCCAGGACCACGCTGCTGCTGCCATGGCTGCTGCCAATATCCCGACTTTTGCCTGGAAAGGGGAAAATGAAGAAGAATTCTGGTGGTGCATAGACCAGACAATTTTCGGACCTGACGACTGGCGGCCTAACATGCTGCTGGATGACGGCGGCGATCTTACCGTAATAATGCATGAGAAGTACCCGGAGCTGATGAAAGATGTCCGCGGTATAAGCGAGGAGACAACTACCGGTGTGCATCGGCTCAATGAAATGATGCAGAAGGGAACCTTGCTTGCACCCGCCTTTAATGTCAATGACTCAGTGACGAAATCAAAATTTGACAATCTTTACGGTTGCCGGGAGTCCCTGATAGACGGTATTAAACGGGCCACCGACGTTATGATCGCCGGCAAGACAGCGGTTGTGTGCGGCTACGGAGATGTTGGCAAGGGCTGCGCCCAGGCCCTGCGCGGCATGGGGGCAACAGTTTGGGTCACCGAAATTGATCCCATCTGCGCCCTGCAGGCTGCCATGGAAGGATATAGAGTTGTAACCATGGACCAGGCGGCCCCAGTCGGTAATATTTTTGTTACATGCACCGGTAATTTAGGGGTAATCAGCAGAAAACACATGGAACAGATGCCCGATCAGGCTATTGTCTGCAACATAGGCCACTTTGACTCTGAAATTGACATTGCGGGCATACGGGAACTTCCCTGGGAAAACATTAAGCCCCAGGTGGACCACGTCATATTCCCCCCTAGCGGGGACAAGCCTGACGGCAAACGGATTATTGTCCTGGCCGAAGGTCGTCTGGTTAATCTGGGTTGCGCAACAGGCCACCCAAGTTCTGGCCCAGATCGAACTCTGGCAGAATCAGGGAAAATATGAGAACAAGGTATACTTTCTGCCGAAACACCTTGACGAGATGGTTGCCAGGCTGCACCTTGAGAAAATTGGCGCCAACCTGACAACCCTGAGCAAAGAACAGGCCGACTATATCGGTGTCAAAGTGGATGGGCCCTATAAGCCGGAATATTACCGTTACTAATTTTGAATAAAACCCCATCTGTTACTTTGATCCAAAAACCATAGGAAGCCCAAAACCTTTTGGGCTTCCTGGTTAAAAGGCTTGCCATGCGTTTTCGTTATCTCCTCTCTGATCAACATGGCGACATTGAGCTTTGTGCCGAGGATCTTGAGCAGCCATTTCTTATAAGCCCCACAGAAAAACACCCGTTCCTTACACTGGCAGACTATTTTGGAGCCCTGCAACAATTCATCATGCTCCATGTTGAAAACAAAATCCTTTCTGTCTTTAAAGTAAACCATCCCCTGACTGACATTTCTGAGATTATTATCCGTTCGGAAAAACATGGTGCTTTTTATCATATAGCAAGTATTGAAATTTCAGGCACCGCGGAACATATAAAGCTTGCGGTGACCTCTGCATTATCAGAATCTGCCCGAAAATCACTGGCCGAAGAATATTGTATTCTTCAACAGCTTTCTGCTATCAACTCGGATTTAATTCCACAGATTTACTCCAAAAAATCAGTCATATGGGAGACAGGCTCAGGTTCTGAAAAATTTCTCATGGTATCAGGTGAGTGGCTTGACGGCTATCACGAATGGCATTTAAGCGAAGATGCTAAATCAGGAGACAGTAAAATTCATCTCTGGGATTATGCAAAAGGCTACCGTTTTCTCTCGGATGCAGAAAGCTATGAAATGCTGCGCCAGGTTGCTTACATCCTGACATTCTATTATGACCAGACTTCTTTCTGTCAGGTCTATCCCTGGCATCATGGGGCCGGTGATTTCGTGGTCAAAGCTGAAACTGTTGGTGCAATCTCAGTGAAACTGATCACTGCCAGACAGTATGACCCTCTTGTCCAATTTGACCGGGCAGAAGAAGCCGACCGGCTGATTGCCACAATTCATTTTCTGCTGAATCTTTCCCTCAGAATACGACTGGACAGACTCGACGGAGTCGGAGAGCCGGCCTGGCTCGATGAATTTGCTGTAGATGCTGCTATTGCAGGTTTTTTTGCCGGTCTTGCTGCCACCCAGGCTGAAGACAGGCTGCTGATAGGACCTGCAGAGGAATTCCTGGAGATCCTGCAATCATTTGATGCCCGGGAAATATATGATATGTATGAATCGTTACTGGAAATATACGCTGGGGAAGATCAGGATGATTTTCACCTGATCCAGGAAAAACTTGCCGACCATGCCGCGGAACTGTATAAAACGCTGCAAAATTTTTCTTTATAAATCCTTTAGCGCATATCAGGTTTTTTTTGTAACCAGGTTAACATCTCCGGATATAACTGTATGAATATCCCCAGCCTTATCCTGGATGCGTAAAAGGCCATCAGCATCAGGCCCCAGAGAAACGCCGGTGACTGCCTCGCCCTTAGGTGTCACCCAGGTAAGCACTTTGTCTTCAATTGCATCGCGCTGCAGCCATTCCTCAAGAATTATCGAAAAATCTCCTTTTTCCAGGCGCTGCAACTCTTTCTCCACAGCTAGAATACATGTTTCTAAGAGTACTTCAGATAAAATTTCTCTGTCCGTATGGACCGAGAGGGCGGTCGCGATTTTCTCAATATCAGGAGGGAATCCAGCTTTTGGAGGGAAGAGGTTTAAACCGACGCCGACAACTACCAGGGTAGAAGTGGAATTCGAACCTGTAACAGATTCAGTCTCGGTCAGAATGCCTCCAAATTTCCGGTTATCCAGGAGAAGATCATTGGGCCATTTAATTTTTGGGGAAAGAAAATACTCTTCTTCCACAGCTTTACAGATTGCCAGGCCTGCAGCAAGGGTAACTTTGGGTAGATGTTCCGGGGGCAGCCTGGGTTTCAGGATAATAGAAAAATAAAGCCCCATTTCCGGCAACGACAGCCAGGAGCGGTTCAGCCTACCCCGGCCTCCGGTTTGAGCCTCAGCCACAACAACCGTGCCGGGAACCGCATCCTGTTGTCCAGCCTCAAGTGCCACCGAATTGGTTGACTCTGTAACATCCAGTCTAATTATGTTTCGCGTAACCATGCCAGCGTTTACTCTTTTATCGGCTCCATATTATACCCCTACCAAACGTCTATAAAATCTTCAAAAAAAAAGACAGGGGCAGAAAACCGCCCCTGTCTTTTTAACTTGTTACTGAAGTAGTGCAAAAAAAGGAATTACACGCCTCTTTTATCTTCGTCTTTTGCACGGTCAGGCAGAGCGTACATGGTGCTGCTGCCGCTGGACCAGAACATGCACTTTTGTTCTTTCACCTCATTGGCCGCATTTTTTATCTCACGGGGCTTTCCGTCAACCTTCTTCTGCATGTCCTTGAGATACAATGCAGGTTTTTTTGACTTGGCAAGCAATGCGAGAATTTGAGCTTTGAGTTCTTCTTTATCAGCCATGTTGTTACTCCTTTTATTGGATACAATTATTTAATATGGCTTGTGAACTTGAACTGGGTGGTTGTCCGCCAGGTATCATATGCCAGACGGTAGTCATCAATGCTCTTCTCCGTAAACGGAATGTTGCATTTTTCGAAAAATTTCTCCCAGCCAATTCGCTCGGCCCATTCGCCAACACGCTCATACTTCTTAGCATCTTTGGCATATACTTCAAGGATATTCTTGACCGCATCAACAACCTCCGGCCAACGTGGCGGATTGTTGGGCAGAAACGGAATAACCAGCTTGGAGAACTTTGGAGCTGACCTGGAGTTGGAGATCTTACCGCCAACCAGGATGGCAATACCGTCACCTTCCGGATCAGCCAGAGGCATGGAAGGACACATGGTATAGCAGTTACCGCAGAACATACAGCGTTTTTCATTAACCGTAACACTCTTTACCTCTTCACCGGCAGAGTTAATACCTTTAGCAGGCTTTACAGCTCCGAGCGGACAGGCAGCGATAGCCAGCGGCAACTCGCATACCGAGGTAATTGTGTCATGGTCGATCAGCGGCGGCTTCCTGTGCACGCCGAGGATAGCGATGTCAGAGCAATGTACCGCTCCACACATATTCAGGCAGCAGGCCAGGGCCACGCGTACCTGGGCAGGCAGGGTCATGCTGGTAAAGTAATCGAACAGCTCATCCATAACCGCTTTAACTACACCGGAAGCATCAGTAGCCGGGGTATGGCAGTGAACCCAACCCTGGGTATGAACGATATTGGTAACACCAGCGCCGGTGCCGCCAACAGGCATCATGCCGTGGGCATTGCAGTCATCAACAAGTGCTTGAACCTTATCAGCACTGTCAACCATGAATTCAACATTATTACGTGTGGTAAAACGCAGGACTCCGTCACAGTGTTTATCAGCCATGTCACAGTAATCATAGATCAGTGACGTACTGATGAGCCTGGCAGAAGCGATCCTGACTGTCCAACACTCTGCGCCGGTCTCACTAACATGTTTCAAAACGCCGGGCGCTGTAATTTCATGATACAGCCATTTGCCGTAGTTTTCTTTTATTACCTGCGGAAAAAATTGCTCATAATGTGGCGGACCGATATCTGTAATCCTGTCTTCCATCGGTTTGTCTGGATTGTAGCCCATAATATAACCTCCTTAAATATCTATATCTTTTAACAATTCGTTATGTATCTTATTGACACTGTCGTTCATACAGGATTTTACAT
>JBHPCH010000133.1:0-4776 GCA_042576125.1 Thermodesulfobacteriota bacterium
TGTACAATGTGCCACATGGAAAACCAACCCTACTGGCGAGAAGCAAAAGTTATATTAATCTGCGGGAATTGCCATACCTCCGGTTCCCATTTGGCTCATCTGAAGGCTGACTATGGTCCGCAATTATCGTCCTGCGGCGACTGCCACAATACAGACAGTTTCCCCCAGTTCTCTGACTACGAGGACCTGGCAAATACCCAAGTCTGCGATCCCTGCCATTCACCGGGCGGAACATATCCGAACAGTGAGCTGGAGGATCCCTTAACTGATCCGGTTGTCGGCGCCAAGGCAAACTGGGATGACGGCGTTTATGAATATGTTGGTGAAAATTTTGTCCTGAAGGACGGCAAGGAGAAGTGGTGCGCCACCTGTCATGACGAAGAACCTGCTTACAGCAAGGCTGATGTTGCTGATGAGCAAGCCTGTATAGAAGATCCAGATTGTGTCTTAGCACCGAATGTTATCGGTGACGAGGACAATTCAGAAGGTGAAGGAAAATACGGAGGCTGGGGTTTTTACAAGACCGGTCACGGCCTGCCGGGGGACGAACCCTATGCGTCTAAAGGTGGCTTTCTGGAACCCGCTCTGAAGCCCGGTGCTTCACGTCCGGTGGAATGCGACTCCTGTCATGATTTTACCACTGCTCATATCGACGGCCTTGAGCGAACCTTTGATGACGGTGACTCCAGCGATACAGATCCGAGTGAGTACCGCCAGGGATACAGGCTGAAGCTGATTGACGGTGAAGAGCCCATGCAAATCCCCTGGGAACAAGGTTCTCAGCCAAATGAACCGGATACCTATAAGTTGTGCGCCGAATGTCATATTACCAGACCGTTTACCTCGAGTTCCACTGATGAAACAAATCTGATAACGGGCGGGGTAAACAGGCATTGGTCCCATTTAATAATGGTACCTCCAAAATATTCTGCTGATTGGGATGGCCCATATACAAGCAGGATAATTTGCGTTGCCTGTCATAACGTACATGGCTCGACCCAGCTGGCCATGGTACGTGACGGCAAGCTCATTGATAATACCATGCCGGAAAGCAAAGGGGAGCCGGGCCTCCAGATGTGGTATTACAATGAAGAAACAACAATCGTCAATCAAACCAATTCTGATCCTCCGGATCCTGAAGACACACCACTTGCTGCGAGCGACGGTACAGTCTGGAATGGAAACACTGCTATAAATCTTTGTGCGGAATGTCATGCTGGCAATACGGTAAAAATGCCCAGGGAACCATTCCTGGATACCTCAGTAGCTCCGACCCTTGATTGGACCGGTGAGAACGGATATGTGTCCGATGGTGTCAACCCGGACAGCGGATCTGCCGACAGCGATTTTGCCTTCCGCATCAAATACACGGATAAGAATAATGATACACCTGTCTCAATCCAGGTCTGGATAGACCGTAATGATGACGGTGATTATGACGCCGACGAAAAACTTGGCATGAGCGAGGCGCATTCCTATGATCCAGACTGCACGGACGGTAAACTGTATTACAGGACCATAGCCTTGGGCAAGGCTGGAGACAATAATCTTGCCTACCGTTTTTATGCATCCGACGGGGAGGATGCGACCGGACCACCAACTAACGATAGTTCCGTGAGAATTCTCAATAATGTTCCAACGCTGGAATGGACCGGCGAAACCTACTTTATTAATGACGGGGTAAATCCGGATATCGGCGGCAACGGTGCCAGTTACGAGTTTCGGGTAAATTACAGCGATGCTGACGATGAACCGCCAACCCTGATTCAGGTTTGGGTCGATCTGAATGATGACGGAGATTACGACGATATTGATGAGAAGCAGGATATGGCCGTTGACAGTGGCGACGGTGACTACACTGACGGTGAGAATTTTATCAAGACCATTACATTGAGTTATGCCGGAGACGGTATGCTCAACTACCGTTTTTATGCCTCAGACGACAATAATGAGGCAACCGGTGATCCGACAATAGATCAGACGGTAACTGTGAAGTCTACAACCAATACTCCTCCAGTACTTGACTGGTATGCTGCGACCTGCGTGACCGACGGCGTTAAACCTGCCACCGGTGCCAGGGGGGCAGACTTCGAATTTTATATCACCTATACCGATCTGGATAACCAGGCGCCAACAAGCATACAGGTCTGGATCGATTTGAACAACGATGGTGATTTTCTCGATGCTGGTGAACAGCAGGACATGGTTCTTGCTAGCGGAGATGGAGATTATACCGATGGCGAGAATTATAAAGCAACCTTGACTGCCTTAGACCTGGGCAGCGGCAATAAAGACCTTAATTATCTCTTTTATGCCACCGACGGAACCGACCCAGCGATCGGCGATCCTGCTTTGAACGAAGAAACGGTAACCATTGTGGATACGAGCTACAAGGTACGATCGTCTGGCGGCACAGGCTGGTATGACTCCATCCAGACCGCCATAGGTAGCAATGATGATATAACCATCCTGGTTTACGAGGGAAGCTATACTCCCATTAACCTGACCGAAAGAAGCGATGTTGTGGTTCAGTCGGTCTGCGGCCCTGATGTGACCACCATCACCGGGAGCGGCAACCTGGTGTTCTTCCAGAACAGCGGTTCAAATACCATAGACGGATTCACCCTTTCAGGAGGCACGAATGGTGTAGCCCATAATTCAACTAATGGTACGACAACCATAAAAAACTGTAAGATTGACAGTACCTCCAACGGGGTAAGTTTTACTGCCAACTCAGGGAAAGTCGACATTGAGAATTCTGAGATATATGGCAACACCACCGGTATATATATTACCGCACAATATAACAATCACCAAATCACTGACACGGTAATTCGAGACAACGGCACCGGTATCTTCCTGCAGAATACTTCAGCCACCTTTACCCGCTGCACGATCAGGGACAATACAAACGGCGGCTTTAAGGCAAACTCGGTAACCACACCGAAATTTTATCAATCGATTTTCCTGTCCAACTCGGCTGCGACCGGCGGTGCAATGACAAATGGCCATAGTGACTTCAATCTCACTATGGAAAACTGCATTATTGCCAATAACCAGGCGACTGGTGATGACGGCTATGGGAATGGTGGTGGCGCATTCTTTTTTACGGGCGGGAACGCCACATTCACAAACTGCACCATTGCTGACAATACTGCCAGCACAAGCGGTGGAGGTATGGCATTTTTTCAAAATACCAATATCACAATGGAAGACACTATTATCTGGAACAACTCTGCGGCAGGCAGTGGCCAGATTGTCAATTCCAACTCAGCCGGTTCGATCATAATAACAGATACGGTCATGTCAAACGATGGCGACTCAGATTTCACCAACAGCCCTTATTTTACCGGAAGCCTGACTCCGACAGTAAGCGGTTATATTTCTGAGAGCGATCCCAATTTTATTAATAATGCGGCCGGGGATTACCATATCCAGGATCCCTCGGACGCCATTGACAACGGCAGCACGGACCTGATTGTCGATTTTGAGGGTGATGTAAGACCACAAAATGTTGTCGACGATATGGGAGCCGATGAAGTATCTTCCGCAACATCTTACTTTGCTCCGGTACTCTCATGGACAGGTGAAACGGATTATGAGAGCGACGGGATAAATCCTGACAGCGGAAACGGAGGAGAAATTTTTGTTTTCCGCGTTGATTACACGGACATGGACAACAACCCGCCTGTTCTGATCCAGGTATGGATTGACGAGGATGACAGCGGAACATACGGCCCCAATGAGAAGTTCAACATGGCTGAGGTTGACAGTGGTGATACCGTTTATACAGACTCCAAACGTTATACTTTCAGCAGAGTCCTCAATTATACTGGTGACGGTACCCTGAAATTCAGATTCTATGCCCTGGACGGTGTCGAAGAAGCAACCGGTGATCCAACAGCACTCCAGTCATTAAGTTTGACAAACAACATTCCGGTATTGTCCTGGATCGGTGTTCCATATGAAAATGGAGTTGATCCGGACAGTGGTGAAGGCGGTACTACTCCGTTCACCTTCCGGGTGAAATATACCGATGGAGACAACATAGCGCCAAATCCGGTCCAGGTCTGGGTGGATACGGACAACAGCGGTGTTTATGACGTCCATGAAAAATTCGACATGACCTGGGTTGACGACGGGGAAAAAGACTATACCGACGGCGAGAAGTATACGGTAACTCTGTCAATTCCTTATATCGGCGACGGCAACATTACCTATCGTTTTTATGCATCAGATGGTTTTGATACGGCAATCGGTGAGCCGGTATCAGATACTGCCATGATAATTACTCCCGCTCTCCCGGCGAATAATGTCCCGGTCCTGTCCTGGGCAATAGCAGAATGCCTCAGCAACGGGGTCAGGCCTCCTGTCGGTGCTGAACAGGTTGATTTCGAGTTTAAGGTCATCTATACAGACGCCAATGACGAGTGTCCCTCCGACATCCTGCTTTTGATTGATGAAGATGACAGCGGTACATACGAGTCAGATGAAAAATACCTAATGACTACTGAAGATTCTACGAACTGCGACGTAGGCAGACTCTATGAAATAACTCTGAACCTAGTTTCTGCCGGTGACGGAGACCTGAATTACAGATTCTATGCCACGGACGGCAACGAGGCTGCCACCGGAATACCGGTGGAAAGTGACAGCACGGTCACGGTCATTGATGATCCTATAAAGGTGAGGCCAACAGGCGGAGCGGGCTGGTTCTCAACTCTCCTGTCCGCAGAGGACAATTCTTTCACTGGTGATACAATTCTGGTATATCCC
>JBHPCH010000134.1:0-4726 GCA_042576125.1 Thermodesulfobacteriota bacterium
CCGCAACTACATATTTACAAGAGATAGTATTTCCGAATGTAAAAGGATTCACATATTTAACGAGACCCTATACACAGCATAATTTTGCATTCAATAAACTACAATATGCTGACAATTCTTTATATAATCATTCAGAAACTATAGACGAAGTTAAAAAGATAAATTCGAAAAACCTGCTCATATCAGATGAGTCATTTTCCGGTAAACCCTTCGGGTTGGGTTATATAAACAGATCACTTATTGCTGAGAGATTGGCAAAAGCATTTCCTGAAGCTGAAATCATTCTCTTTTTAAGAGGGCAGCAGGAGATACTATTGTCACAGTATAATATGTGGGTCAAGGGCTATAATGCAGGATATAGAAATATTGATGATTTCGTCTGGTATCCGAAAAAAAATTATACACACCAGGAAAGCTTGTCAAATAAACCGGCTGGTCTGAATACTTTGTTTTGGAACACAAACAAATTCTATCTTAACCTCGAAGGTTATAAGTACTTTGATTTGGTTTCTCTGTACAAATGTTTGTTCAAGAAAGTGCATATCTCCTTGGGTGTTAACTCCCTTATAATAAATACAAAGGGCGGCCTTATTGACCGCCCTTTGTATTTATTATAATATTTTATTAATTTATTTTTTCTATACAGAACCAATAAATAGTTTCTTCTTCTACATTACGGACAGGCTACTTCACTTGCATAAATATCTCCGGCATTATTAACACAAACATATGCACTACCACCTGTGTATGATCCTGACAATTGAAGCATGTTGACAGTACCGGTTGATTTCAACCTTAACATTTCTGTCAGGCTGGCAGCATTAGTCCCAGACCAAAAAACTATATCCGTAGGAACATTTCCTGCTGATACTGTCCCATTGGTCCTAAACCCAAACTGTGCTGTTCTTTGATATGCAGAGCCATCATATCCCCACGACTGAAAAACACCGAAATAGTCACCATTAGCCATGGCTGTTGGTGAAGTATATGAACCTCTAGATTTTTGGAATTTAATAATAGCAGCTTGTGCGCCATCATTATGCTGCCCCGTCATAATTCCCCTTGTAGGGTCAACAGTATCAGCTATTGCATGAAGTTGTAACTCGGGCGTAGAAAGGCCAAGCCCTAGCTTTGCGCCGGATATAAGCCCTGTATCATCCACAGTAAAAACATTATTCAACCCTGCATCCTGCACAACCAGCTTGTCCTCTGCAGCAGCGAAAAGAGGAAGTGCTAAAAGTGCTGCAGCACCTACAAACATTGCCAAAACTTTCTTATTCATCATTTTCTTCATTTAACTTTCCTCCTGGTTTTTCTATACCGGTTGGCATTGAAAACTTAAACTCTTAAAATATTCTTAATCCCCTACCAAATTTGCCGGAATCGGAATACAGCGAACACAATTTCCCCGCTGAAATTAACCAAAAAACATATCAAACCAGCCATAAATATAAGGCTGACCTGCATTAAATAGTTTGCAACATTTATGCCACGATCAGTGCGAAGACTAACTAGCTGTAATCATGGCATATTTCAGCAATAAGAACGATTATCATTACAAAAAGCTTTAAAATTAGGCATTTCCCCAAGTCATCTTTGGGGAAATGCCTAATTTATTTTGAAATTGGTTATTTGAAAATTACGTTTACAGTAAAGACTCTACCGCTTCAGATAATCAATGCAGGTGCCGAATTTGCAATGTTCCTCCGTCCTGTCGTTATTGTTTTATTTATACACCCTACCAGTTCCAATTATTATGATTTTTGCCATGGCACGATAAATTGCATGACCCGTTGTAACTGGGAACGCTGGTTGCGCCGCCGCCGATGGTATCTGCAGGACTCAGTTCAAAAGCAGTGCTTTCCAGATTAATAAAATGTCCGGTCTCCAGTTTCGTCGTGTTATGACATTCCGTGCATAAAAATCCTTTGTCCCGGGCATGCTTATTATGTTCACCGGATGAAAAGCTGTTATACTGCGAAGTACCGTAAGTATGACAGGAAATGCAATCGGTGTTAACGTCAATGGAGCCGCTCCACCAGTCAGGTGTAGTCTGGCCGCCATGACATTTGACACTGGAGCAGGTGCCGTCCAGATTGTCGGTAGCCGGGCCGCTTTGGGCATCAAACCCTGACGGAAACCCAAGATCAGCAGTGCCATTCAGGTGTACAGCCCCATCATGGCAGGCTCCACAGCTGGGTACTGTCGAACCAAAACCCAATGTGTCGTGAGTTGTATGCGCCCCTGCGGTATCAGGAGAACTGGTACCGGAAGGTGGTTGTCCATGACAAGCAGTGCAGCTTGTGGGAGGCGGAGTCTGGGCATTTAGGGCATCCACAATGGCCTGAACCTCGTCCGGAGTCAGAGAACTCAGAGGCCCCATATTGCCCACATTTGTGTCTATGGCCGATTGAACAGCAGTTGTTGTGGTAGGTATCTTTGTAGAATTTGCCAGGTCACCATGACAGGCTGCACAGTTCTGGGCATATAAAGCAGCACCGTCAAGGGCTGATGCCGAAGACTGTATCAATAAATTTTCTGCTATCAGAGTACCGCTGCTGACGGTAAGAGTGCCGGAAGATAATATTGTCGCCGCAGGGTTAATCGTGTAATCACAGTCATAACCTCCGCTCAGAGTAACAGTAATGGGTGCATTCAAATTAATATTTTCGTTGAAATCCCTGGCCTGTATCCTTATTACTTCACCGTCAATGGCTGTGTTATATGCAGCTTGGATACTTTCCTGCTGCCAACCACCCAGGTCAACCGACCCATTCGGACACTGTGTAAAAGAAGCATTTATGTTTTGAGATATAATGTCAAATCCGTTGCTATTGGAAGCTTCAAGGGTGACGGTATACGTTCCTGGAATAAGATAGGCATGATGCGGATCCTGCTGGGTACTTTTTCCCCCGTCACCAAAATCCCAGAGCCAGGAAGTGGGCCCATCTGTAGACAGATCTGTAAAGCTTACAATATATGGATCAGTTGATGTTAATGGTAAAGTAGAAAAATCAGCCAGGGGCGGAGAACCTGTAGGCTGAAAAAATGCAACAGAAATAGAGTGATTAGCAGTCACATTGAGGAACGTATAAGAAGTTTGAGGCCCCACAGAAGAGCCGTCAACAAGAATATTGTTTATTGAATAACCTGCAGCAGGAGCGATAGTAAACAACTGGCTGCTGCCGCCATTAACCGACACAGCTCCTGACGGTGTAATAGTACCGCCGGTTTCGGCACTGGCGGTTATGGTCCAGGTGGTTGGGGAGGGACAAGCAGGCCAGCCGCCGGTTCCAGGTGTACTATGGCAGCCTGTACAACTATCACCAGCAGGAATGGGACAATAGGTTCCGTAAGCGAAACCACTTGAGACTGAAAGAAATAGTGCTGAAAAAAATACTAAAACAACAAAGAAACCTTTATATACATTCACGCGACTTGTCTCCACACATATAACATTTCGTGTAGCTTATTTAATTGAATACAAAAATAGAGTTCACAGGTGAAATGCCGTGGCAAAATATTATTCTTAATAAGGGTTAACATAAGTTTTACAATAATAAGAATTATTCCCATTAAAGTCAAACAAGCAAGTGAAGCACCCAACAAAAATCATAGGAAAGTTTATCCTCAATTATGCCGGTACCGCCTTCCTACTACTAATAACTTCCCAACTCATTTTAAAAAACATTCTGGAAAGGATATGTCTTTAATATCAGAATGTTACAGAAAAGTTGTTTGCCTGTTCATAAAAGTTGTGGTGTTATGACAGACTGAAAAAACCGACCTTTTCCGATATGCCGGGGATGCCAATCACATCATTTATATATAGCAATTTATGTGCCACATTGTGGCTCACTAGATAAAATCAATTCTATCTGAATGATATTATATGACAAAAAAATTGATTCGGATAATTTGCAAAGAAAGTCTGCTCAGTGCGATTGCACCATATGTATGCATCTGCATACATATGGTGCAATTTTTTTTACCTTTCTGATCCGAAAACAGATATTCATTTACTGGTCTCTATTAAACAGATCTTGGGATATGAAATGATTTGAGAAGAAGATCCTGACCGGAGTTTGTCCCATCAATTAAAATAAAAATGCCAACCGGTATCAGCATTGAAAATGCTATGCTATTACCGGTTGGCATTCAATTTGTTATGTAGTCTTTTTTAAACTGATAAGCAGTCTCGAACTCTCCTCTTTTGTGGTGCTCCTGGATAAACTTCCATTATTATTCAATACAATTCTATCTGATTGATGAACCAGTATTAAATTTACGATTGGAAATGGCAAACTGCACAATCAATGTCCATCTCGCCAGCCTTTTTACCGGAATGTAAGATGTGTAGATCTCCTTTTCCCGGGAAGCTATGGCAGGCTCCACATCCTCTGCCACTGGCATCATCGTCAAACGTCGTGTGGCAAGTAGCACAATCAGGGTTTAATGGCCAGTTTGACTCCCACATATTGGGATCGCTCGCATAAGGATAATTAAGACCACTGGTAGCACTATTGCGGTCTGACCAGCCACCCACCGGATTGTGGACATCATGCAGAGTATTTCCCGGGCCACCATCAAAGCCGGTATGACAAGTGGAACAGGTATCGAGATAACGTCCCCACAATACGTGTTCAGAGGTAGTGTGGCAGGTCACGCAATCACCGCCCCCGGCAGGAACTCCCGTCTGCAGGTTCGGAACTGTAGTATGGCAGTT
>JBHPCH010000135.1:0-4640 GCA_042576125.1 Thermodesulfobacteriota bacterium
ACATAATTTTAAAAAAACAAAAAAGCTTCAAACTCTTTGCTTGCAGTAGTTTTCGGCCTGTTTGCTGCTGGAAATATTGAATTTTGATTTCTGCATATATTCGCCATGGATTTTCTGGTATCTTCTGATTGCATAGCTGTCAGGGGCATATTCCTTTTTGCGCTTATCCCATTGCTGGTACCTGAAAAGGATCGTCGTCCAGGCTCCCTTGGAGAGAATCTCCTTGTCTAATTCCTTGACAATCAAAATCCCGTCTTCTTCATAATCCATTGTTATATCATTAACATCTGAAGCCATGCTCTTCTCCTGAAAATATTTTATAAAGTAATAATCATTCTCTGTGCTGCCAAAACCGGGACGATACAATACAAGGAATGGGCCGATTGGGCAATGTTAAGCTTTCCTGCGCCTGATGAATTTATCGAGTTCCACAGCAAATACAATAGTGAAAGAACTTATGATAATAATCACCCATTGGCTCCAATTCAAGGGAACCGTCCTGAAAATATATTGCAGGGCCGGGACATACAGAACTGCCAGGTGAGCAAAGAAAGCACCGACTATACTCACAATGAGAAAGGGGTTGGAAAGCGGATTCATCCTGAAAACAGAAAGGGTTTCGGAGCGGCAGTTCAAGGCCTGGTAAAATTGAAAAAAGACCATAGTGGTCAGTGCAACGCTTCTGGCACTTTCGACAGAGACACCGGAACCAAGTTGCAGGTAATATATAATGAAGGTACCGAATCCCATAAATGAACCCATCAGCAGTGTTCTCTGTATCATTAAAGCAGAAAGTATTCTTTCGTCTGGTGGGCGAGGTTTTCTTTCAAGCACATCTTTCTCGCCCGGTTCAAATGCCAGGGCCACGTCCTGAAAGCCGTTGGTGACCAGATTGAGCCAGAGGATCTGAGCCGGGAGATACGGCAGGCTCAACCCTGCAATCATACAGGCAATTATTGTCAGCAGTTCCCCGAAACCGCAGGAAACGAGAAAGATGGTCACCTTTTTGATATTATCATAAACTATCCTGCCCTCCTTGACCGCTGAAACAATACTGGCAAAGTTATCATCAGAGAGCACAATATCTGCAGCTTCCTTGGCCACATCAGTTCCGCTGCGTCCCATGGCAACTCCAATATGTGCTGCCTTTAAAGCAGGCGCGTCATTAACGCCGTCACCTGTTACTGCCACCACCTCCCCATGTCTGATAAGCTGTTGCACTATACGCAACTTGTGGACAGGTGCCACCCGGGCATACACTGATGTGCTTTTAACACTGTCATAAAGCTGCTCATCTGTCATCGCCTCAATCTGCCGCCCTTCAAGAACCTGCTCATTCTCTGAGCCAATCCCGATGTGGCCGGCAACAGCACCGGCTGTTGTGCCATGATCACCGGTAATCATAACTGTGCGAATACCAGAATGCTTACAATCCTTTATAGCTTCCAGGACTTCCTGACGGGGTGGGTCTATCATGCCCTGTATACCCGCAAAAACAAGACCGCTTTCCACATCCGCCTGTGAAATCTTTATTGTTGAACCATCGACTTCTTTATAGGCCATCCCAAGAACTCTGAGACCCTGTCTGGCAAAATTTGCAGCAACCCGGTCGAGCTTGTTCCTAAATTGAACCTCAACTCCATCATGGGTAGCAAATTGTATTATTTTTTCAGGGGCGCCTTTTGCAAAAATAATTTTCCTGCCCTCAACCTCATGCAAAGTTGCCATAAAGCCGCGCTCAGATTCAAAAGGGACGATACCTAACTGTGGATATCTGGCCCGCTCATCTTCTATCTGCAATCCGCCCTTAAGGGCTGTAATAATGAGAGCCCCCTCGGTGGGATCCCCATCAATTCTATAGTCTCCATCTTCCTGGTATAGATTCGCCTCATTACAGAGCAGACCGATCCTTAACGTACGTATCAACTCCGAGCATGCTTCAGTATCAATCAGTTGCGATTCGTGGGTAATGTTTCCTTCAGGCTCATACCCGATGCCAGAAACCTCATAGGTTCTCAGACCGTCATAAATGAGCTTCACGGTCATCTCGTTTTTTGTAAGGGTTCCTGTTTTATCAGACCCGATAATAGTAGTACTCCCCAGGGTCTCCACTGAGGGCAGCCTTCTTACGATTGCGTTCTGTCGTGCCATGCGATTCACACCTATGGCCATGGCAATAGTAACAGCAACAGGCAACCCTTCAGGAATGGCAGAAACAGCGATCGCCACTGCGGCAATAAACATCTCACTGAGTTTTTCACCCTCATAAAGTCCAAGGGTAAAAATGAACAGGGAGATTATCCCGACTGTCCAACTAAGAAATTTGGCGAATTTATCAAGATTTTTTTGTAACGGCGCTTTGCCAAAGGGAACTTCCTGAACTTTTTTAGCTATATCACCGATAACCGTCCGCCTGCCGGTTTCGACCACGACCCCCCTGCCGCGACCGTAAACAGCAGCAGTTCCCATAAATGCAATATTTTTTCGGTCTCCGGGGGTCAGGTTCTCTTCAGCAAGTGTCTCATCCTGTTTATCAGAAGGCAGAGACTCACCTGTAAGCATTGATTCATCGATCCGTAAATCCAGCGAATAAATCAAGCGCAGGTCTGCCGGCACTCGCATTCCTGCAGCCAGATATACAATATCACCTGGTACCAGTTCACTGCCAGGCAGTTCCTTTTCGCGCCGGTCCCTCAATACCCGTGCTTTGGCCTGCACCATTTTTTTCAGTGATCGTATACCCTGTTCCGCCTTCACCTCCTGGATAAACCCTATGACTCCATTGAGAATAACTACTGCCAGGATAACCGACATATCAATGAATTCATGAAGAAAGAAGGTCACTACCGCCGCAGCCAGAAGAACATAGATAAGTGGGCTCCTGAACTGGTGCAGCATGATAGAGAAAATTTTTATCTTTTCTTCTGCTGCCAGCACATTCGGCCCGACCTCTTCAAAGCGCCTGCGGGCCTCATCACTTGAAAGACCTGTCTCAGAGACCTGCAGTTGATCAAAAACCTCCTGAACGTCCAATGTTTCCCATCGTGTTTCAGGCATTGCATTTTTCTCCATAAAATTAGTTAACAACCAACTTTAATAAGGTTTAGTAGGCAAAACAAAAAGAGTACATCTTTTTTATTTCGCCATTTCACGCCGTCAAGCAGCGGAATAAAGAAAGAGAAAAGCTTCGGCGGAGTGAAGCGACATTCCGAAGCGTCCTTTCTTTATGAACAGCACAGTATCTTCCGCTGAAAGCGGAACAGCAGCGAAGTGGCGAGTGAACGGCTGCCCTTTCTTTCGCCGCTTCGCTGCTGGTTCGTTTTCTTTGCACCCTAAAGGGCATAAAGGCAAGCAAAGAAAATGAACAACCAGGAAAAATGTTTGATCTTCTGTAACTCAACTCTGTTTTTTTCAATCACTTAACAGCTTAGCAAGTTTAGACCTTCAACTAAATTGATAATTTACGAACTAATTAAACGAGATGACCGAATGCCTTTTCTATTTCAGGAAATTCGAAAACAAACCCATTCTCAAGGAGTTTTCCTGGAATAACCTTCTGACCCTTGACAAATACATGGCTGAATTCTCCAAGAATAGCTTTAAGCAGAAAAGCCGGCACAGGTGGCAGAATTAATGGCCGGTGCAGAGCTCTGCCAAGAGCCTTTGTCATTTCCCTGTTGGTGACCGGATGGGGTGATGTACAGTTGACAGGCCCTGAGATTGTTTTGTTTTCCATCAGGAATAAAAAAATATTTACCAGATCAGACAGAAAAACCCAGGAAAACCATTGTTTCCCTGACCCAAGAGGACTTCCAATACCCCACTTGAATACTGGAAGCATTTTAGCCAATGCCCCACCGTCACTACCGAGGATAACCCCCAAACGACACAGCACAACCCGGGCGCCAATCTTCTCTGCCTTTAATGCTTCAGCTTCCCAATCCCTGACAACTGTTGCCAGGAAATCATCCCCCGGGGAACCGCTTTCATCGAGCTCTTCATCTTCTCTGAAACCGTAATAACCGACTGCAGAACCGTTTAAAAGTATCATCTCTTTACCGGCATGGTGTGCAAGAGCATCAATAATATTACGCGTCGAAAGGATTCGGCTGTTGTAGATTGCTTCTTTATTCCGGGTATTCCATGGGCGGAAAATAGAGGTTCCGGCAAGGTTTATTACCACATCATGACTCCTGATTTCTTCCTGCCATGGGCCTTTTTGTGTAGGATTTCCTTTTATGAAACGTAACCCGGCTCTCCTGTCACTTTTTTGAGAAGATCGGGTAAGGATGGTAACCAAATGACCTTCCGTGAGCATTTTTTCGGTCACGGCTGCTCCCAGAAAACCGGTTCCTCCGGTAATAAACACTTTCAAATTTGTCTCCTTTTTCATAATAAAATACCGGCAGTATTAAGTTACGGCATTAAATCATACTATACTTTGCTCATACAATTTTTCAATTTAGAAGTCCTTCCCCGTCTCAGTTTAACAGACTGAATTCACCAATAAATATTCTAAAAAAATCCCATTTTCTCTTTCAACTTCATCATTGTCAACATCTGATTAAAATTGAATGTTATAGAACGAAAACTACTGCAAGCAAAGAGTTTGAAGCTTTTTTGTTTTTTTAAAATTATGT
>JBHPCH010000136.1:0-4633 GCA_042576125.1 Thermodesulfobacteriota bacterium
GGGGAAAAGCGGGGCCGAGTTTGCCATAAAAATGAACCAGAAAGAACCTGAAAAGTTTTTTGAAAATCTTGAGGTGAGAGGACGTGAACATTTACAGGAAGCCATGAAAAGAGGAAGGGGTATTTTGGCTCTGGTTAATCACATGGGCTGCTGGGAAGGGACTGCCCTGGCTCTTCCCATGCTTGGCATTCCAACGTATGCCATCGGAAAAAAACTTGGTAATGAACAACTCAATACCCTGCTCTTTGAGTCCCGGGGGAAAAAGGGCGTGCAGACTCTGGCAAGGGGATCATCGTATAAAACCATGCTGAGGGTCTTAAAAGAGAATAATCTCCTCGGCATTCTTATTGATCAGGATACTGATGTGCGTGGGGTGTTTGTTGATTTCTACGGCAAGCCTGCCTTTACACCAATCGGGGGAGCCATGCTGGCCATGGATTCAGGCGCCCCGGTGCTGCCCATGTTTTATATTAAAAAAGATGACGATACCTATGAATTTATTATTGATGAAGAAATATCATTGGTCAAGACCGGGAACAGGAGAAGGGATATGGCGGAAAATACCCGCCTGTTCCATACTGTTATAGAAAAATATATAAAAAAATATCCAACCCAATGGGTGTGGTTTCACAATCGCTGGAAAACCACACCGGAAATGGTGGAGGAGAAAAAAACTCAGAAACCCAAACGTTAAGTCGCTTCCTTTGTTGCAGACAGTGACCCTTGCGCAAATAACACTTTATACCTATAGTTTGAATAAGCAATTTTGTAATAAAATTAAAAAGTTACTCTTTTTTATCTTGAAATGTTTTTTATGATGAATTTTTAAAGGAGGGCTTCAAATGAAAATGAATCAAACAGACAAGAGAATTTTTTTATATTTAATCGGGGTGTTGTTTCTGGGTCTTTCTATGGTAGTCGGATCGACTTTAGCATTTGCAAAATCCGCCAAGGAGATTGACATAAGTGTCGACGTGACCCTGGAGCAGTTTCAACAGGACGTCAAGGGCGGCAAGGAATTTTTGAAAAGTGCCAAAGGCGTGCTGGTTTTCCCCAGTGTCATTAAGGCCGGGTTTGGTATTGGCGGAGAATATGGTGAGGGTGCTTTGAGAATTGGCGGCAAGACCATTGACTATTACAGCACCGCAGCAGCTTCGATCGGTTTCCAGATCGGAGCCCAGTCAAAAAGGGTTCTCCTTGTATTCATGCAGGAAAAAGCCCTGAAGCAATTCCGGGAAAGTTCAGGCTGGGAAGCCGGTGTTGACGGGTCAGTAGCACTCATTGAATTGGGCACCGGCGGTTCAATTGATACTACCAATATTAAGGACCCAATTGTCGGCTTCGTGTTCGGTAATAAGGGATTAATGTACAACCTGACCCTTGAGGGTTCAAAATTTACAAAGATTAAGAAATAAATATAATTTGAATTATTGAGCCCCCGGTTGCATCCCATTTTCTGTGTCATCGTCTGGCCGGCATGGGAGACCATAGCCGGCCAGACTCTTCCTTGAATCTGGAATACATCCGACGGCTTTAGGTTTCAGGATAGTTAAATACAATTTTTGTTAATTTGCCCCCTTTTTTGTGACTTTAACCTTTCGCTTTTAACCTGATTGTTTTTTCATCCTTTTACGGAAGAATTTTATCAGGTCAAGGACATAGTCGCGATCTGTGAGGAGTTGGATATGGTCGATTCCTGTGGCTTGAAAAAGATCAGACAAGGCCTTGTTCTTTTCTTCAGCAAGACGTTTATATCTGCTGTTTACTGTTCCGCTGCCAGTATCAATAACAATTGTTTCATCTGTCTCGGCATCCTGGATGTTTAAAAGCCCCACATCCGGCAAGTCAAGTTCCCGGGGGTCGGAGACTGTTACTGCTATCAGGTCGTGTCTGCGGGCCAGAACTCTCAATGGCTTTTCAAAATTTTCGTCCAGAAAGTCGGAAACCAGGAACACAACTCCGCGTTTATGCAGCACCCTGCCTAAATAATCAAGGGCCAATGCAATATCTGTCCCTGTCTTTCTCTCTTTTCTGCCGGGTTCAAAGAAGAGAAGCTCACGGATCAGGCGGAGTACATGCGAGGTGCCCTTGGCGGGAGGTATGAATAATTCTATTGTGTCTGTAAAGACAATGAGACCAACTTTGTCATTGTTCTTGATGGCTGAAAAGGCAAGGAGGGCACAGAATTCAGCAGCAACTTCATTTTTGAGTTTTTCCCGGCTGCCGAAACTTCCTGATCTGGACAGGTCAACGAGAAAGAAAACAGTTATCTCGCGTTCCTCAACATAGCGTTTCACATAAGGATGACCGGTGCGAGCCGTAACATTCCAGTCAATGGTTCTTATGTCATCGCCGGGTTGGTAGGCGCGCACCTCATCAAACTCCATACCCTGGCCTTTGAACACACTATGGTATCCACCGGCAAGGACATCGTTGACTGCCTTGCTTGTGAAAATCTCAATATAGCGGATTTTTTTAATCAGCTCCTTTGAAATCATGGGACTTCAACATTATCGAGTATCTGTTTGACAATATCATCACTGCTTTTTTCCTCTGCTTCTGCCTCGTAGGTGATAATAACCCTGTGCCTCAGAATATCCGGGCAAATGGACTTTACATCCTGCGGGGTTACATAGCCCCGACCTGCAAGGAGGGCATTTGCCTTTGCAGCATTGGCCAGAAAAATTGTCGCCCTTGGTGAGGCGCCGTAGCGGATAAGATCTCCAATATCCAGGTTGCATTTCTTGGGATCACGGGTTGCTGCAACGAGGTTAAGTATATATTCCTCAATTTTTTCATCCATGTATATGGAAGCAGCAAGGGAACGGATACGGCTGATATCTGATGGCGTAATAACAGGATTAACCTGGATATCTCCTTCAGTTCCTGCCATACGGCGCAGTATCATCTGCTCTTCAGCTTTGCTTGGATAGGTTACCAGAAGTTTGAACATGAAACGGTCAATCTGTGCTTCGGGGAGGGGATAGGTCCCTTCCTGCTCGATGGGGTTCTGGGTTGCCAGAACCATAAACGGGTCATCAAGAGGAAAGGTTGTATCACCAATGGTTATCTGTCTTTCCTGCATGGCTTCAAGCAGTGCACTTTGAACTTTGGCGGGAGCGCGGTTTATTTCATCTGCCAGAATAATGTTGGCAAATATAGGACCTTTGCGTGTGGTAAAATCGCCTGTCTTCGGGTTGTAGATAAGGGTGCCGACCAGGTCGCCGGGCAGCAGGTCCGGAGTGAACTGGATGCGTTGAAATGACGACTGGATAGTTTGTGCCAGAGTGGTAATTGTTAATGTCTTTGCCAGTCCAGGCACTCCTTCAATGAGAACGTGGTTGTTGCAGAGAAGGGCGATAAGCAGCCTGTCAATAAGTTCTGCCTGACCGACAATTACCTTACCTATCTCTTCACGAATACGATTTAAAATTACCAGTTCTTTTTCAACTGTTTCCCTTAACTGAATTACATCAACACTCATTATTTTCACCAATAGAATTGAAGATTAAGAAGTAAATATTAAAAAGAATTAGACTGATTATTTCAAAGTGGAGAAAAAATATGGAAGAAAAGGATTAATGTCAAGATTGTTTCTGATAATTTTACGCTGCAGGGCTAGATGTAATGGTGATAGAAAAAAGGTTTGTCGTCTTACAAAACAGACGACGATTATTGGATAACAAGACAATCCAATGATTGACAGCCACAAGGTTTCGAGGGGTCAAGGGGTCAAGGTAAAAACAGAAAATATAAAGTGTCTTGCCTGACAGTAAATAGTTCGTAATCTTAACTTCAGTATTAAGTGAGATTTAAAAATTGAATACATGTTGCAGAAGTATTCAATTTAATATTTCTTTTTTAGCGTTTTTCTGGTTGGCGTGTAAATTTGTAAAGACTCTTGTTTATTCTGAACAGTAGGAACAGCTATTATTTTAATAGGTCCAAGAAAATTATCTTTCTCGTCCAATTCAGTGAGAGTATCAAACCGGTCTGCCCAAACAACGACATTGTAAACTCCCTTACCCTCTTTTCCATTATATAAATAGTCTACTTTTAGTTTATTCATTATTGTTTGGCAATCATCTGGACCCTCAGGAATACATTCTATGTCTGCAGCTGAGTCGTCTTTAGGGGTTGATCTAGTTGGCCAATCATACCAGATATCAACAGATGCTGATTCGCCAGATGGATTATCTCCCGTGTTAGCCGCATCAATTATCAAAGTTAACGTGACATCGCTTGGTACATAATAGGTTTTGCCTGGAATACAATTTCTCAACGTTATATTTTTATTCGTAACAGTATCCAGATATTTGACCGTAAGTTCAGGGTGAAAGTTTGGAGGATCACCGGCTCCTGCAAATACAATTCGTATACTTATCAAAATAAGGATAAGAGAAAATAAAATATTTTTTTTATTAAATATGAAAAATACCATTTAGCCTCCTCTTTAAGACTTTTTGCCAGATTGTCTAGTGCAGGCTGTGTCCCAAAGAATTAATACTTCTGAATATTATTCGAACAAAAAAATATTCTTCATTCTATAAAATTCGATTTATAATTTTTTCCTCGAAACCTCGAAACCTCGAAACCTCGAAACCTCGAAACCTCGAAACCTCGAAACCTCGAA
>JBHPCH010000137.1:0-4585 GCA_042576125.1 Thermodesulfobacteriota bacterium
CCCTGGCTGGGGCAGCCCCCAGAAGAGCGAGCGCACGAAGGGCAACGAGTCGCTGGATACCCTCGGCATCCATATCCGAGGCGACTGGTCGGTGCAGGCGAGGAACCTGGAGGGAGATCCCACGATGTACGGTATCCCGGCTTTAGTAGCGGTCCAGTCCAAGACCGACAAGGAGATGGGCCTCGCGCGCGTTTACAGCGTCACGCTACGGACGCGTGAGAGTCGCGATCCGGAGATGAAGCCGCCCTTCACATCGACCACGGTGGGCGACAGCTACTACATCCAGGCGAAGAAGGTGAAGTAGCTGGAGGCCAGAAGCGTGTAAAAATCCGTCCCAGGCGCGCCCTACCGCGCCTGGCTGAATGTTGATGTTGTAGGAATTCACAGTATTGGTCGCAATGTTATTATTTACAATCATGCCGCCTTTTCCTTATCAATCAAATTTCGCAACAGTGATTTACCATTCAGCCAGGCTGAATGCACATCTCCAACAAGTTTGACAAGATCATCATCAATGGACATCCGTCATCTTTCTTGTCTCCCCCCATTACTAGAAGAGCCTTCAAAACCCTTCGATTCACTCACACTAGCAGGGATTAAATTCTGATTGGGAATCCATAAACTTCTCGATTTCATCTTTGTGGATTTGGTATTGCCTCCTAAGATCACCCAAGCCGATATTGATCGCCTTCAGTCTTTTCCCCTCTATCAAGGAGTATTGATAAAGCCAGGGGAAATTTGCATTCTCATCAAAATCAGTCAGAAATAGTGCTGTTAAAGCCGATGGGCAATAATGCTCATGAAAAGAATATAGATGTTCTGAGAAAAGAAGCTCTAGAGGCATTACCAGCTGCGGGGGCATAATAAAATCGCCCTTTTTTCTCATGGCTCACTTACAATGTCTTTTATACATATCACATCTCGGTAGAGTAAAATCTGTTACGATTAGCAGTATGAGATCTTAAAGGCAGACTCAAAAGTGGCCCTGCCTTTTTTATTATAAACTGACTTACGATTGCTGCTATTAATCATCATTAGCCGTTCCATTCAAAAAGTTATTATTGCCAGTGGACACCTTACTGGTAATCCTTCCATCCTAGAGTCAACATTGTGGCAAGATATCTACACTCCTCTAAAATCTCTATTCCTAACACATTGTGGCACTTGTCAACTATCTTCATAATTTAGTATAGTGAATCATACTTTTTTACATATGAACTAACCTCTATAAGGAGTCCACTCCAATGAGAGAGGTTTTTTTAATATTCCAAGGTTAAGGCCTTCAAGGGGGAATTCCCTTTTGGGGGCCTTTGTGCTTTTAATAGACTATCTCAATTCTTAAATAAAAGGAGGTAGTGCCAAACGAATATGCAAGCAAGAAATTATCAAAAAACACCAATAAAAGAGGGCGCGCATTATGAAAAACTTATTCTATCTTGTTGGGGTTGTCCTGTTGGTGACCTTGGGCTTGGCCTTTTCTGCAAATACTGCAATAGCGAAAGGCGAAGAGACTGCGACACAAAAGGTACTGCTCGATAATGATAAAGTGAAAGCAGTTGAAAATGTCCGCCACCCAGGCTATTTAGCCAAAATGCATTCACATGGAGCTTATATCGCCTACTTCTTTGGCCCATGCAAACTAAAGTTTACTTTCCCTGATGGTAAAACGAAGGTAAAAGATATTCCAGCTGGGAAGTTGGTTTGGAGTGACGGTACAACACATGAAGTGGAAGTACTCGGAAACACTGACCTCCATACTCTGCATATCGAATTTAAATAATGAGAGAATAATTTTTTCATTAATAAAAAGGCAGGGTCAAAATGGCTCTGCCTTTTTTTATTCAAGACTGTAAATGTCTACTATAAATCTATACTAGTAGCCCCTTCCCTAAAACTTAATATTGCCAGTGTACATCTTAACTGGTAATCCTTCCTTGAAAACTCAAGATGTTGGCAAGCAATATGGCTTTTTGTATTTCTCTTATCGTCTCCAAATGGCCCAAGAATATGAACGTAAAAGAGGTTAAGTCTTACATGAAAGCAGAACTTTCACTTTTGATTTTAGTTTTATGCTTGGGAATAACAACAAGTGCGTTTGCTACCGATTCTTATGTGTGTATTGGAGACAAGATTATATATTTCTTTTATGAAAAAAATACTCAAGAGTGTCGATCAATTGCAGAAGAGTCCTACAATATATATATAATAGAGAGGAACAAAAATGAAAAGTATACGTGGGGATTAAGAAAACCAGGGAAAGACAGTATCCCCTACCTTTGTGATAAAGACTCCAATGAATCTAGGTATCTTCTATGTGATTTTATGGGTGACTTTAAAATGTTTAAGGATAATATGAAATTCCTGAGTTCTTATCGTGAAGGCTTATGCTACCCAACAGGTTATAATAGAAAAGTAACTGGTGATGAGAGAGAGGGTGTGCCTTATATTGAAATAGGAAGATGTCACCCGTTTTAATTATGAAAACAGTATAAATTTACTCTACCCCCCTTGGCAATAAAGTACAGATTTCTTTAGTCATTAATATATAGACCGGACATTTTAACTCTTTCCAAGAGGTTGAAAACTCAAGATGTTGGCAAGTAATATGGATTTTTGACTCGTTCTTCAAATCATCCATTTTTGAGACCATAACAATTTCATACTGCACCTTGCTTGCTTTCAGATTGATACTTACTTTATAAACAGAGTGCCTACTCTAGAGTGCCTCACTAAGATATCCTTTAGTCATGATTACATTCATGGCCTATCGTTAGTGGGGCATTCCCTTTTTTATACTAAACCCTGTTTGCTGCTATTAATCATCACTAGCAACCCACCCCAAAAAGTTACCATTGCCAGTGCACATCTTAACTGGTAATTCTCCTTCATAAAGTCAACATTGTGGCAAGACATCTTTAGTTTCGGTCTACCCTTCCCAATTATTACATTGTGGCATATCCCCAAAGTCCTCCTAGCTAAATCACCTCAAAATCAATAGAAAGCTATTATCTCAGATTTAGCTTCAAACTGGCACACAAGAATAACTATACAGAATAACTATAGAAACACAAAAAGCATTTTGTTTTGAAGAGTATAGGTACATTTTTTGCTTGTATCTTATTGTCACAACCCTAAACCACCACATTGTGGTACTTTGTTGTTGACATTTTTACCTTCCTCTTTTATATGATGAGGGGCCCGGCCCAAGATTTGATTTGGCTCTTAAGCTGGCTGAACAAATGCTAGCCGAATCGAAGAAGACAACCCTATGAAAAAGTGACCTGAGTGCAAGGAGAAACAAAATGAAGAAAAATATCATGATTTTTGTCATGGTCTTAATAACTCTTGGAATCTCAGGTATAAGTAGCGCAGAGCACCGGGAAGTATACAAAAGTGTTTATGTTGCGAGACTAACACCAGATCAGTTTCTTTCTGCTGGAATGCCAAAAGACGCGTGTTCACCATGGGTTATGTGGGAAACAGGTAACCCGGAAATTCCGATGGTAACAATTATACACATAGCAGAGAAAGGTAGAAGACCTCGCCTGCATGTAATTTCCCAAGTTAAAAATCAAAAAGTTTTTAAAGAAATCCTTGGAGAGATCAGAGGCTTTTGGAACGCGACAGGTATTGGCCCAATTACAAAAACAATAGAGGGAGATTTGGTTGGCATAATCACTTTCCCCGGCCATACTATTGATATGGAGGGGAACAGCAGAATGGTTATTTCAAATGCAATTTTAATCAATGTTAAAGAGCATGAAATCTTTCTTGGTCAAATTGATGAGTTTGCAAAAGATGAAGATATATACAAAAAAGCAACTATTGATTTGTGGTGTAATAATGTAACGGCTGATGTTGTGAATAATTTCCCTTATCCAGGACAAATAGTAGCAAGGTAGTAACATTTCAAATTCCTCCAAAACCCCAGCGTAAATAGTTGGGGTTTTTTATTTAATCTATTGAGCCTGTTTTTTTAAGATTGCATTTTCAGTCCGATGGATTGGTGCGCGGTTTTGTGGTGATTTTGAGGTGGTTAGTAACTGGTATTTTTTTGATTTATTGAATTGTGAAGCTGTTTGTTCCAAATCAACCTTTCTGCTATCAATTGATAGTCGTGAATATTTCCTAAAAGGCCAAGGTGTCCATTGGACATGTTGAGTCATATTTTGTATGACAAAACTCAAAATGTTGGCAAGCCATGAAAAAAGAAGGCAAAAAAAATATTGAAGAAGTTCTTGTTGAAAAAATCGTTGGGGGAATGCAATGCCCTAAGGATTTCCAATGCACAAAAATTGGATTTGAACGGCTCTGCAAGGCGGAGGATATTGGAGAGGAAAGCTGTCTCGAATGTTTAGAAAAGAATCCCCTCGACTGTCCCTTTGTGATAGACCTTAGATACGCTAAACTCTGCCGTTGCCCTCTCAGGATCTATATTGCCAAGAATCTAGAAAAGTAGGAAATATTGTACTATACCGCATGTGGCTTCATACGTCACGTTCGACAGAAAATGCTACTATCTAAAAATAACAATAACTGCTGATATGTCTGACAGTGTCAAGTAGAAAAGACCTATCCATTGCCC
>JBHPCH010000138.1:0-4516 GCA_042576125.1 Thermodesulfobacteriota bacterium
TTTTGGTTGGATCAAGTCCACCTAAAGGCATAACTTCATTGCAGGCCGCAGCAGCCTGGTTTGTTTTACTGGCAATTATTGTATTTATCAGGGCCAGTATTTCAGTGCCGGTCCATATTTCTCTGGAGATAATATGATTGGCTCCTTTCAGAATCGCATCTTTTCTGTATTCATCTATGTCATAATCAGTAATCAGAATAATGATGATGCCGGGGTACATCTTGCGAATCTGGACGATCAGTTCGAGGCAGTTGCAATCGGAAACATTGGCACCCATCATCAGGATATCGGGAGTGGAGACCTGTAATTCTGTCATGCATTCTTCGCAACTCGAAACGAGTTTCATTTTTACATGCGACAAGCGATCCTGAATAATTTGAGCCAGTTGCTTATTGATATAGTTGTCTTTATCAAAAAGGATTATTTTGCCCATAAATTTCCTAATGACTTGATATAATTGAATAAGCCAAGATGTAAATCCGGATTGGCATATGTTTTTGGGTCTTTTCCTGGCAGCTTATATTTAATTTATAATTATTCTTTTACTCTATGGACTGGCAGGAGGATATGGAGACAAAACCCTATATTGGGCAAAATTAGACTGTATATTGACCGGGAGGTATAAATAATTGGTAGGGTATATGCTAAAATCGCATTGGCGAACCAGTTGACTGAAAATCATGAACAGCAATACACTTAGATCGTTTTTAATATATACCTCCTTCTTTTGTCGGGACGCTGAAAACTTACCGCCTGCGGCTGCTCAAACAGGTCCAGCGTCTTAATCCGTCAAAAGCTGCGGTGCTCAGCGGGACAGAATGGGATCCCAAAAACAATGCACGGGTTATTTAAAAAGCCATTTCACGCCGCCGAGCAGTGAAGAAATGACAGATCAGGCGCGAGGACTGTTTGAGCGAAGCGAGTTTCACAGCGCCCTGTTATTTCAAGCAGCGCAGGGAAGTTCCGCAGAGCGGAACCAAGTGATCGGCTACCTTTTCTTTTGGTTCGTTTTCTTTGTCAGCATACAAAACTGCTGACGATTGACAGGGTAAGCAAAGAAAATGAACATAAATAAAAACTATGGATAACAACTAAAATTGTTTTGTTTTGAAATAAATCAGGGAGTCAAGACTGTTCAGGCGCAGTTTTTATATCCCAATATTGTATTTGCTGTGCAGGAGGGGATTACTCCCGGGTAATACCATGTAAGTTCAGCGACCAGGATGGATTAATTCCAGAGCATCACTTATCAATTGACTAAACTGAAAAAGACCTAAAAAGATTTAGTGAACAGAATTAGACTTAATACCCAAAAAACAGGAGAAAAAGGGGAAAAATAAGGTCTTTTAAAAGAGTAACTACATGGTTGTCCCCATGCAAATTCATTGCAAATCTTATTATAGTGATAGGCGTATAAATTGTTTAATTCTGCTCTGTAGCAGGTGTAACTTGTTGACCAGACAAAAAATATTTTATTTCTTTACGAAAATGCTGGTATTATAAATATATTAACATGTTGGGAGAATACATAAAAATGTTCAAAATGATATGCACATTAGGAACAATCTGCTGTTTGTGTCTGACCTTTGCTGCAAAAGGGAGTTTTGCCAATACACAGGAAACAGTTCCGCCTGCTGAACAGCAGAAAGAAATAAGTATTGAAGAAAAATGGGGTGTAAAGGTTGAGGCTCTCAGAATTTCTGCTGCCGGTAATCTGGTTGATTTTCGTTATAGAATAGTAGACCCTGAAAAGGCTTCCTACCTGGTTGACCGGAGAAACAAGCCGTATATGATCGATAACAAAAGCGGCAAGGTTTTGTCCGTTCCCACAACTGCCAAAGTTGGCCCTCTGAGGCAGACCGTCCGCTATGGTTTACCCAAGAAGGACAGGATATATTTCATACTGTTCGGCAACCCTCATATATTGAAACCAGGAGATAAGGTAAGCGTGGTTATTGGAGACTTCAAAGTTGAGGATCTTGTAATAGAATAATCCCAATAGTTCTATGATATCTGATTATATTTACCGGGCAGTAATGACGGTAATATTATGAATAAAAAAATTATAGTTGTCATTTTTACATGCATAATGTCGGTGCTCATAGTTGGGTCTGATGCCCGTGCCGATGTTATGAGCCCTGGCCTGAAAAAGGTCCTGCAATCCCTCGGCTCTGAGGAGGAAGTGGCGGTTATCGTTTCACTTTCAGACACTGTTGACCTCAAGAAATTCAAAGACAAAGACAAAGGCTTGCGGAGAAGCAGGATCATCAAGGCCCTTAAGAGCAAATCGGAAAAGTCCCAGAAGAATATTAAAAATTTCCTGAAACTGAATAAAGTCAGAAAAGTAAAATCGTTCTGGATTTTCAACGGTCTCGCGTTTTCAGCCAACGCTGAATTGATTGAAAAACTGGCCGCTATGGATGGGATTAAAAGTATCAGGCTGAATATTGCCTTCAGCATGTCGGAGCCCCCAGTTACTGCCAGTGAGAGCTTGCCGGAATGGAATATAAATGCCATCAATGCTCCGGAACTCTGGAGCAGGGGCTATAACGGCGCGGGAATGGTGCTGGCGAGTATGGATACAGGAGTCGATGTTAATCATCAGGACCTTGTTTCCCGGTGGCGCGGTGGTTCAAATAGTTGGTACGATCCTCACGGGGTATACACAACACCCCACGATGGTAACACCTTGGGGCATGGCACGAAAGTTATGGGAGTATTGGTCGGCGGAGATGCAGGAGGTTCTGTCATAGGTGTTGCCCCTGGAGCCCAGTGGATATCAGTCAAGATTTTTAATGATGCAGGGGGGTCGAATTATGACATAATTCATGACGGATACCAGTGGCTCCTTGATCCTGACGGGAATCCCGATACAGATGACGCTCCTGATGTAGTCAACAATTCCTGGGGGTTTCCTAGTACCCAGGGGACATGTCTTTCAGAATTTCAGTTGGACATCCAGGCATTGAAAGCATCAGGAATAGCAGTGGTTTTTTCTGCAGGAAACGGCGGTCCCTTGGCTGCCACGAGTGAAAGTCCGGCTGATAATCCAGACAGTTTTGCCGTAGGTGCTGTAAACGAGGCTCAGACAATAACAAGTTTTAGCTCCCGCGGGCCATCCGCCTGCGATGAGAGTATCTTCCCCGAAGTTATGGCGCCTGGTGTCAATATACGTACTGCAGATTTAGGTAATTCCTACTCCTATGTTTGGGGGACATCCATTGCCGCACCCCATGTGGCTGGAGCCATGGGGTTACTGTTGAATGCATATCCGTTCCTCAGCATTGAGGAAATTGAAGCGGCTTTGACTGCATCAGCACTGGACCTGGGCGTAAGCGGACCTGATAATACCTACGGGTATGGATTACTTGATGTTATGGGGGCGTTTAATCTGCTTGGCCAGAATCATTCACAACCACCGGTTGCATATAATGATATTGTTATAATACCGAGAAACTCTACTGCATTGATTAATATTTTAGCCAATGATATTGATCCGGAAGATTCTATAGATGCTGCTTCAGTAATTTTCAGATCAGGTACTGCAGAAGATAACACGGCACGGGGTGGTTCTGTAGTAGCGAATGCAGACGGTACCATTAGCTACATACCGGAAGGGGGGGGAGGTCCGGATTACTTCTGGTACACGGTTAAGGATACTGCTGGAGCAACCTCCAACGAAGCCACAGTAAGGATTAACAGAGTCAGAGCTCAGTGATGACATGTGGGGAAGGAATGAAGATAAGAATGATGCTCTATTGCGAAAACATGAAACGGTAGAGCTTTCTCTCTGTGTTTACTTAAGAAACCTGACTATAAAAAATAAAAAGAAACAAGAAATAATACATGTAATGTGAACTTGCTAAAAATATTACAATTTTTAATTGCGTATATTCAAAATTTTCTATAATACCTTGTACAGGACAAAGTCGGTAAAACATGAATATTAATATATAAGACTCCTATCAGACAACTGTGACATCATGTTCTCAACAAAACGAAAAATTATATTGCCGGTTCTTTTTTTAATCTTTTTTCTTTTGGCCGGCCAGGTCAAGGCTGCGGCAGAATACAAAAGAACCATTGAAAAATATGAGGTTCCGGATGTAACCCTGGTGAATCAGGACGGTAAGCGAATCAATCTCAAAACATTTCTTGATGGGGACAAGCCTGTCATTCTTGATTTTATATACGGGACATGTACGACTATATGTCCGGTGCTGTCCATAGGTTTTTCCCACTTTCAGAAAAAGATGGGGCCTGACGTCGATAAAGTCAGGCTGGTATCGATATCAATTGATCCGGATAATGATACCCCCCAGGTTATGAAAGAATACCTGCAGAGGTATAATGCCAGAGACGGGTGGGATTTTCTGACCGGTAAACGTGATGACATCATTATGGTTATGAGGGCCTTTGACGCCTACGTTACCAACAAGATGAACCATTATCCCCTGACAATACTCCATGGACCGGCAGAGGAGAACTGGATCCGTATCAATGAACTGCTCTCCAC
>JBHPCH010000139.1:0-4420 GCA_042576125.1 Thermodesulfobacteriota bacterium
CTCGGTCAATAAGACAGTTATATAATCATCGACTATGAGAGCAGGCCCTTTGATTTTCTGGCTGACTGAAAAGGATTTGCGTCCATATACCGGTACAGTGGCAGTCCCTGTCTCAAAATGCATCCACCCCTCCTTGATGGGAGAAACAGAATCCGGTTGCGCAGCTATTCTTCTCGGTAAAGGTTTTATTTTTCTAGGTATTCTGACAGTGCACTGTATAGAGATCAGTTCGAGCGGTTTTTTTTCAAGCCGGTAGCCAAAATTATGCTCATGGGCCTGATGGAATAATTCAATGAAGTTTTTTTCATAGGGGATGCGAATTTCATAGGATTGTCCCTGGTAGCGCAAGTTCAGGAATTTTTCGATTATTATTTTCTTTTGCCGGTACTCGCTGCTTACGATTTTAGCCTCTTCAAGTCCACGATTGACCAGTGTTTTCATGCTATTGCCAAGAACCTGAGATTGCAACTCTTTACCCACCAGGAAAAGCGCCTGCATATAGTCTAAAGTCGGTTCGGCAAAAACCATGCCCTGGGCTGATAAAATTCCTGCCCGGGCCGGGATAATGATTTTTTTTATAGACAATTCACGGGCCAGTTCACAGCAATGCAGGCCAGAAGCTCCCCCAAAAGAAAATAAACTGAACTCCTTCGGATCATGACCTCTTTCAAGTGACACGGTACGGATTGCTTTTGCCATACTTGCATTGACTATGCGAATAATGCCCAGTGCAGCAGCGACAGGATCAAGACCCAACTGCTCACCAAATCCTGTCATTGCTCTGTTAACACCATCCTGATGTAATTGCATTGCTCCCCCCATAAAATGGTCAGGAAGCAGGCGTCCCAGAAAAAGATTCGCATCGGTCACAGTGATTTCTTTGCCGCCAAAACCATAACAAACAGGACCTGGCCTGGCCCCGGCACTTTCAGGGCCTACCTTTAACAGTCCACCTTCATCCATGTAGGCTATGGAGCCGCCGCCGGCGCCTACAGTGTGAATATCCATCACTTCTATGCGGATAGGATATCCGTCTACATGATGTTCTCTTGTTAAGGTGGGCGTTTTATCACAGAGGGAAACATCGGTTGAGGTGCCGCCCATATCAAAGGTAATCAGTTTATCCAACCCCATCTCTCCGGCAAGCTGATGACTACCGTGAACACCACCTGCAGGACCGGAAAGAACTGTATAGACTGAACGTTTTTCAATATCGGTTGCAGGCAGAATGCCTCCGTTTGATTGCTGGATATGAAGTGGAACATTACCTAGACTGCTGCTTAACCTTTTTATATAGGAAGAAATTATTGGACCAAGATAGGCATTGATAAGTGTTGTGGTCAACCGTTCATATTCCCTGAATTCAGGCAGGATTTCCGAGGAAAGGACTACCGGGATGCCGGTTTTTATAAATTCCTTTTTTATCTGCCTCTCATGGGCATCATTGGCATAGGAATGCAGCAGACAGACTGCAACGGATTCAGCCCCATTTTCCCGGCAGATTTGCCGCAGGCGCCGTCCGATTGTTTTACCGGGAGCTTTCAGCACAGAGCCGTCAAAGAGCATCCTTTCCTTAACGCCGACCACCATGGAGCGGGGAATTATTTCTCTTGGCCTGGTAACATTAAAGTCATAGAGTTTCGGCCTGTTCTGGCGGCCGATAAAAAGAATATCTTCAAAACCATATGTTGTAACAAGCAGGGTTTTAGCGCCTTTTCGTTCCAGAAAGGCGTTGGTCGCTACAGTGCTGCCATGGATGATTTCCAGGTCATCCGGTAATTTTTTGCCGAAAAAATAGGTGAGTCCCTGCAATATTGCCCGTGACGGGTCGTCCGGTGTAGACGGAAGTTTATATGTTTGCAGGCCGAATTCAGACTGCAGGACAAAGTCTGTGAAGGTCCCGCCTGTATCAACACCCAGAATTAACATGTTTTATATTGTTCCTTTTTTACATATCAAGAGATATGAGAAGATGATTAATGCTTAAAGCATCATTACTACTTTTTCTTGTGGACAAGCAAAGAAAATGAACCTTTCATTTAAAAAAAATGGCTTTGGGGAGGGTGAAATAAAAACATAAATATGTATAGAAAAGCCACTCCGATTGGAGAGGCTCAATATATTCACCGGACATCTTGATACTCTAGGAATTATTTAGAGATTTCGAGATATAGCAAACATCGCAAGTCGGTAACATTTGAGAATCAAAAAATTCTAGATGTTATTTTCAGTATTTGGAAGGGGCCTAAATTGAACTCTCGTTGAAGAAGTATTCAGTCAACATAAATATTGGACATGGCAACCTTTTAAGAATGGCTCGCAAGTTTGATTTATATCTGACATGTGAATTTGTAAAAATTATGCCGACATTAATTATTTGTATTATCTGCCAATGCTCAATGCAGGATCAAACTTTCCTGCAACAGTCGGACTTTGGGCATTTTTTGTTGCCCTTCGCACCTGTTCGGAAAGGTAAGGAATTAATTCTCCCAGAGTAACAGAGGTGTCTTTGTTGTAATCTGCCTTTCCTTCTAACCCCTGGAGAAGGTGATAGGTGAAAACGCCATGGCCACCGCCCCAGCTTTTTCCCTCCTGGGAAAACTGTTTGTCGTCTGAGGCACTTATGACGCAGACCCCGTCTCCCACCTGGGAAAGGTCCTGAAAGCTTGCGGCAATGGGGTTTATGCTGAGAAGACCCCTGTTGGACCGCCTGGCAATATCAAAAGAATTGCCCACTCCTCCGGCATGACAGGCGTCAGCAATAACAACAACTTTTTGGGCCTTGATAAACCGTTTCAGGGCTGTTTCAATGTCCCACATGGGGAAGCCTGTTGCGGCAATGCTGTCATATTGAGTGTCATACGGAAGCAGGTACAGGTTGTCAAGTGTGTCAGGTGAGTTGGGTGAACCGTGGCCGGCAAAGTAGATAATAACCACGTCTTCTTCAACGGCCTGTTTTAACCATTCAAACAGAGCAGTACGGATATTCTTGCCGGTAGCCTCCTCGTCGGTGAGCAATTTAACGCGAGAAGGGGGGAATTTCCCGCCCTGGGCTGAGACTGTCCAGTTGTAGAAAGCTTTTGCGTCTTTAGAGGCATAACGCAGCTCCGGGATATGAGAATCATTATACCTGGAAATGCCTATGATAACAGCCCAACGTTGTCCGTTTACCTGATACGCTGTTGGGGAAACTTGACCAGGTTTAGTGTTATTATATGCTGATTCGTCATAGATAACCATTTTGGATTCATCACTGGCCGAGTTATCCGAAGCACCGATCATATCATCGGTCACGACATGAATCATATCATCGGTCATAACATGAATATCTGTTACAGTAGAACAGCCGGTCAACAGGAATAGAACAGCCAGCAGAATCAATTTGTGATATTGTTTCATTATGTTATCTCATAAATTAAATACCATCAGCTCTAAAAACTGCTACCAGTGCTAATTACTTCCCCGGAGCAGCTCAGTTTTCTCAAGGCAAAAGTTAATTAATTTCAATTGTAGGAACTGGGGTTATCAACTTTTATAAACTTAGCTTTTTCCTTTACATAATATTGACCGCTTCCCTGTATCCCGATAATTTCACCCTGTTCATATTTTGAATGGCCGATAATCGACTGCTTACTGATTCTTTGACCAGAGTTATTGTCCCGCAGGGTCAAAGACAAGTCAACTGTACCCTCGGTGCGCGTTGAATTGCTGAGCAGGGGGATTTTTGTAGCACCTAAATCATTTCCTGCACTGTTCACTGCAACTTCAATAATAATTTCTGCACTGTTTTCATTTACCAACAAACAACCAGCATCCTCAGCTTTTGAACGAACAAGGTTGTCAATAAATCCTCGATTGAAATCATCTGCAAAACCGGTGGTTTTCACAAAGGTTTTTTTACCCTTCACTGCAGTGAGATTAGCGTCTTTCATCGCCTTTATACCGGCAATCCTGACAACATTCTGAGCAACAACCGAAACCATACCCTGGCCCATTGTCTTCTGCTTTGTGGAGCAACCGGAAAATATTACTATTACAAGGAAAACAAATATCAGTGCTAATAATTCGGCCCTTTTAATCATTTTTAATACCTCCTGTATCACCTTAAAAATATTAATGTCAGATATTAAATAAAACCCAAGTTAACTTTCATCGGATACTCCGGTTAAATACCTGAAAGCCCAATTTTATTTAGTGAGACTAAATAATTACTCAGAATAAAACAAGTGCCACAATGTATTAAAGCTGAAAGGGAGTAATAGTCAATATTATTTGCCACAATGTTGAGTCTAAAATGAAAAATTACCAGTTAAGTTGTGCACTTGCAATAGTAACTTCTTTGGATGGTGTTGCTATTCCAGATTAATAGACATAATGTCTGACAGGTAGCCAAGAAGGCCCGCCTCCTGTTTAATTGGGA
>JBHPCH010000140.1:0-4398 GCA_042576125.1 Thermodesulfobacteriota bacterium
TGCCCGTACTGTTCATTCGTTTCCTAGCAGGGCATGGACACAAACACTAAAAAAAGATACATGCAGAACCTTCTCCGGCAGGCACAGGATATGGCCAGACATCCCTGGTCCAAGGCCAGAAAATTCCATTCCCTTTATATAGGGGGAGGAACCCCTTCAACCGTAGATGTTTCTGCCATGGCCGGCTTTGTTGCAGGATGCCTTGAAATGTTTGATTTTAAGGCACTATCCCGGAAAGAACCTGAAGTTACCATGGAGGTTAACCCAAACACCGTTAATGAAGCTATGCTGAAAAAATTCCGGCAGTCCGGAGTCAACAGGCTAAGTATTGGATCCCAGTCGTTTTCAAATGCAATGTTGAAAGTTATTGGCAGAAAACACTCATCTCAGGATGTTATACAGACGGTAAGTTTTGCAAGGGATGCCGGGTTTACGAATATAAGTTTGGACCTGATGTATGGCCTGCCAGGCCAGGACCTGGCAAATTGGCAAAACTCCATTGGGGCAGCACTTGAATTGGCTCCTGAGCATCTTTCAGTCTATGAGTTGACTATAGAACAGGATACGGTTTTTTATGAGCAGCTGCAGCGGGGAAGGCTGGATTTGCCAAAGGAGGAAGTATCTCTGGCAATGTTTGAGTATGCCCGGGAAGTTCTGTCTGCAAGTGGTTATGATCACTATGAAATATCAAATTATGCCCGCACCGGGTTCCAGAGTATCCATAATGTAAATTACTGGGAAAATGGCAGCTACTTGGGATTGGGCAGCGGGGCGGTCTCCTGTTTTTCAGGGGTAAGAGTACAAAGTGAAAAGAATCCTGAACGATTTATTGAAATGATTGCCAGGCAGCAACTCCCATTCAGGGAGGCGGAATTTTTATCAATGAAGGCGCGATTCCGCGAGTCGGTAATCATGGGGCTGCGAATGACAGCCGGGGTGTCAGTTTCTCTGCTTGAGAGACGTTATGGCATGACGCCTGTAAAATACTATGGAGAAACACTGAAAGTGCTTTTTGAGCAGAAACTCCTCGAAGAAAAAAACGACCGGCTGCGGCTTACAGAAAAAGGGATCAATCTGGCGAATTTGGTCATGGCCCAGCTTGTTTGAAAGGGTTCTTTGTCAGATAAATTATTGTTCAGCCGTTTCGGTATCCTCAAATATGTTGTCCCCGGAAAAAATGTCTTCCTGGTCCTGTTCGGCGCCCAAATCATCCTGCAGAAAAATATCTTCCTGTTCCTTTTCGGTACCCAAATCATCCTGCAGAAAAATATCCTCCTGTTCCTTTTCGGCACCCAAATCATCCTGCAGAACAATTTCCTCCTGTTCCCCAAAGGCTACATCGTCCTCCAGGAAAATGTCTTCCTGCTCGGGTAAAATTTCTTCACTGAAAGGCTCTTCCTCTTCCGATGCTTTTGTTTTCTTCGGTGCTTTTATCTTTTGGGTAATAACAAACTCACCGTTTTTCCATTCCCCCATTGCCTGTGACTTGTCAAAATAGGTGATGGCTCCCTTGCCAAAATGCTCTCCCTCTTTAAATTCTCCCCTGTACTCCATGCCATCGGAATATAATATTCCCTTGCCGTCGTAAAGCCCCTTTTTAAATTCCCCTTTGTAGTGGTCCCCGTTGCTATAGGTATAGGTGCCTTTGCCATGAAACAATCCATTAACAAAGTTGCCTTCATATTTGTCTTGATTGGCAAAAATGATGGAGCCCCTGCCGTTTATTACTCCCTGGTTAAATTCCCCTTTGTATATGGAGCTGTCAGCATAGGTTAATTTTCCTTCGCCATGCAGAAGGCCGTTTTCAAACATTCCTTCATAGCGGTTACCGTCAGCATAAACCTGTTTGCCTGAGCCGGAAAATTCCCCACCGGAGAATTGGCCGGCATACTGACCACCTTCAAGGAATACATAAATGCCGAAACCGTTATTGCAGTCGCCCTTTATGCATTCACCATAAGTGACAGCTGGGAAAAGCAACAGCAGGATACTGAGGAATTCGAGTAATTTTTTCATGGTGCCTCCAGTCATGCTTTGGATAAAGCCCTGGATAGAGTTTTCCGGGCCACCTCTGGATCAATATTATGTATCAATACCTTTTTATTGCGCCCATGTCCGCCACTTTTTATTGAAACAGCAGACTTTGGAACACCAAAAAGGTCAGCAAAAAAAAGAATAACAGCCCCATTGGCCTTGTTTTCAACTGGTGGAGCAGTTACACATATTTTGACTGCATTGCCGTGCATTCCTGCAACCCTGGTTCTTGAGGCACGAGGTTGCACATAGACTGTCAAAGCAATTTTGTTGTTATCCTGGTTCGCTATACAGTCCATTGTATAAACAGGGAGGAGAGCTTTAATTATCAGGCCTCTGCCTCATTTTTTGGTTTTTTGCCAGCACCTCCCTCTTCCAGGGAAAATGACACCTCCGGTTCGGGTTCTTCTTCAAGAATATCCTCCAGGAATAAAAGGTCAGAACTGGAGTCATCATCGAATTCGCGGCTGTTTGGAGTGTCACTGACAGAATTATCCAGGACTGATTGGAAGACACCTCTGAGTTTGTCAACGTCAAGAATGTCATCTTCGCTTAAGAATTCCAGGTCGTCATCATAGGTATCATCCTGCTCTTCAAATCCTGGAAGTCCAGTGTCTTCTTTTGCACCTTCCGGCTCCTCTTCAATAATTGCTGCAGCCAGCACCCCTTCTTTTTCTCCAGCTGCTGAAACCTTAGGCTTCGATTCGGCTTGTGCCGCCATTGGAGGAGCTTTGGAAAGTTTTTCTTCAAGGTCGTTAAAATGAGACTTGAGCAATTCCTGCAGTTCAGATTTGATATCTTCCCTAATCTGCTGAATGGAGCCGACTTCCTGTTTAAGGTCAGCCAGTTCGCCACTCATCGTCTCAGTGCTTTTACGGAACTCGTCAAGGGTTTCAGCCAGGTTTCCATGTTCTGTCTGGGCCAGGGAAGCCATTGCAGGTGCAGTTTTCTGGGCCGCGGAAACGACCTCTTCGAGGTTTTTCTGCAAAGAATCAAAGGTTTGGCGATCCGTTTTAAGTGCAGCCATTTCAGCAGCGATGGCTTCAGAGTTCTTTTTGAGTTCTTCCAATGTGGTGTTGAGGTCAGCAGGAAGTTCTATCTGGGCCGGGGAGGTCATTGCATCTGCAGTATTTTGGGCCGTGGAAACAACCTCTTCGAGGTTTTTCTGCAAAGAATCAAAGGTTTGGCGATCCGTTTTAAGTGCAGCCATTTCAGCAGCGATGGCTTCAGAGCTCTTTTTGAGTTCTTCCAATGTGGTGTTGAGGTCAGCAGGAAGTTCTATCTGGGCCGGGGAGGTCATTGCATCTGCAGTATTTTGGGCTCTGGAAACAACCTCTTCGAGGTTTTTCTGCAAAGAATCAAAGGCCTGGTGGTCCGCTTTAAGTGCAGCCATTTCAGCAGCTATGGTTTCTGAGTTCACTTTTATCTCTTCCAGTGTGCTGCTGAGGTCTGCGGGAAGTTCTGTCTGGGCTTGGGGTGGAGTTGCTGCCGCTTTCTGCATAAAGACAACCGCCTCTTTAATGCTTTTATCCAGAGAAGCAAAAGTTGAACGATCCTGCTTGAGGGCAACTATTTCAGCGTTAATGGCAGCAGTGTCCTGCTTAAGTTCTTCCAGGAAACTTACCATCTCGGCAGGAAGTTCCATCTGGCCCTGTACGGACACCCTGTCAGCCGATTCAATTTCTTCCTGCAGGGCTAGGATTTTCTCATTGAGCTGGGTGTTCTCTTCAGAGAGTTTGAAAAACTTTTCTGCCACCTCTTCAAGAAAAGTATCGACTTCAGCCATGTCAAAACCGCGGAATTTTACTCTGAATTCCTTGTCAATAATGTCCTGGTGTGTGATTTTCATTTCACTTCTCCATAAAGTTATCCTATGGCTGCTGCCATGTGCTTCAGGGTTGGTACAAGAAAACTCATTAGAAAATATATGGCCATTATCAGGATCATCGGGGAAAAATCAATACCCCCTCCAAATACTGGTATCATACGCCTGATGCGTGCAAGAAGCGGCTCCGTAACATCATGCAGAAAACGGACAATAGGGTTATAGGGGTCCGGGTTTACCCAGGAAAGTATGGCTCGCCCTATCACTATCCACATATATACCCCAAGCAGGATTTCCACCAGCTTAGCCAGGGCAAACAAAAAATTACTGATCATAAACATTTCCTACTGCTCCTTTTGTGCTCAGGTTATGATACCTTGCTTCCCGGCGAGACTCCTCCCGCCAGAGCGGAAATGGACAGCCTGCCCTGTTCGTCCCTTGCGGCAAGGATCATGCCGTGTGAAGTAACACCCATCAGCTTGGCGGGCTTCAGGTTGGCAACCATGATAACCTGACGGCCGATCAGGTCTTCCGGTTTG
>JBHPCH010000141.1:0-4396 GCA_042576125.1 Thermodesulfobacteriota bacterium
CAATTAAACAGGAGGCGGGCCTTCTTGGCTACCTGTCAGACATTATGTCTATAAACCTTGACAAGCAGCATCCATCCCAAAAGTTACTATTGCCAGTGGACATCTTTACTGGTAATTCTCCATTACGAACTCAAGATGTTGGCAAGTAATGTTAACAGTGAATTTTAAATTAACTTCTGAATCTGACAAATTTTTAAAATACCAGTCTGAAAATTTGAAAATTTTACGGCTTCGTGACTCCAGCAAGTAGAAAATATTTATTCATCGGCTCTGCTATTGTGCTCGTAGTTCTGGTTGCAGGCTACCTTGGTGTGGTTTATATGGTTCATTCGGCCAAACCACGAATTGAACATGAGGTCAGTATGAGCTTGGGCATGCCGGTCACTATAGACAGAATGGCTGTATCCTTCCTGTCGTCATCCGTCTCGGCAAAAAAGATTGAAATTAAGATAAAAGGCTCCAAGGTTTCCAGTATCGACACTCTGCAAGTGAAACTGGACCTATCAGCCTTACTGAAGGGAAAGATTCAGGTTAAGGAGCTCAAGTTTATCAAGCCAGAAATTACTGTTAAGCTTCTGGAGGATGGCAACTTGAATATTGAGTTACCAGAGCATGAGAAGACCGAGGACACAGGTAGCATTTTTCTACCGGCGGTCATCAATATCGAGGACGGTTCATTGACTTTCCGCGACGGAAAGAATTTTTTTGAGTTGCAGGGTATTTCGTTGACTACTCGACACATGTCTCTTGCAAGTGACATGAACCAGCCGTTGCCTGCCCAACTCTCGCTCACCGGTGATCTCAGATGTCGGGAAATTAAATGGAATAAAATGGTTATTCTAGACTTTAAATCTCACATCAAAGGGACCAATGGAAACTATCTTTTTGAATCAATTCTATTTCAGGCATTTGGAGGGACGGCAAATGGCTGGATTGAGGCGAATATGGCCGCCACGAGTCAGGATTTTGCTGTAGATCTTCAGTTATCCGGTTTACGGGTCGAAGAGTTTTTTACATCCTTGTCAGAGGAGGTACTGGTCCGTGGCAAGATGGAACTTGCGGTGAATCTTACAGCCGGTGGTAGTGATAAGCAGGAATTGCTTCGTTCAATGGCCGGTAAGGTTTATATGACCAGTCAAGATATTACCATTGAAAAACTTGACTTGGACGAGCTTTTGGAAGAATACATGCACAGCCAACAGTTCAACCTCGTTGATCTTGGTGCATTTGCTGTTGTTGGTCCCTTGGGGCCAGCCCTGACCAAAACTTACGATTTCAGTGGAGTCTTGAAGGCCTCAAAAGGCGGTTCAACTAAAGTCCGTCAGCTGGTGTCGCTCTGGCTCATAAATGAAGGCAAGGCCATTGCCCAAGACGTAGCTCTCGCCACAAAGGAGAACAGGGTTGCGGTAAGGGGTGGAGTCGACTTTGCCACAAACAATTTCGAGAAACTATTGGTGGCGGTAGTTGATGTAAATGGTTGCGCGATAGTGAGCCAGGAGATGAATGGCCCTCTCAACAGCCCCGAGGTTAAGCAACCGAGCTTTATTGAATCGGCAGCCGGGCCTATAATCAATATTTTCAAGAAGGCAACCAGGTATATCACAAAGGAGAAATGTGAGACCATTTATGATGGTTCCGTAGTCCCCTCGGGTGAATAAGATTTTTGCAAAGTTTTGACGAATTCATAAATTATTATGTCCATTCCGTTTTAGTAAAAGTATATTTCCCCAAAAATAATTTTTATTGTGGCAAGCAATATGAACCTTTTAATAAGTTAAGTTAATTCTGAGTTAACTGGACAGTATCTATCAACATAAAGGATGCTATGAATCGACTATTAATCTTCATAATATTCATTCTGCCACTTTTAGTAATTGGCTGTGGAGGAGGTGGTCCTGGCGAAGTTGTAACTTTTGGAGGGTTAATTTTATTGCAGGACGGCACACCTCTTGAAGGTGTAGAGGTAACTTTTTTCTGGCCCGATCCGCCAAATGTCAATAGTGATGGTACTTGGACTGTCCTAACAGATGAAGATGGGTGGTACAGCGATTGGCATAGAACCATTTGGGGAGATAGGGTTTTCACTATAACCCCATCCTATCGAGACTATATATTCTCGCCAACTAGTTATTTTTTTGAGGGGTCGTACGAAGACAACTTAGACCTTGATTTCACTGCGATACCGATTATGTAAATGCTTCAGCTATAAAAGGGGCAAGCATGACTTTTAAGTATTTCTCTTACAAAAGTAAAACTAGCAATCTCTGCTATAAATGTTGACTCATGAGCCATTCTTAAAATGTCCAGGTGTCCAGTGGATATGTATACTTGTAAAGATTGTTCGTTTGGCGTTTTGAGCTTCCATGAAAATTACCAGATACTGCAAACCACATTGCCAGTGAGGCTATAATTCCCTGTTGCTATATCATAGAGCAGCCTTTTGCCGCTTACTTCAATATTGCTTCCTGTCACATGGACTGCAGATGTGGTTCTGATCTTTTTGTCTACCGCAACATATTCCAGGGACTCAGTCTGCATCTCATAACCCTTCTGGTTTTGAACCACTACCTTTCCCAGGAGGGTCAACTGTCTGCTGTCGGTGTTATATCTTGCTTTCCGGCTCCTGATACGCGTTTCTTTATTTTCTCCGGCAGTACCTAAGAACAATGCCTTCACATCCTCGAACCGCATATCCGAATCATTTTCTGAGCTGTAAAGACGATCGGCTGTTAAAAGCCATTCCCTTACCCCGTTTTTACTCTGCTCAAAATGCACGCCGGCCATTTCAGAAGAGTGCAAAGCACCTGGATTTGTCAGTGTGGGTAGAGGAGAGCTGGCTTTATGACGTTCCGGGATTAAAAAATCAGCAGCCAGGGGTTTCCAGAGCGGCAGGGTCAGTAACGCTGCCAGGGGTATAATCCACAGAAGATTTCTCGGATCTTTCATCATTTTCAATGCAACTGATTGTTAACAGCACAGAACAAACTAAACCTGCAGATACTTTTCAAGAAGCCGACTTTTGGTCTCCTGGGCCTCCAGGATAAGATCGCAGACCTCACGGACCGCCCCCCTTCCTCCATTTCTTTTGGTGACATAATGGGCAACCTGCAGTACCTCAGGAACTGCATCTGCAACCGTAACTGCAAACCCTACACGCACCAACAGGGGCAGGTCAAGCCAGTCATCTCCCATGTACCCGACTTCAGATGGCTGGAGGTTAAGTTCCTTGAGAAGATTCTCAAAAATTTCCAGCTTGTTTGGGGCCTTCTGGAATACATATTTGATTTTAAGGTCCTGTACCCTGCGATTGACTGCCTCTGATTCACGGGCAGTAATAAGACCGACTTCTATACCGCTTTCCATAAGCAGCCTGATACCCAGACCGTCACGGGTATGGAAGGCTTTGATCTCGTTGCCCTCGTGGGTATAGGTTATGGTACCGTCGGTCAACACCCCATCAACGTCCAACAAAAACAGTTTCAATCCTTTTGCTTTGGGCAGGCAGGATTTCCAGACATATCCCTTTTCTGTAGACTCCTGCCTTTTTCTTGCCTTTTCCAGCAAGGCCTGTGTCAGTTCACAGTCTGATGGATAACTGGAGCTTCCGGAATTTATGCCCCCTTGAGGGGTACTGTACGTTTCATCCTGCGCCATATCTGCAGATCACCTGATAAATTTTTTACTATTCAGTTGTTTTCTTCAGAAACAACCGCGTGGATTTTCAAAAGTGTTTTAAGCAGGGATTCCACCTGGTCAAGGTTCATTGAATTGGGGCCGTCACAAAGTGCCTTTTCAGGCTGGGGATGGACTTCCATAAAAATCCCGTCCAAGCCTGCTGCAACTGCAGCCCTGGCCAGCGGTGGTATAAACTCTCTCTGTCCGCCTGAACTTCCCCCCGCTCCACCTGGAAGTTGTACAGAGTGGGTGGCATCAAAAATTACCGGGCATTCCAATGAGCGCATTACTGGTAAAGACCGCATATCAACTACCAGGTTATTGTATCCCAATGCAAACCCCCGTTCGCACAACATTAAATTTTTATTCCCAGTTGCCCGAATCTTGTTAACCGCATTTGTCATATCCCATGGAGAAACAAACTGTCCCTTTTTCAAATTAATGGCCTTTTTACTCTTGGCCGCTGCGACAAGGAGATCTGTCTGCCTGCAGAGAAATGCCGGAATCTGCAACAAGTCTAGTACTGCACTTGCCTCAGCTACCTGGTAGGATTCATGGATATCAGAGACAACGGACAGATTGTAATCCTGCCGGATATCAGCAAGTATTTTCAAACCTTCCTCAAGGCCAGGCCCCCGAAAAGAATCAAGTGAGGTGCGATTGGCCTTGTCAAAAGATGATTTGAATACAAAGGAAATTGAGAGACGCTCGGCCATCTCTT
>JBHPCH010000142.1:0-4114 GCA_042576125.1 Thermodesulfobacteriota bacterium
GTGTATGTTTGGTTTAATGATTTATATGAATTATAGTAAAAAAGTTGAAAGATTTAGAGAGGTTCAAGGGCCGTACCGGATGTTGCGGCGTCTGTTTTAGTGCAATGAAGGCTTGCCCCTTAATAATAATAATTAACTGTTCAGCTTAACCCCTATGCCACGAACAATAATCGGTCTTGATATAAGTGCAGATACCGTTTCCGCGGTTCAGGTGAAAAGCCTAATGTTCCCAAATGTAGTCTCGATTGACAGAGGCTGGCGGCGTCAGCGTTGCTTTGCGTGGTGTGTGTGAAGCAATTGACTCAAAAGGGTCGGTATGCAATAGCGTAGTTGAAGATGGGCACGTCTCATTTAGAAATCTGAGCATGCCGTTTTCCGATCTGAAAAAAATAAGGCAGACACTCGGTTTTGAGCTTGAGACGCTGATGGCCTCTTCTGTTGAAGGACAGTTGATTGATTTTATAGATGTTGGCCGAAGCGGAACCCAGACCAACCTTATTGCCGCCTCAGTCAATCGAGACTACATTTGGGAACATTTGGCACACTTCAAGTCCTTTGAGGTAGAACCCGAGGTACTTGATATCAGGAATGTTTCCCTGGTCAATCAGCTCATGATGCAGCAGAACAGCCCGACTAATGGCATGCTGTTGAGCCTTGATTCCAGGATATGTTCTATTCTCTTCTTTTCTGATAAAAAAATTATTCTCATACGGCATTTGCCTTTTCATGGAAATGGGTTGGCAGATATTGCGTCACTTGCAGCAAAGAGAGAAAAGGTGGAATTGCCGGATACCGGTGCATATGAGGCAGGCCTGGTATCCCTTAGCAGGTCTATCAATTTGACTTTACGGGGTTTTCACCTTGAGACCGGGGCGGATCATAAGCCTCAAGAAGTTTTTATCACCGGGCCGGGTACTCTTGTTCCGGTAACTGCAGAAATTCTTGGGAAAGAATTGGAACTGAAAGTATCCAATGTAAACCTGAGTGAAAATGCTGACAACATTCAACTGAGTCAGCATTTAACCGGGGTTTATAACCCTGCACTCATGGATAACGCCCTTGCCCTTGCTCTACGGGAAGGGAAAAAGGCTAAAGGGTTTAATTTCAGGCGAGAGCAGTTCCAGGTTAAGACACAATTTGTCAAAATTAAAAAGGAACTCATCCGGGCCTCAATTTATCTGGGTGTCATTTGCATATTGCTTGCTGTCAATTTTGGTGTTGATTACCGGGATCTTAAGAAAAGAAATGCCAGCCTGGATACTCAGATAAAGGAGCTTTTCACCCGGACCTTTCCGGAAGTTACAAATGTTGTTGAGCCGATGCACCAGATGAAAACAAAAATTAAAGCATTAAAAGATGAATCCGGAGTAGCCCCGGGGATTAAAAATGGGTTATTCCTGGGTATTCTAAATGATGTTTCCAGCAGAATACCTGCGGATCTGGAAATCCAAGTCGACCGGATGGTGGTGGACCAGCAGGGGGTGCAGATCAGGGGTACAACTGATACTTTCAATACCGTGGACTCCATTAAGAAGGGACTCGAATCCTCTGATATGTATCGTGATGTTATTATTGCTTCAGCAAATCTCGACCAGTCAGGTAAGGGGGTACGATTTGAAATTAAAATGGACCGGACACCTTAAGAATAGTGGAGAGGAAAATAAGCAAAATTCCCTCCAAATAGAATTAAAGAGGTATAAATAAATATTCTATGCAGCTTGCCAAAAGAGAAAAATATCTCATATTTCTGGCTGTCATTGTCATAGTATTAGCCCTGGTGATTGAACTTGCTATCATGCCTTTTGTTGAGAAACGGGATCGGTATGCTACCAATGTGAAAACCAAGCAGGTGAATCTGCAGGAAATGGTTGAATTACGCCAGGAATTTCTGGCACTGCAACAGGATGCAGATATTCTCGCTCAACGGCTTGCAGGCCGTCAGAAAAGTTTCACCCTGTTCTCCTTTCTGGAAAAGGCTGCAGGAGATGCGGGGGTCAAGGAAAAAATAAAGTACATGAAACCTTCTGCCTCAAGTGGTAAGGGCCCTTTTAAAGAGTCTCTTGTTGAGATGAAACTTGAAAAAATAACTTTAGGGCAGTTGGTCGGATATCTGAAGCTGATTGAGTCACCTGCAATGCTGGTGAGCATCAAGAGGATTTCCATACAGTCTAACAAAAAAGAAACTCAATATCTTGATGCGATATTACAGGTTTTGACCTTCACCCAGTAGTTGCGAAGTGATCATTTTGATAAACAGAGGAATTAATGCAAAACAGTTTTAAAACAGAAGCAGGGCAGACTAGGAAATAATGGCTTCCGACTCTAAAAATAAGAATTGGCTGGGATATGCGGCATACTTTGTCGTGAGCACAGTCATATTGTTTTATTTCCTTTTTCCGGCAGATTTTATGGAGGGGTTGCTCAACAGCAGTGTCAGCAGAATAAATCCTGAATTAACTTTCAAGGCTGAAAAGATACGCCCATGGATTCCGGCAGGCCTGCGGGTTGAATCCGGGCAAATTTATCTTGGAAACACCCCTGAAGTTGCCGTATTTAAATCGGACAATTTTTATATCGCACCTCATATTTTGAAATTAGTAAAAGGAGAATACAGTGCTGACCTTGAGGGCAATGCTTATAAAGGAGATATAAGCGGCACGCTTCATTTTGCGGCTGCGGATAAGGAAATTGCAAGTGAGATAATTTTCAGGGATTTTGCTCTTGGAGAGTATGATTTTCTGGCTGAAAAATTCAAACACGGGGTGACCGGCAGCCTCAGCGGTGAAATTATTTACAGCAATGAATCTGCAGGTACGGCAGGAGGAAGCGGCAGTATTGATCTGCGGTTAAGCGATGGACGACTGCAGTTTAAGGCCCCGGTTTTCAATATTGCCTCATTAGATCTTCAGAGCATAAAACTTGAAGCAAAATTTATCCGGCGGGATATAACCATTGTTAAGGCAGAGTTGCAGGGCTCTGAAGTTAACGGTTCTATGACCGGCTCAATAAAACTGCAAAAAGATATACGTCAGAGCCAGCTTAACCTCAGAGGCACATTGGAGCCGCTGGCTCAATTTTATCAGAATTATCCTGAAATCCGTGAACTTTTGAAGACAATGAAAAAGCGGGTGAAGCGGGGACAGTACTTTTTTACTGTTACCGGAACCCTTGGCGACCCTAGATTTAAGCTTCTCTAGAATAATGAAAAAATTGAACAATGTTTTCCAGTAACATTGGCTAAAGCAAACCGATACTGAATTATACAAATGCCAAAACAGATACACATACTGTTTAATCTTCTTGCCCTGTTTGTTATCTCATATATTGTAGTGGATACATTTTATCGGGTAGTTGAAATTCAATTGTACCAGATAGGCGGGCCCAAGGTTGTGGCGCTCAAGGAAGTTGAGATGCGGGGCGAAAAATCTTTGAAAGTTCCCGGGTATGCCAAAATTGTAGAAAGGAATATATTCGGGGCAACAGAGAAAGTTGAGAAGGGCCCGGTTGAAGAGGTAAAACCGCTTGAAACCCTTGAAGAAACAAGTCTGCAGCTTTCTCTGCATGGAACAATTGCCGGAGATTCAGCAAGTGCCAGGGCGATTATTCTGGACCAGCGCAAAAGAAGCCAGGACATTTACAGGGTCGGTGATTCAGTTCAGGAAGCGCAGATCAAACAGATTCTCAGGGGGAAAGTTGTTCTGCGGCATGGGGATAAGGATGAGATCCTTACCATGGTTGAAGGCGATGATAAACCCGGGGCTGCTGAACCCATATTGAACTCAAGAAGAAGACCGGGCCGTCAAAAGAGGCGTTCGGTACAACCTGCACCCCTTGAGGAGCCCAGTGTCAACATTGAAGAGGTGACTATTCCAGTTGAGAAGGATGTGCTGCAAGACTCCCTGAATAACCTGAATGATCTGATGACCCAGGTGCGGGTGCGGCCTTATTTCAGGCGGGGAAAACCTGAAGGTCTTATTGTAAGTCAGATCAAGTCAGATTCGGTTTTTGCGAAATTGGGACTGATGAACGGGGATATTATAGCAAATGTCAACGGCAAGCCGATGAGCAGCCCAGAAGAGGCGTTTCAATTCTATAACAGCCTCAAATCTGGAGA
>JBHPCH010000143.1:0-4071 GCA_042576125.1 Thermodesulfobacteriota bacterium
GCAAAACAGCAGCCCAATATTCCATTGAAACCCTGCAGCTTCATTTCAACCTTCTGTTAAAGGGCGCTGAAGAGATGCAGTATTCCTCCCACCCCCGCCTGGTCCTTGAAATGACCCTGATAAGAGCTGCCGAGGCAGGAAATATTGTACCGGTAACACAGTTACTCGAAAAACTTGAAGGAATGCAGGGAAATGCATCTGCTGCTCCTGAAAGTAATATTCCCAGGCCACAGGCACCAACTCCAAGACCTGCTGTCAAAGAAAAGGTACATAAAAAAACAGGACCTCAAATTGTACCGCCTAATATTCCAGAAGAGCCTGTTCAACAGAAGAAAACAGAAAAAACAGAATTAGAGAAAAAAGAGAAGGTAATAGAAATTGAGAAACAGGAAAATAAAGAACCTGTTACCTCCCAGCCTGCAACAGTGGAAGAAAGTTTAAACGGTACTGTTGCCGAGCCTCTTACCAAGGAGGTTCGCAAAAACTGGGATGAATTTATTGAATATGTCATGGACAGAAAGAAGTGGATGGCGCATACTCTGCGTCTTTGTTCAAATGTTCGTGTTGAAGGGACGGATCTGGTATTGAAATTTGATGATCCTTCTGATTGTAAAGTTTTGCAAACAAAAGAAAATATTAAATTTCTCACCGAGTTTTCACAGGATTTTTTCCAGAAGGAATTTAAAATCTGTATCAAGATACGGGGCACTGATGTTAACGGAGTAATAAACCATGACGGGAACGGCCCCCAGGAAGAGAGACGAGCACTGGCAAATGATCCGCTTGTACAGATGGCCACAGAGGTTTTGGGAGGAAGGGTGGCAAATATCAGAACTGGTCCACGCAGCAGGTAAGTTGAGGATTCAAGGTTTCAAGGGGTCGAGGATTCGAGGTAAAAGATTTCATACGGATTGAAATGCAGGAGTATTGACAAATAAAACAATTATACAAGCCTTCTGTAACCCTCACTCTATTAATCCAGTTTAATTCTCAAAAAGTTTTGTCACTTTAAATTTTTTTTATTTAAAATACAGGTGTTGTAAAATGGATATGAGTGAGATAATGCGTAAGGCTCAGGATTTTCAACAGAAAATGAGCCAGATACAGAATGAGTTAGCCGGCAGAACTGTCACTGCATCGGTTGGTGGCGGTATGGTTTCAGTAACAATTAACGGTAAAAATGAACTGCTATCGATCCAGATCGACAAAGAGGTTATCAATCCGGAAGACCAGGCAATGTTACAGGATCTTATTGTCTCCGCTGTAAATGAAGGCATCAAAAAAGCACAGGATATGGCACAGTCTGAGATGCGAAAGGTTACAGGTGGTATAAATATACCTGGAATGTTTTAGGAGCAGGTGAAATACTATGCAGGTTGTTCCTCCAGCTCTGGAAAGATTGATCCAGGATTTAAGTAAACTGCCAGGTATCGGCAAAAAAACAGCCACCCGTCTTGCCATGCATATCATGAGAAGTCCTGCAGCGGATGCCAGGTCCCTGGCCGCCGATTTAGATGAACTCCATGCAGCAGTAAAGCTGTGCAGCAGTTGTTTTGTTTTTTCGGAAACAGATCCCTGTAAAATATGTTCTGACCCCAGCCGAACGAGTGAGGTTGTTTGTGTTGTGGAAGGTCCGGGCGATCTGCTGGCCATTGAAAACACAGGGGCCTATCATGGCCTCTATCATATTCTGCACGGTGTCTTGGCACCTATGGACGGTATAGGTCCTGAAGAAATAAAGATCAATGAACTGGTTGAGAGGGTAAGGCGTACTAAAGTTAAGGAAATTCTCCTTGCTACGAGCTCGACCGTTCCGGGTGAAGCCACAGCCACATATCTTGCCAGGATTCTAGCCCAGGAAAAGGTGAAAGTGACCCGGCTTGCATGCGGAATTCCCATGGGCATGGATATAAAATATGCTGATGAGGTAACCCTGGCAAGAGCTATTGAAACACGCAGGGAATCAAACTGATTTAATAGAAGATTATTAAGCTTGGCCCTTAAGGCCAGGTCAGAGTTTATTGTCTCTGCCTCCTAGTACCATAACGTTCAGGCACAGAGGCACAAAGTAAAAACTATAAAATCCGATCTTAAAATAAATGTATGTGGAATAATTAATACACTTTCGGTTTGTGGTCGTAGTTGTTTTTTAGAACTTTTCGCCTCTGTGACTTTGTGCCTATTGATTAGACCAACTGTATTCAAAGCCCCTGCAAAAGGGGTTAACCAAAATCTGGCCTTTGGACCGGATATTTTCTTTGTTCTTTTATGTGATATTTCCTTGACAGGAAAGGCGATTGCTGGTATTTGGTTTGGGTTTTAATAATCCCGATGCTTGGTTCTAGAAATCGGTTTATTTTTTTTTAAAAAAAATACCCGTTTGGGGTCGGCTTTGTAGGCGCGTAGCTCAGTGGGAGAGCGCTTCCCTGACGCGGAAGAAGTCGGCGGTTCGAAACCGCCCGCGCCTACCAGTTAATTCCACAGGTGATTAAATAAGCGTAGGCTTCGCAGTGGTAAAGATGCCACACAAAGGCTTGAACCGGGTGAGGCCTTCCTGTTTCTGGTCAAGTGTTTTTTGTCCGGAACCCATATAAATAATACGTTAATTGTTACGATTTGAACAAATGTCAGAGATAACTGTCCAGGTAGTTGAGGGCGAACAGAAACAGTTTGCCGGAGATGCAACGGTTGCTGATGCTATTGCAGAATTGCTTTCCAATAAACAGCGGAAGCAGACTGTTGCAGCAGGAGTAGGCGATGATCTCATTGATCTTTCCGTCAGGCTTGACAGCCTGGATCTGGAAACTGTTGTGCTGCGTCCTATTACCGTCTCTTCTGATGAAGGGTTGGATATCCTGCGGCACAGCACTGCGCATCTTATGGCCAAGGCGGTTCTGGATCTCTATGGGCCTGACCTGAAGGTTGCCATCGGGCCTTCCATTGAAGACGGATTTTATTATGACTTTGACAGGGAAACCCCTTTCACACCAGAAGATTTTGAATCCATTGAAGCCAAGATGCTGGAAACGGTAAGAGGCGGGATTTCATTTGAAAGGAATGTGGTATCCAAGGCAGAGGCCATAGACCTTTTTGAAAAGAAAGGTGAGCAGTACAAGGTTGAGCTTATCAAGGAAATTGAAGATGATACCGTGAGCCTGTATCAGCTGGGTGATTTTGTTGATCTGTGCCGTGGTCCCCATGTGCCAAACAGCAGCTGGCTGCAGGTATACAAGCTGATCAAGGTTGCCGGCGCATACTGGCGGGGCGATGAACGCAATCCTATGCTGCAGCGATTATACGGAACAGCGTTTGCTGATAAGAAAAAGCTGAAAAAATATCTCAATGCTCTTGAAGAGGCGAAGAAACGCGATCACAGAAAACTTGGCAAGGAGTTAGCCCTTTTTACCATCAGCGACCAGGTCGGCCCCGGGCTTATTCTCTGGCAGCCCAAGGGAGCGCTGCTGCGCAAGCTTATTGAAGATTACTGGAAAGATGAGCACTACAAAAATGATTATGAATTGCTCTATACTCCACATATAGCTAAGCTTGATTTGTGGAAAACAAGCGGCCATCTCGATTTTTACAGCGAGAATATGTATTCTTCAATGGCCATTGATGATGTGCAGTATCAGCTGAAGCCAATGAACTGCCCCTTTCATATCGGCATATACAAGTCCCAGATGCGAAGCTACCGGGAATTTCCTCTCCGCTGGTGTGAACTTGGAACAGTATATCGTTATGAAAGGACCGGTGTTCTGCACGGGCTGTTGAGAGTCAGGGGGTTTACCCAGGATGATGCTCATATTTTTTGTCGACCCGACCAATTGGAAGATGAAATTTTTAATATCCTCGACCTTAACCTTAAAATTTTGGAAACATTTGGTTTTGACCAGTATGATATTTACCTGTCTACCCGACCTGAAAAATATGTGGGCAGTGAAGATCACTGGCAAAAGTCCACAGATGCCCTGAAACAAGCTCTGGAGAAGAAGGGACTTGAATATCAGTTAGATCCGGGTGAAGGGGTTTTTTACGGACCCAAAATTGATATAAAAATTAAGGATGTTTTGG
>JBHPCH010000144.1:0-3840 GCA_042576125.1 Thermodesulfobacteriota bacterium
GTTTTTCCTCCTGGAAATGGGCAGCCTGAATCTGTAAACCTATGGGCAGCCCCTTGGTGCTGAAGCCACAGGGCACTGAGATACCCGGTATTCCTGCAAGGTTGGCCGATATAGTCAATATATCTGACAGATAGACACTCAGGGGATCATCAATTTTCTCTGCCAGTTTCCATGCCGGCGTTGGAGTTACGGGTGAAACCAGGACATCACAGTTTTCAAAAGCCTTTCTGTAGTCATCGGTAATCAGGGTGCGAACCTGGGAGGCTTTTTTATAGTAGGCATCATAGTACCCTGAAGACAGGGCATAGGTACCGATGATAATACGCCGTTTCACTTCATCGCCAAACCCCTGGGAGCGTGTGTTTTTGTACATATCAAGCAGCGTTTCGCTGGACATATCCCTGAAGCCGTATTTGACGCCGTCATAGCGCGCCAGGTTGGAGCTGGCTTCAGCCGGGGCAATAAGATAATAGACGGCAACACAATAATCGGTATGGGGCAGGGAAACCTCAGCAATCTCTGCACCTGCCTCACGTAAAGTTTCTATGCCTTTTTGTACGTTTTTTTCAACTTCCGGGTCCAGTCCCTCTACAAAGTATTCTTTGGGTATGCCGACCTTCATACCCTGCAGACCATCTTTCAGTCCGTTGCGGAAATCCGGAACCTCCCGTGGAACTGATGTTGAATCATTTTTATCATAACCACTGATAACATTCATCATCAGGGCACAGTCGGTTACATCCTTGGTAAGTGGCCCGATCTGGTCCAGGGAGGAGGCAAAGGCCACCAGGCCGTAACGGGACACCCTGCCGTAGGTCGGCTTCATGCCGACAACCCCACAGTGGGAGGCTGGTTGGCGGATGGAGCCGCCGGTGTCTGTGCCCAGAGAGGCTATACATTCATCAGCAGCCACCGAAGCGGCAGAGCCACCACTGGAACCGCCACAGATATAATCGGTGTTCCAGGGGTTCTGGGGAGGACCGAAGGCACAGTTCTCTGAAGTTGAGCCCATGGCAAACTCATCCATAGCGACCTTGCCGACAAGCACGGCATCGGCCTTTTTTAACTTCACAACAGAAGTTGCGTCATAGGGCGGAACAAAATTTTCAAGAATGCGGGAACCGCATGTTGTGCGCATCCCTTCTGTGCAGAGAACATCCTTAATGGATAAAGGAATGCCGCATAAGGGCCCGCCGGTACCATCTTTTAATTTTTTATCTGCTGCTTCAGCCTGCTGCAATGTCAGTTCCCGGTCAATAGTGATATAGGCCCTGACCTTGTCCTCAACCTTTGCAATACGGTCAAGCACATCCCTGGCTATCTCTACAGCAGACACCTGGCCCTTTGCCAACATCCCCTGCAATTCATGTATGGTTAATGCATGTAATGCCATAGTTTCCTGATTCTTTTTTTAATTATAATGGTTATAAACTTCTCGCGGACATGTTCATTAAATTATTCGCGGCACCACAAAGGACTCTCCATCCTGCCGGGGCCCGTTGGATAAAGTCTTTTCCCTTTCCAAAGAGGGTTTTACCTCATCCTCACGAAAGGCATTCACAATGGAAATAGCATGGGTCATTGGGGTTATCCCACTGGTGTCAAGTTCGTTCAGCTTGGCCACATAGGAGAGTATGTCGTCCAGTTGTCCCGCCATTGCCTCAACTTCTTCCGAAGACAGCTGCAGACGTGCAAGATCAGCAACATGGGAAATTTCTTCAGGTGTAATTTTCATTTAAAAACCTCATTGTATATTCTGGCATTGCCTCTTTGCTGTAAAAAATTGACAGACTCATAAAAAATTTTCCGTTAAGCGCCAGACACTCCAAGGAGTAGTGATTCGTGAAAGCGCAGGCATACATATGGTATGTTGAGCATTTCGCGAACCGTTACGACGCAGTAGAACGACTTTTCGAAGTCTACGCTATCTATGACGCCAACGAGAGTGGTATACTTACAGGTTCCAGTATCTTTTTGCAATATTTCTGACCTGTTCGATAACTGCAACTTCCCTATCAGAATCAGCTATAGCCTGCAATGTTTCTTCGTCAATCTTGCCAGGACATCCCTGATCTCCTGACAGTTCTCCTAAAACAGCCAGTACTCCGTCTCTCAATCCTTGCAGGTTATAACCTCCCTCTAAAGCCACCAAAAGCTTTCCGTCACACACCTCTCCGGCCAGGTCAACAAGCTGTCTGGTCATACAGGCATATCCCTGCTCCGTGACCGCCATGGTTCCTAAAGGATCTCCGAAATAGGTATCAAAACCAGCAGAAATTATGATGAAATCGGGCTGGTATTGCCTGATTACAGGAACAACTATTTCCTTCACTATTTTGGCAAAGGCCCGGTCATCCTGCCCCCCGGAAAGAGGCACATTCACCGTAAACCCTTCTCCTTCGCCGGCTCCGACTTCTGCCAGCCCTCCCGAACCGGGGTAGTAAGGATAGGCGTGGGTTGATAGATAGAGAACCTGGTTTGAGGTATAAAAACTGTGCTGGGTGCCGTTGCCGTGGTGCAGGTCCCAGTCAAAAATGGCAACCCGTTCCAGGCCCAGATGTTCGATGCCGTACCGGGCACCTACTGCAACATTGTTAAAGAGACAGAATCCCATGGCCTTGTTTGCTTCTGCATGATGGCCGGGCGGGCGCACTAAGGCAAAGCCGTTGTCCGCTTCACCGTTAACGATCATCTCCATGCCATTTGTTATTGCCCCGGCTGCAAGACAGGCCGCATCATATGATTTTGCTGACGTCTGCGTATCCGGGTCAAGGCTGTTAAATGGCTGGCCTGCTGTTCCCGCCACCCGCATGAGATGATCTTTGGAATGGTTGCGCTCAAGGGCTTCCACCGAGGCGGGTGCAAAATCCGGATAGGTGAAAAGCTCATTTAATGGCTGCTCTTCAAGCTGATCATAAATTACTCTTAGGCGGTCTGGGGACTCAACATGATTAATATCAGGGATATGCTCCAGAAAAAGGTCATTTTTAAATATTGCCGTTTTACGCATTGGCTCGCTCCTCTGTTTCGCGGGTAATGTTTACTGTCCTTTTCTCTGTTATTAAAATATCCAGAGGCTGATCATGGGGCAACATGGGAACTTTTTCCACGACCTGCACCTCAAAGGCGAATCCTATGCGCTTTGCCTGGGGGGCATCGTTTACTAAAAACCTATCATAATATCCCCCGCCATATCCGAGACGCCCTCCATTTGTATCAAAAACACTGCCTGGAATAATAGCCGCATCAATTTCACCGGGGGCAACCGGTAAGGATTTTCCCGGGTCCGGTTCGGGTATATCATAATAACCGGGCACAAGATCCCTAGCAGGGTCTTTTATCAGCAGCGGTATCATATGTACAGCAGAAGCGTCAACCAGGGGAACGGCAACACGTTTTCCCTGGCTCAGACAGCTTTTTATGAGTTCCAGGGTTTCCACCTCACTGCGAAAATCAACATAGATAAACAGGGTGGTCCATTGTTTTATTTCAGGTAAATTCCAGAAATTTTGCATGACACAGATGCTTTTCTCGTGCCTTTCACCTGCACTCAGCATGTCCCGCGCTTGCAGTATCTTTTTTCTCAGATACTGCCTTTCGTCATTGTTCATACCCTTGCCCTCCATAGTTTTCAGACCAAAAAGAGCATTTTTCATCACAGTTCTGCAAGCAAAAAACCTTCCGTCTTTCCAATGCTTCAAAAATATTCGTTACAAAAACAATAAAAAATGAATTATCACTCATTTTTTGTGGGTTTTCTTTTTTGTTTATGGTAACTAATCTTTTTTGGATAATTTAGTAAAAGAACAATTGCCACATTGTGGAGTAAACTGTTGTTCA
>JBHPCH010000145.1:0-3829 GCA_042576125.1 Thermodesulfobacteriota bacterium
ATAGGCCAGGAACCCGACTACGATGGTGCCCTGCTTGCCCTTTCGCAGTTGACAGGATGATCTTTACTTAACAGGAGTAAAAAATATGGCCGAGGTAATGCAAATCAGCAAATCAGATCTGGCAGGTGCCAGGGATACCGGCAACAAAGAATTCATCGAAATAAACTTCAAAAAAGCTGCACAAGTCATCAAGGCAGGCGGCACTGTCCACCTCATGCAGGTATTCTCTGATGCCCACAAGGAAATAGCCGATATTATTGAAAACCAGGAACAGCTTGATCATTTTAAAAGTATCTATCTGCGCTGAAAGCTTTTAAGCCTGCAACCTTAAGAATAATAGCAAATTCTGGTTGTTCTTTTAAAAGACTTCATTCTGTCTCGCTGGGGTTTAGCCGTTTTTACCGGACGAAGATCCAAAAATAAATGCACAGCTTCGTTTAAATTTTTTTATTGTTTTCTTCTTTGTCGTTTTTAAGGTATGAAAACTGGCAAAGTACAAAAAGAACATAATCAAAATCACTTTTTCATTCACATACTGTCAAAATAAACAAATAAACAATTTGAATAACCATGACATTTTCCTGTAAAAATTTTGATTTTAACACTGAAGACTGCCTGAAACTGAAAACAAATTGCATTATGGGCAGGCCCGGATGCCTCCTGGAAGGCAAAGTAGCATTCAGCGAAGAAATTCTGAATAAATTAAAAGCCCTGGAAGAAAAAACCCAGGAGAACAAGAAGAGCCGGCGCAGGTCATGACCACCTACGCGTCACCATTTCCACCATTGGATATACAGATAAGAAAATGCCGGGTCCAGGACGCAGCCTTTCTGGCCAGATCAGTTTTTATTGCCGGCCGGGCCCATGTTTCCAAGGGCATCTGGGAAGTAGTCCTGAACTCTTCGGAAAAAGAATGTCTGCGTTTTCTGGAACATGTAATTGTCACTGAAATACCGCATCTTTTCCACTACACATTTTATTTCATTGCAGAAACAATTGATAGCACCCCTGTTGGGAGCCTGGGGGGATATGATCCGAAAAAACACGGCTACCAGGCCCTGCAGTTGGCCCTCCCGGAGGTGTACAAAAAACTTCATTTTCCAAAGCAATCGTTTCAGAAGGCCAATGAGCGCGCCGCAAAGATCCTGGCCTGCCTGCCAAGGGACATTGATAATGCCTGGGTCATCGACAGTGTGGCAACAATGCCTGGATACAGGGGCAGGGGAGTGGCGGAACGCTTACTGCAAACTGTGATGGATGAGGGCAGAAAACAAGGCTATTCCCTGGCGCACATAGTCATGTATGCCGGTAATGAACCTGCTTTGCAACTCTATAAAAAAATGGGCTTTACGGTTATTGAAGAGACTCGGGATATTTTTTTTGAAGAGCAAATCTGCTCTCCCGGCATGCTGAGCCTCAGCAGAAAATTATAGATGCTCTAAACTGTTTTCTGTCACGGCCTGGCTCTCTGAAACAGATGGCAAATCAACCGGAATTATACTATATTTCATAGACTGTATATTCTGAATTTCAATGCCAGGCATCTCTAATCCTGCCGGATTTAAAAGGAGAAACTCATAGAATGGAAGGGGCTGTCTTTACCCAGGAAATAGGGGTAACCCTGGCCGTCATGGCTTTGGCCATCATATTGTTCATCACGAACGCTGTACGGGTGGATGTGGTTGGAATCATTATGGTTGTAGCCCTGCCTCTCCTGAATATTGTCGAAGCCAGGGAGGCAATCAGCGGTTTCAGCTCAAATGCGGTTATTTCAATCATTGCAGTAATCATTATCGGTGCAGCTCTGGACAGGACCGGCGTGATGAATATTCTGGCCAACCAGATACTCAGACTGGCCGGTAAAAGTGAAACCCGGATTATAGCCCTTATCTCAGTCACTGTTGCCTTTATATCCAGCTTTATGCAGAATATAGGCGCTGCAGCACTTTTCATGCCCGCCACTTTCCGGATCAGCCGTCAATTGAACTTTCCGGTATCACGGGTGCTCATGCCCATGGGATTCTGTGCCATCATCGGCGGCTGTCTGACACTTGTCGGCTCAAGCCCTCTGATTCTGCTCAATGACCTGATGGATAAATGGTATATTGACAATGCCAATAACCCGGCGCTTTTGGATAAGGCTTTTGAGCCCTTCGGACTTTTCACAGTTACCCCAATGGGTGTTGCCCTGGTGGCGGCGGGTATTCTCTACTTTGTACTTTTCGGCAGGTTCATTCTGCCCCAAAAGCAGGCAGAGGAAACTTCTACTTTTATCAGCGCTGATCTGACCGGCACTTACGGCAATCATATAGGTAAAGTATTTGAGTTGGAGGTGCCGGAAACATTCCAGGCCCAAAAACTTGAGGATTTGAAGATCAGGGAAGACTACCTCTCGTTTTTGATAGGCATTATGCGAAAAACAGGCAAGAAAATCATGACACCCATTTGGGACGATATGATCGAGCCTGGGGATGTCATTGCCGTGGTCAGTACCCCGGAACATATTGAGAAACTGGCCGAAGATTTCCACCTCCATATCAAGTACGATCTGGAGGTATTTGCCGAAGAATTATCCCTTGATAACAGCGGTATAATGGAGGCAATGATCCCGCCGAGGTCAAGCCTGATAGGCAAAACCATGCGGGAAGTAGGGATGCGGCAGAAATACAATGTTAATCCCGTGGCACTTTTCAGACACGGTAAGCTCATTCTGGATAACATTTCCACTATGAAGATCAGGGCCGGTGACGCCCTGCTTTTGCAGGGGCCCTGGAAACAGTTTCATATCCTGAAAGATAAAAAAGACTTTGTGTATACCAAGGAAGTCAAGGGTGAGCAGATCTATCCTGAAAAAGCAAAACTCGCCGTCACCGGCCTCGTTCTGGCCTTGACCCTGGCCCTGGGATTCCATGTTCAACTTTCAATTGCGCTGATGAGCGGTGCTCTTTTCATGATCCTTACTAAGGTCCTTAGCATTGACGAAGCTTACAGGGCAGTTGACTGGATGACCGTGTTTCTCCTGGCAGGGCTCATTCCCCTGGGTATTGCTTTTCAGAAAACAGGGGCAGCCAATTACATTGCCGTGAATATCATGAACCTGATCGGAGATGTTTCACCCCTGGTTCTGTTGGCGGTTATCGGCGGCCTGACTTCCTTTTTTACCCTGGTGACCTCTAACGTGGGTGCCACAGTCCTCCTGGTGCCTTTATGCATGAACATGGCCTTGAAAGCGGGATTTGATCCCACAATTGCAGCTCTGACCGTTGGCATCGCAGCGTCAAATACCTTTGTCCTCCCCACCCACCAGGTAAACGCCCTGATAATGCGCCCTGGCGGTTATAAGCCCTTTGATTATGTCAAGGCCGGTACCGGCATGACCCTGATCTACATCGCGGTGGTCATAGCAATGCTTCATTTCTACTACATGTAGAGAAAACAGGAAGCAATATGTGGTTCTTTACTCCTTAATCACCCGCAGGACTGCTGAAAAGTCATCGTCATCACAGCCGTTGCTTCTGGCCTTGAGATATGAGGCATTGGCTGCCCCACTTGTGAACAGAGCCTGACCGTTTTCATCACCCAACAGGAGGGCCAGGCGCATATCTTTTTGCATGTGTTTGAGGGGGAAAGCGGTTGGGAACCTTCCTGCGGCCATCATTGGTCCCTTAAGACGAAACATCTGGTTGGCTATAACGCCCTGGTCGAGTACGTTGATTATATCACTCATATTCAACCCGGCCTTTTCTCCAAGAGATAATCCTTCACCAAATGCTGTCATCATTGTGCCCATGATCATGTTGATCACCAACTTCATTTTGGCACCCTTACC
>JBHPCH010000146.1:0-3789 GCA_042576125.1 Thermodesulfobacteriota bacterium
CTGCCCCCGATCAGGTTATAGGTATTGAGAGGAATACCCATAAGTCCCATGAGCCCCAACCCGGCAACAATCGGGTACATATTTGGGACCATGGCCAAGAGTCCCAGCTTTACATCTCCAACCGCCACTATCATGAACAGGGTAATAATGAAGAAAGCGGTACAATAGCCAATTGCCAGGTTATTCATCATCGAGTCTATGACTTTTGAACCGATGGAGACCGCCCCGGTGACAACTACCTGGACGGTTTTACCGAACAGGCCGGAGGCATAATCCTTCAACTCCTTGACAAAATCCACATCCATGGCCGCATCATTCCAGTACATCATGGCAGTGAAGCGGGCCATGCTGAGATCTTCGTCTGCATACCTTTTCAGGTAACCGAGGTCTGCCTCCTTAATCTCTTTCAGCTCGGAATCAATCAGGTAATCATCCTGCGGAATTGAGTAATGTCCGGGATCATCCCCATGCCAGGCCTGGTTGGTTTTTTTGACAATGTCCAGTATAGAGGTGATCTTCCCGGTGTAAGGTCTGCCGGAAATATTGTTCTGCTCCAGGGCATAATCCTCAAGCTGCTCCAGATTGTTCAAGAACGAATAATTCAGAATGCCGTTTTCCTTGCCGGTGTCGACCACCATCTCAAGGGCCCTGAAACCGCTGGTCTCATCCTCAATATTACTGGAAGGGTGGCCCCGAGGAAAAGGATTATCTTCCGAAAAATAATGCAGCATATTATGGGAAAATTTTAACTTGAAGAAGCCGGGCAGGATTATAATAAAAACAACCAATGAGAGAATATAAATGTCGTGCGCATGACGGATACCGGTGCGCCCCATCCAGATAAGGGCCCGATTGTATGTCGATGTCTCATAAAGGTGTTCACGCTCCCTGCCAGGCAAAACCTTTAACAGGGAAAGCATGGCCGGCAGAAAGACCAGGGTCAATATCAGACATATACCGATGCCGATAGCGGTAAAGACCCCTAAATGAGCCACAGGGGCAATCTCTGTAAAAGAAAATGACAGCAACCCGACAATCGTTGTCAGGCTGGTTATGATGATTGGCAGTCCTGAATGGCCCATAGTACGGATGATGGCCCGAAGCCTGCCGACCCTTTTCTGGTACTTGAAAAATACCACCATGAAATGGATTGGAGCAGTGAGGCCTACGGACAACATAATTGAGGGCAGCATTGAGGAGGTCAGGGTAAAGGGCACCCCGGCCAGAGCCATCAACCCAAGTGTCGCACCAAGTGACATGATCACCACAAACTGCGGCAGAAATATTCCGGATACCCTGCCAAAAAGGATCGCCATAAAAAAAAAGGTCAGGACAAAGACCATGATGGACATATAGATCATGCTTTCCCTGATCTTAGGTTCCACATAGAATTGATAGGCAGGCGTGCCGCTGAAAACAATCCTGAAATTCTCAGCATTATACTGCTTGACCACCGTTTCTATGATGCCCAGGATGGCAATATTCTCTACCTGTGATATGGATTTCAGTGGCTTATCAGCATCTAATTCCTCGCCTTTCATAAAACCGCGGCCATGGTTCCTGATTCTCTTGCCGTCTTCGGTCAGGGCAGAGACCGCCTGAGTCTTGATGACCATAATGATGGCATCGCCGTTCTGGGACAGGTAGGTATTCCTATAAAGCGGATATTCCAAGGCTCTCAGCCTGATAGACTCTGCCTGCTCAACGGTCTGCGGCAGTTCATCCATGAAATCATTGACCTGCAGGGAACCCTCATTGCCCTCGATGTACTTGGCATTAATTAACGAGTCCACCTCGCTGACCATGGGCAGGGTGCTCTCCAGGTCTTCATGGAATTCCTTAAGCCGGGCAAGGAAATGTAGGCTGAATATGTCTTCTGAGTTTATCAGGATGACAATCTTGTCATCCCTGCCGAACAGATCCCTGAACTTCTGGTAATCCTGAATTGTTTGATTGTGTCCTTTGAATGAACTCTCCAGACTGGTGGCAATGCTCAGTTTCGGAATATTGTAACTTAAGAGTCCTACACCAAGGATGATGAGCAACAGGATAAGGTTGCGGAACCGGATTACCTGTATTCCGAAAGAACCAAGTGTTCTTTCAGCTTTTTCCTTAAATTCAAAAGGCCGGATCATCCTGTCAGGAGATTTCTGGCTTGTGTTCACGCCGCTTCTCCATGGGGATCACAAACATCAAAATAGCTGGGATGACAAAAACCGTGCACACCGTGGAAACAGCAAGGCCGCCCAGGAGGACGCTTCCCAGCCCCCTGTACATCTCTGAGCCGGCACCCTGAACCAGGACAAGAGGCATCATGCCGAAGATGCTTGTTGCGGCACTCATATATATAGGTCGCAGACGGCTACGGGTGGAATCCAAAACAGCCTCATGGTAGTCCATCCCCCGTTTATGAAAATTATTCAGGGCCTGGTGCACAATCAGAATGGCATTGTTGACCACTACGCCGATCAAAATGACAAAGCCGAGCATGGTCAGAACGTCCATTGGCTGCTTGACAAGAAAAATATTCAGAAGCTTCAGACCAATGAAACCTCCTGCCCCAGCCAGCGGGATGGTCAGCATTATGATCAAAGGGTAAATGAAGTTGCTGAACAGGGATGCCATGAGCAGATAGGCAATAAGAGCCGCCAACACAAAATTCCATTGCAGAACATTACGGGTCTCAATAAGTTTATCAGCTGCCCCGCTGATACCGACTTCCAACCCCTCAAATAGACCTTCGGCCCTTACTGCCGGAATGATCTCCAGGTCAATAATCTCAAGCGCCTCCTGTAGCGGCATATCATTAGGTGGGGTTATCTGCAGGGTAACCGTTCTTTTTCTCTCCAGATGACGTATCTGAGTCATTCCTGTGGTGTGCTCCAGTGTAGCGAGGCCGGAAACCGATACCATCTGGCCTTTGGGAGTTGAAAGCAATGAATTAAAAAGATCTTCAGGGGTTTTGATGCCTGCATCAGCAGACTTGATGATGAGGTCAATCTTCTTTTTACCTTCCTGTTTGAAGTCAGCCACATAGGTACCGTCCATCAGTACATCCAGGGCAACACCAAGTTCGCGCGATGTCATACCGTTAGCCGCCAGACGGTCACGATCCGGGATGATCTGCGCTTCAGGATAGGACAATTCGATTGATGGGACAGGACGAACCTGTGAACCGTCAATGTCATCCCGTATTTTTTCAAAAAGTCGTGTTGCGGCTCCAACTATCAAGTGTAGATCATCACCGCTTATGTCAAGCTCAACGCTGCGGCCTGCTCCGATTCGTCGCGAAAATATTCCCGGCTGCAAACTTACACCATACATACCCGGAATACTGTATATCATACGGTTGAATAAAGGGCGCAACTCACCTGCCCGGTCCCAGTGAGTGCTCAAAGCGCCAACAATGTTAAAGCCCTCCCGGCCGATATAGAACATATCGGCTATTCCCGGCAGACCATTTACGTCTTTACCCAGATGGGGCTTGGCAATTTCAGTAAAATGATTTCCGATCTCCAGAAGTTCATTGTTAGATAATCCTGGCGGCGGCACCAGGATGCTAAGCACAAAATTCCGGTTGCCCTGGGGTAGATATTCCATTTTCGGCAACAGAGCCCAGACACAGAACACAGCGAGCGCCGTCAGGCTGAAAATCGTCACCATCCTGGTTTTCCAATTTCTGATGGCCACGGTTACCAGGCTGATTATCCCGTTGGCAAGCCACAAACCACTATTAGCCAATATGCTTTTACCCTGCTTTTTTTGAGTGTTTCCAATACTGAACAACTT
>JBHPCH010000147.1:0-3709 GCA_042576125.1 Thermodesulfobacteriota bacterium
GTTCCATGGGGTATAAAAGATTAGTCAGGGCATCCATGGCCTCTGGATATTTTTCAAGAAAATCACTGAGAACATTAATCGTTTCCCTGAATGCCTCGCTTTTCCCTTCTTCCTGGCCGACAGCAAAGATGGCCTTGGCATAGCGTTTAGCTAGTATTGTCTGTCTCACTGGACTGTCCCTACTTTTGAGAGATAATCTTCAATTAATTTTACCTGATCAGTTTCCTGCAGATTCTTTCTGATCAATTCCTCAGCCATAACTACAGCCTGATTGGCCACTTCTTCACGCAACTGAAGTTTTGCTTCAGCCAGTTCGTGCTGTATCGCCATTTCAGCCTGTCTTTTGATGTCTTCAGCAGCCCTGTTGGCTTCATCTATAATGCGTTCTTTCTCAGTTTCACCCTGGGCAACGGCATTTTGAATAATATCGCTTATCTCCTGTTCGATTGATGCCAGTTTTTCCTCATAGGTTTGATAAGCATTGTCGGCTTCAGTTTTGCGCTCTTCCAGGTCAACGAATTGTTCCTTGATTGACTGCTGCCTGGCCCGGAGGCCATTTGCTATTGGTTTTGATAAAACCTTGATCAGTACTATTATTAATATAGCAAAGTTCATGGTCCGCCAGAGGAGGTCCCACCATTTAGCGGTTGGGATTCCCCAAAAGGTCGGGCCGGCAGGTGCGCCATGGCCGCCACCGGACGAAGCATAGGCAAAGGTGGCAATAGCTATTAATGTTAATAAAGTAATAGAGATGCCGAGAATTTTTGACCATTTACCATCGCGTTTCATTTTTAGATAGACCTCCCCAAGATTTTAGCAGCCATTTCAGAGGCGAAGCTATCTATCTGGCCTGACAGCTGCTGCTGGGCTTCGGCAAATTGTTTCTTGATTTCGTTTAGTTGGTCGGTTTTGTTGGCCGTGGCTTCCTGGCGGACTTGTGCCAGGGATTCGGCTGTTGATGCCTGAGCAGCACCTTTGGCTTTATCAATCTCTTCTTTGGCCTTGCTTCTTGCGTCATTAAGCTTGCGGTTTATCTCTTCTTTTCGCAGCTCTGCATTTTTCTTGAAAGTATCGATAGTATTAGCAAGCTCGGCAAGTTTTTCTTTTCTTTTTGCCAGGACCGTTCGCACAGGCTTGTAAAGCACTGCGTTCATAACGAAAATGAGGATCAGAATATTAATAATCTGAATTATGACGGTAATATCAATGGTAATCATTTCAAAGGGCTCCCTAATTTGCAAATTCTTGCGGTTGATATTTTAAAGCCTTATGAATGAATGCTCGTTCATAAATTTATCAGCTTATCTAATGTATACTGACAGGACTGTCAACTTTTTTTATCAATATTTTGATATAGAGTTTATCCAAATCAAGTCAATAAAAAGAAAGGCAGTATTTATGATTGTAGCCACAAGCGTCTACTTGGAGAGGGAAAAGAGAGTAATTTTCTGTTTGCTTTCAATAAAATGACATAAAAAAAACAAAAAAGAAAATGGCGACACATCCCTCTTTTGAGAACTGGGGAAAATATCCTGCATTAATCAGCCCTGGAAATATGAAAATTTAAAAAAGAGCTCTCATTGTATTTTCTGCAAATCGGATTCACCGGGCGGAGATAATATTATAAACAGCATCTAATGCATCATTCAGTTTGTCAGGATTTGGTCCACCTGCCTGTGCCATATCAGGACGACCGCCGCCACTGCCACCAACCAGTGCTGAAACTTCCTTTATAATGTTACCTGCCTGGTAGGTATCGGTGATGTCTTTGGTCACCATGGCCAGTAGAGTTGCTTTGCCCTGGTATTCACCACCTAAGACCACAATGCCGCTGCCCAGCTTGTCCCTGATCTTGTCCCCCATTTCACGCAGGGTTTTGGGGGAATCGAGAACCACTTTGGACACCACCACCTTGATACCATCAACCTCTTGAGCATTATTGATTATCCCGTCAAGGTCGCTGAGGGTCAGTTTGGTCGTCAAGCGGCTTACTTCTTTTTCAAGTTCTTTTTGAGCGCTTAAAAGTTTCTCAATTTTTACACCAAGGTTTTCTGCCGGAACTTTAAGAAGTTCTGCAAGTTCAGCCAGTTGCATATCCCGGGACTGGAATATTTTGATCGCTTCAGGGCCTGTGACCGCCTCAATTCGACGCACTCCTGCAGCAATGCTTGTTTCTGCTGTTATCTTTATAAGGCCGATTTCTCCCGTGGCCCTGACATGGGTTCCGCCGCAGAGCTCTTTGCTGAAACTGCCAATTGAAACCACCCGAACCTTGTCGCCGTATTTTTCACCGAAAAGAGCAACTGCTCCTGACTGAATCGCCTCCTCCTTCTCCAGCATTTCGGTATTAAGCGGGCTGTTTGCCCTGACTTCCTCATTGGCAAGCTTTTCGATATTGATAAGCTCTTTCCGGGTAATGGGAGAGAAATGTGTAAAGTCAAAGCGCAGTCTCTCTGGGGTTACCAGTGAGCCGGATTGTTTAATATGGTCGCCCAGCACAGACTTCATTGCTGCATGCAGGATATGGGTGGCTGAGTGGTTACAGGCGATTCTCTGGCGTCTGCCTTCCATTACTTTAAGCTCTATCCGGTCATCAATAGACAGGTCGCCCTCAATAATTTCTGCTTCATGTAATATGATGCCATCAGCCACGATAACGGTATCCAGAACTTTGGCTTTGCCATCTGGACCAGTTATTTCACCCTGGTCGCCTATCTGGCCTCCGGCTTCAGCATAAAAAGGAGTTTCCGGACAGAAGATCGATACGGATTCTCCTTTAGTTGCCTTGTTAATTGTTTCTCCTGCATCATTCAGGATTCCCTTTATGATAGAATCTGCCCGGTGGGTCTTGTAGCCGACAAATGACGTTTTATGGCCTTCATCGACAAGTTTTTTAACTCCAGCAGACATTACAGCCAATGAGCCCCCCTTCCAGGATTTTTTGGATTGGGAGCGTTGCTCTTCCATGGCTCTATTAAAACCTGGCTCATCAATGGTCAGGCCCTGCTCAACTGCGATATCCCTGACAATGTCAACTGGAAATCCATAGGTGTCATACAGTTTAAAAATGAAATCCCCCGGAACGGTTGTGCTGCCTTCTTTCTGCAGCCTTTTGATTTCTGTGTTGAGCATGACAAGGCCATTGTCAAGGGTTTCACGAAACCGCTCCTCCTCATTATGAACCACCTTGGCAAGTAAATCGGCGGCCTTGGAGAGATGCGGATAGGCGGTCGCCATGTTTTTTACAACTTCTGCAGTAATTTCTGCCAGGAATGGTCTTTCAAGACCCAGGGAGCGTCCAAAGCGTACAGCCCGTCTCATTATGCGCCGCAGTACATATCCGCGGCCTTCATTTGACGGCAGCATGCCGTCAGCCACCAGAAAAGCCGTGGCTCTGCAGTGATCTGCGATAACCTTCATTGCTGTATCTATCCGTTTATCTGCCCCGTAAGGCTTGCCGGATAAGGTTGAAATGGAACTGATAATGGGAGTGAATAGATCTGAATCGTAATTTGTCAGTTTACCCTGCACGACGGCCGCTATTCTTTCAAGACCCATACCCGTGTCAATACTTGGTTTCGGCAGAGGTGTCATCTTACCGGTTTCATCCCGGTAAAACTGCATGAAGACCAGATTCCACAATTCGAGATAGCGGTCGCAGTCGCAGCCCATTTTACAGTCTGCACCGCCACAGCCGACTTCCGGACCC
>JBHPCH010000148.1:0-3690 GCA_042576125.1 Thermodesulfobacteriota bacterium
TTGACTTCACGAGCGCAATCAAGGCTGAAATTCTTTTAATACCAGATGATGAACTAACAACGAGTGCCAAAGGTTGCCTGACAAGCGGAACGATATCAGTGAAATCCTTTAAAGGATCGTATGGCAGATTGCTGTAAAATGACGGATTTATCACATAGGCAGCATGGACGAACAGTGTGTATCCGTCTGGAGGTGCCTGCGTAACAATGCTGGCAGCAACCGTACCGCCCTTGCCGGGTTCGAATACAATCACTGGTGGGGTCTGTGGGGGCCTGCAGCTATACCAGCAAATGTTGTAGATAAGATAGAGAAGGACGTTGCTCGTGCGCTTGCTACATCTGAATTGACAAAGTTATTTTCAAAAATTGGTGCCGAACCGATGAACATGAGTTCTGCTGAGTTCGCCAAATTTGTGCGCAATGAGATGGAATCAGTAGCGCGCATAGTTGAGGAAGCAGGGATAAAATCTGAGTAGTTCATATGCCCCACTTATTAAGAAGCTATTTAACCATTAAGAATGGTTAATGAGGTTTGATTGATAACAGACATCACAAGTCGATGACGTCTGAAAATTAATACATCCTAAATGTTATGTTCAGTTTTGGGGAGAGGTCTCAAATTGAACACTTGTTGCAGTTATATTAAGTCAACATATCCACCATACATCTTGACCTTTTAAGAATTATTCGCGAGTGTCAATTGATAGCAGCTTTCACAAGTACTAATGCCCTGCATATGAAACAAAAAAACCCCTATAAAACAGGGGATAATAGCTAATTTTTTTCTGCTTGACACTGTCAGGCAGATCAGCGGTTATCATAAGTTTTGAAAATGAAAGGCAGGGTGAATTTTGACCCTGCCTTTGTGAAAAAGTGTTCTGATATACTTTAGAGATTAATAATCAACCAGTTCTGAGTTCCCAAACAGCTAAATCAATGAAGACGCCTCATCAAAACACTAGAGGTGATAGATAGGCGTTATCGTAAATCTTTTATGTCTTCTTTTTACATTTGGGGCCAAGAAGTCTTATAAAGCCAGAAGTCTTCAAGAAACGAAATAAGAATGGAGATCAGTTTTCTTGGTATGTTGAAATTTTTAGGATCCACCCATTCTCAGCTATCAAGACGAAGCAATTCCGTCTCACAAGCCACTGTCATCTCATCGTCATGAATGCTTTCTTTAAATCTTCCCTTTTCATTTCACCTCCTCTCTCATATCCTTAATAGTATTACCGACTCATTTATTAAGGAGGGCTACCATGACAATCAGAAAAGCGGTTCACGCCCATGAGCGTGACAATCATAACAAGCAGAACCAAAAGGAGCCCCTGTAGCTTCATGGCATCGGTCACATTCAGTATTCTCATTCCAGCGATATGGCAGACCCCAGGTCACTGCAGTTTCCTGTATATGGCATCCGACATTGCTGCATGTCTTTGATTCAGGATCAAAAGATGAAGAATCCAGTTCATAGGTGATCCCAGTCTGAGGATTCCAAGACGGGAAATATGTATAATCGTTTACCGTATCAAAAACTACATCAACAGTGCCGTTGACATGCTTTGCCTTATCGTATATGTCAACATCGTTATAGTACCTTCTTGGGGGTGAAAAACCAGAGTCCTCATCCCAGCCAACTCCCTGGGTGTCGTCCCACTCCTGGACCGTATCATAATGACAGGTACGGCAGCCTATTGGCTCAAAAAACATGTTATAGACATGCAGATTCTCATAGCCATTAGAATCCACCCAGTAATGGCTGTCGCCGGCACCGCCATCATTATCCGCCGCAGAGGTTTGGGGCGGATTTCCATGGCAGCCGCTGCAGGTTAACGTTTCACCTGTGTTCCAGGTGACATCCTGATAAGCACGAACAGTGACAATATTGTCTGGGAGCGGTCTCGGCAAGCCATCAACATCCTTATCCCAACCGTCAGCTTCAGGCCAGGGCATAGGCACTGGACCAGTGGTAGTCCAGGAATTTACGCTGTGACAGTATACATTACTGCATGTTCCGATTTCGGTAACCGGATCATACGAGTAGGAGCCATTTACACTGAGATCCTTAAGATAACCGGTTGGCCCACCGGTAACGGCAAGTTCCACATCGCCCCAGGTTTGGTTACCGTGGGATACAGTATCCGTGGGATGACAGTTGCCGCAGCCTATCATGTTTACAGTAGATACCTGGCCGGCCGTAAAGTCTTCAGTGATCCGCAAATCACCATAGACAAGGGAGGAATCCGTCCCGTTATAGTGGGTAAGATGGGTGCCAGTGTTGGGCGGCAGTGCATGACAGCTATTGCAGGCCAGCACAAAGTCCGGATCATGCCAGCCGTCCTTGAATTCATCCGATGCCGGAGTGCCGCTGCCATCCTGATGGCAAAGATAACAGACATCGGTCTCGGCTAGGTCATACAGACCGTCTCCATTTGAATCTGTTCCTGATTTAAAGTAGGGAGGGCTCAAATGGCAGGTTGAACAGCTGACATTGAACATATCAAGATGCTCCGGGTGCTTGCCGGTGGTCGGAATACCATGTGGAATATCCGGCACCTTGTCAGAATGACAGTCGGCGCAGGTGGTGGGACTGTTGCTGTCAATTACATCCTGGACCTCTTGACGTGGTGAGGTATGACAGGTGCCACATGCATTTGATGACCCATCCTTGGTCCCGTCAAGATCATGCTCCACAAGGATTGTCTCCCAGGTACTCAAACCCAGCGAGGTGCCGTTGGCAATGTCGTAGTCATAGTGGCAGACTGCACAGCCCTGTGGCGGGGACTGTGAAGTGTCCACCAATTGATTATAACTCACTTGATTTGTTTCGGGGCTGTGATGAGCAGAGCCCGAGTGGCAGTCAAGACAGGTTATATCCGTGCCGTTTATGCCGTCTTCTATTGCCTGCTCGACCGTGTTCACACAAACCTTTGTGCCGGTGTAGGCGTGGCAGAGTGCACAGTCGTTACCGTGCAAGGTGTCAACATCAGCCTGTGTTGTCAATGTACCGGAACCGGGTTGACCCAGGATTGAAGTATCACTGGTGTGGCACACGCCGCATGAGTTGTCGATAATCCTGTTGTCATGGGCTGAGTCTGTTGCATGGTCATCGGCACGGGTCTCATGGCAGGTGTCACACGTAACATTTGGCCAGTCAGCAGCAATCTTTGCTGCAACGATATTAGCTCCAAAGTCATGCTCATCAGAAACCTGGTCATGGCATGAGTTGCAGCCGATAGTATCGCCCGGGTCCATATTGTTGCCGAGGGTTCTCACTGTCTGGCCGTAATGACCGGGCAATACAGCGTTTATCTGTTCTGCATGGCAATCTACACAGGTACCATCCGGGGCGGAAACTGAGACGTGATAATTAAGGAACGGGTTCGTAGAAACACCATTAACACTCTCAAGTCCGTGGCAGCCAATACAAGTACTCTCAACTGCATTTACCAGGTCCTTACCATCACAATCCTGGTCAATACCATCACCAACGAACTCGCCAAAGGGATGGATATTGGCATTATTGTCGTTACAGTCATCTCCACTGCCCCCGCAGGAGCCAATGGCAGTATAGCCGTCCCCGTCGTTGTCAAAGGTCAACCCGTCATCAGCCTGGCCGTTGCAGTTGTTGTCAAGGCAGTCACAAATCTCGGAATTGCCGGGAAAATTATTGGGGTCGCCCGGCTGGCAG
>JBHPCH010000149.1:0-3682 GCA_042576125.1 Thermodesulfobacteriota bacterium
ATGATGCCTATCCTGCCATAGATATGGCTGCCATGCGTCGCTTTCATTAAACTTGAGATTATCCATCTTGGTTGCATCATAGGGAGTCCAACCGGTTGCCCAGACTATGGAAGATACATCAAGCGTAAAGGTCTTGGTATCCATATCAAGATCAATGGCTTCGTATTTACAGGCCTCAAGACATTTACCGCACTTGGTGCAGGCATCCATGTCAATGGCATACTTCATGGGAAATGCCATATCATGAGGCTTGTATATTGCCTTGGTTTTGTCCATGTTGAAGTTGAAATCATTATCCCTTTCCTCGGGGCATACTTCAACGCAGGCATTGCAACAGGTACAATTGTTGTTCACATATCTTGGTTTTGTTTCCAGGGTAACCTGGTAATTACCGGCAGAACCGGAAACGCTTTTTACTTCGGTCATGTTGTACATACGGATCTTGCGATTGTTCTTGATCCGTTTGAAGTTAATCTCCAGACCACAGGATGGGGGGCACAGTTTTGGAAAATACTGATTCAACTGTGCAACTCTTCCGCCCATATACGGATTTCTTTCAACCAGAAAGACATCGCTCCCAACCTCCGCGGCTTCCAAAGCTGCCGTCAGCCCACTAATACCGCCGCCAACGACCAGAATACCACCGCTCACAGGTGTGTGTTCGTCTGTCATGCCATTCCTCCATTCATATTATTTTTCATAATTCACGGGTTGATTATTTTGGTTCAAACGATTTGTGCTTCCTACAGGGTATTTGCAATGGTGTCAAGCTGTATCAAGCCATCTCAACCAACGCAACCAACCAAAAACACCAAGTATAGAAAAAATCTCCAGGCACCGAAACGGTGCCTGGAGATTAATTTTATGTCTCTACATAGGGGATCGATTATCTGATCCTTATATAGATTTTAGAGCCACGGATCAGTTTCAATGACGTTAACACAGTCAACCTTCTCACACAACCACTCCTGGGTTGCAGGATCAAATGTGGAGTTGACAAAGCATTTCCAGTTCTCATCATCACAGGTCGGGAAGTCTGACCTGTAGTAGAAACCAGGATAACGGCTCTCTTTCCTGAACTCGATATGACGGATATGGGTTTCAACACACCAGATACGGTGGTAGTTTTCCCAGCATCTCATGAGCTCATGCAGATCGCCGGCAGCCATCAATGCAGAATCTTCACGCATCATCTGCAGGAGATCCAGGCAGATGTTGAGCAGCTTACCGGAAGTCATGTAGTAAGTAGCAACACCACCACCGTACTCATCTGTAGCCTTCATCAGACGCATCATCAAACCGGCAGGCTTGCAGTAGTTCGGGTTAACGTCAGCAGCAGTAGATTTGCCAACATGCTCGTGATACAGTTTGACCGGAGCATAAATCTCATCGGCCAGTTCCTGAGCAGTCTGCTTCAGTTCCGGGGTGTAATCAGCATTGTCGCGGCAGTATTTAACCATCTGCTTGGCACAAATCCTACCCTCAGCATGTGAACCTGAAGAGAACTTATGACCGGAAGCGCCAACACCATCACCGGCAGTGAACAGACCGTCAACGGTTGTCATGCGGTTGTAGCCCCATTTGTACTGATGAGATCTTGGACCGTCAATGGTCGGTACCCAGTCCTCTTCAGGACCTGAAACCCAAATACCACAGCAGCCGGAATGGGATCCCAGCATATAAGGTTCAGTCGGCATAATCTCAGAGCCGGTTTTTTCAGGTTCGATGTTCGCACCAGCCCAAAGACCGGCCTGACCAACGGACATATCAAGGAAGTCTTCCCAAGCCTCAGACTCAAGGTGTTTCCAGAATTTCTTGACTTCTTTCTCATCTTTACCAGCTGCACGCGCATCATCAAGGAAAGCGTTCAGAGCAACGTCGGTAGCCATGTAGATAGGACCACGACCAGCTTTCAGCTCTTCAATCATCAGATGGTTACGCAGACAGGTCGGGGTAACAGCGGAAGCGCCGTAAGGCATGAATTTACCCAACTCATCTTTAACTGCGTCGCTGTTGGCATAGAACTCACCAAGGCCGTTCTGTACTTTAGCTTTAAACAGAAGGAACCAAGCACCAACCGGACCGTAACCGTCTTTGAAACGGGCAGGCGTGAAGCGATTTTCCATCATGGTCAGTGTAGCACCAACCTGGGCGCACATTGTGTAGGTGGAACCTGCATTCCATACAGGATACCAGGCACGACCTTTACCCTCACCAGTTGAACGCGGACGGAAAATATTAACAGCACCACCGCAGGCAACCATCATTGTCTTACATGTAAAGACATGTACCTGGTTCTCACGGGTGGAGAAGCCAACAGCACCTGCAATCTTGTTCGGTACGTTTTTGTCAAGCAACAGTTTAACGATGAAAATCCTTTCCAGGCAGTTCTCTTCGCCAAGGGCTGTCTTGGCAGGCTCAGCAACGATGCACTTGTAGGACTCACCGTTGATCATGATCTGCCATTTACCGGTACGGACAGGCTTGCCGCCTTCAGGCAGGGTCGGGGCAGGCTTGGAACCGTCCAGGTTGGAACCATCTTCAGCTATTTTCCATACCGGCAGGCCCCATTCCTCGAACAGATGAACGGAATCGTCAACGTGACGGCCGAGATCGTAGATCAGGTCTTCACGGACAACGCCCATCAGGTCGTTACGAACCATTTTTACATAATTTTCAATCGGGTTTTCACCGATGTAGGTATTGATAGCTGAAAGACCCTGGGCTACAGCGCCGGAACGCTCCATGGAAGCCTTGTCAACCAAAAGAATTTTCATGTCGGCCGGAGCCCATTTCTTGATTTCAAATGCTGTACCGCAAGCGGCCATACCACCACCAACGATAAGCACATCACACGTATGCTCTACAATTTCAGGATCAACTACGGCGGGCAGTTCGCCCAGCGGCTTATTAGGTAACGCCATGTTTATTCCTCCTTATATAAAATAAGTTTTCTTAACTGATAATTACTTAGCCAATTTCGCTGGATCAGGAGCCGGAAGAGCTTTCTCAGTGGAAAGCAACTCATCGTCCAGATTGTCACATTTTAAATCAGGATAGGCGTTAGCAGCACCCTCAGCCGTTGTACGGATGGGGAACTTAAACCGCTTCATGTTGCCGTTACGGAATTTAACGGTCCACATGATGGAATCGGAACTTCTCATGGGATGTACCTGACCGCCCATGGGTACAAAGTCATTGTAACCGCGGACATAGATCGCGCCCTGCGGGCAGATCTTTACGCAGGAATAACATTCCCAGCAGGCATCCGGTTCCTGATTGTAGGCCTTCATTTCCTCTTTGTTCAAGACCATCAGATCATTGGGGCAGATGTACATGCAGGCTGTCTTGTCCCCGCCTTTGCAACCATCACACTTTTCAGGATCTACGTAGCTTGGCATTAACTTACCTCCTCAAAAAGATTAACCTTTACGGTTTCGCCATCGGCGAAACCCGTTTGTTACTCTATACACAATCAGATTGTCGCAGCTCTAATGTTTATTGACCTCAATGCTGAAACAACCTAAATAAAACACAAGCTGCATTCTTACCCCCAAACAAATACCTGAAAAAAAATCCCTTTTTCAAGCCATCAGGGGCAAATTTTGCTTTTTTTCAGCGGCTTCCATAAACAGCACAAAATTGTTAGGAAACCTGGCTACCTGAACACAAATATATGATA
>JBHPCH010000150.1:0-3641 GCA_042576125.1 Thermodesulfobacteriota bacterium
GCATCGTAATCAGCGGGGAGCCCAAACAGGTCCACAGGTATTATTGCTTTCGGGGTCGCTGCCGGAGGCAAATTCTGCGGCAAGGGATATAAACTTCTTTCCCGAGACTTTACTGCTTCTATGGCAAGTTTCAGCTGTAAAGGGTCAATGTTGAAAGTTTCGGGATCTATATCAACGAAAACAGGAATAGCACCCAACAATGAGATGACTTCTGCGGTGGCAATAAAAGTAAACGGGGTGGTAAAAACGATATCTCCCGGGCCTATATTGAGTGCCATGAGAGGCATCAGCAGGGCGTCTGTGCCGCTTGAGCATGATATGACATGTTTGGCACCGGTATATTCAGATAATTGATTTTCAAGTTCAGTTATTTCCGGTCCTAGAATAAATTGACCATGCTTCAAAACTGCATTTACTGCAGTCTGGATTTCCTCTTGAAGGTATTTATATTGTGTTTTCAGGTCAATAAATGGGATCATTTTTTTATTTAAGAATATATTGATTTGGAACTCTTTTATTACTGTTTATTACTTATAAATTTGGGGGGAGATTTATCATATTAAGTTTTTTGGGGCAAATTAAATGTAGGTCAAATTTTATACGATTGATTAATAACGCCAATAAATATTTAATTGAACAAAATCTACCAGAGTGACAGTAAGTTACGTGCTGTTTAAAAAACTATTGAAAAACTATGTTACGGTATACAATTATTAAAGTCATCTTGCTTGCAAATTATATGCTACTTGTTTATTAAATCCTGGCAATAATTTTTATAGGGATCATCTATTTCATTCCAGTTTTGAGGGTAGGGACTTGCGAATTCTTTATGTAGGTAATGGCGCATATAAAAGCCGCGGTGCAAATTATTATAATGATGGGCGCAAATGGTGTAATGGTTTTATCAGGAATTCTCACAATGTTTATTTTTTAAGTGATCGAGACACTTCAAGGGCCGGTAATGTTTTCAGGTCATCAAAACTTGGTGTCGGATATTGTAATAAAGTTTTCATTGACGTATGCAAGAATTTCCAACCGGAAATGATTGTTTTGGTCTCAGCAGATATTATCAAAAGTGAATCACTTCTAGAAGTAAGAGCGAGTTTGCCTAAAGCAAAGATCGTCCAGATTTGTGTTGATGCCTTATTTTCCCAAAACAAACTTGATATCATTCAAAAGAAAATGCTTCATGTGGATGCGACATTTATAACCACGGCAGGCAGCATTCTTGGAACTATAGAAAAAAAGGAAGGAGTTATAAGCTATATTCCCAATCCTATTGACAGTTCTGTAGAAACACTTCGATGCCATGAACATAGTGATCAGGAGAAAGATGTTTTCTGGGCCTGCAAGTTGACATCTGATGTAGAGCTTAACAAGGATAATCCGAGATACGGGCTTCCTCTTTATCTTGAAGAGTCGGGACAAGTTAAAGTTGATTATTATGGCATGAACAATAAACCAACCCTTTACGGAGCCCCTTACTATCACAAAATTGGTAATGCCAGAATGGGATTAAATATCAACCAAGGTAATTTTATGTCTGACTTTGTAGAGAACTCAGAGCATAATAACTACTATCTTTATTCATCCGACCGCATCTCTCATTACATGGGTTGCGGCTTGCTTGTTCTTTGCTATCGGGATAAAAAGTATGACAGCCAGTTAGAAGACCTGTTTGAAGAAAATAAAGAACTCGTCTTTTTCTCCTCAAAGGAAGAATTGCTGGACAAGGTGACGTATTATATAGACCATGATGAGGAACGTAAGGAAATTGCAAGACGCGGTTGGGAGAAAAGTCACAAGCATTTAAACGAGAAACTTTTAACTAAGTATATAACTGAAGTGACGTTTAATTTGCCGTTATCAGAAGATTATATATGGCCGACAGAACTTTATTAATTCATTCGTATTCAATCAAATTTTGTTGTCGTTTTTCAATACCAATATTGGGTTAACCATTTTGTAGGTTTTACAGTTTTGTAGAATCTTTTATACCAGGGCACCGGAATACCCCATACGCCAGCAATAGCATCCGGGGGGTTAGGACAGCCATGAAACACAATAATTTTCGAGTGTTGGGGTATTTTAGTTGGTGTTAAAAAACTGTTTAAAATACCACCCGGCATGCAGTGCATCTTAAAACTTTTACACCAGTCATCTGGAAAATAATCAAAATTTCCTTTACCAAGTTCCTGTGTAATATATACCTGCTCGGTACGGTTGCTTTTCATCACTTCATCATGTTGCTTGTTGTATTTTTCCAGCAGATGATAATATTTGCCAATTTCAAAGCAAAATGCTGAAGCCTGGCCAATTAAGCGTCCTGGTTGTGACCAGTTTTCAATTATCGTCAACTTGTCAGAGTAATTGAAAAAACAATCAATATTATCGACGATAACAACATCTAAATCCAAAAATAACAGTTTCCCTTTCAAATCAAAAAGTTCTTTGTCGAACAATGACAGTTTACGCCAGGCTTGACAAAAACGGTAATATTCCCAGACAGGATCTTGGAATTCCGGTAGAGGAAAAACTTCAACCTCTTTATTTATACCTTCGTCAATATCAGTCATGCATATGAAACGGTAGGGCAGGGTGATATTTCTTTTGACCATATTATATAGAATGTTGACATATTCAGGCCCGTATTTATTTCCCCATTTCATACAGACGATATTTACTGGTTCCATATTTACTTTACCCATATAAAATTTGTGAACTTAGATTTATCGGTAAGTTTCTGAAGATGTTTATTCAACTGAAGATTATCTTTAATGCCAACTATTTAGTTGTTAATATTATTTAATTACGTGAAATTTTCTATAGTTCTAACTTTCCATCAGAAGAATTCATCACCACTTTGATTCCAATGGGCAGGGTAAGATTCCGGCGGCTATGTCCTGTGGGGAAATTCGCCCAGATAGGTATTTTTTTATCTGCAAGCAGTTCGGTAACCCTGTTGTTTACACCTTTAAGAATTGTTGACTTTTCTTTTCTCACCTTATCGGTAAATGTTCCCAGGATCAGCCCCTTAATCTTGTGTAATCGTTTGGCTTTGTCCAAATGAGTCAGGAGGCGGTCCAGGCGGTAGGGAGATTCTCCGGTATCCTCTATGAATAAAACCGCTTTCTCCCAGGGAATTTCATATGGTGTAGCAATCATATGAACCAGGGTTGTCAGGTTGCCCCCCAGCAAAATCCCATTTGCCCTGCCTGTATTTACTATTTTCAAATTTGAAAGTTTTATTTCGTTAGGTATTTTACCCGAAAGCACATTGAAAAAACTTTTTTCAGATTTTTTATCAATACTGGCAAGGGTCGTGACAACAGGTCCATGAAAAGTAACCAGCCTGGTTTTTCTGCTGATCGCATTTAAAAGTACGGTGAGATCACTGAAGCCGATGAGGATTTTTGGGGTTTCCCGTATCTGCTTCATATCAATCAGGTCGAGCATGCGAAGGCAACCGTATCCTCCCCGTATTGCTACCAGGGCTTTAACCTCAGGATCGGACCAGAGTCTGTTGAAATCATCGGCCCGCTCCCGGTCAGAACCTGCGAGATACCCTTTGTTATTGAGCAGTCTTTTGTTATATTTTACACGAAAACCTTTCTGCTCCAGAACCTTAATACCGGAAGAAA
>JBHPCH010000151.1:0-3625 GCA_042576125.1 Thermodesulfobacteriota bacterium
GGGGCAATGGATAGGTCTTTTCTACTTGACACTGTCAGACATATCAGCAGCAATTTACAGTTTTGAAACAAAGAAGGCAGAACCATTTCTGACCCTGCCTTATATGGGATTTATTTTTGCAGTTAATGTTAGTCATCGACAGATTCACCCAACAATACTTCTAACAAGATTATTTACTGCTTTTGCCTCCTCTCCCCTTATCAACATTTTTATCCACAGCATTGCAGTCCATGAACATATGAAGACCTCATCTTCTTAACTTTCTTGTTCACACCCTTAATAAATATCTTGTAAATAAGAAGTGACAGTGCATTTGGCCTATTTTTATATTTTGGCGACCGGTAATAGTCCATCGGATCATCATAGACACCATGATCGTCCGATACTGCATCCATCTGGACAAACTGTTCATTGTTAAAGTCTAGCTCATCGCTCGATTCACCTTTCGAACAGGCAATGGAGTAACCTGTCTTCCAGCCTTTTTCCTGCAGTTTCTTTTTCCCGGCGCGGTAAAACTCACTATCATTGATATACGAATCAATTTTAAACCATCTTTTATCTAGTTTCACTTCAACCCAGCTGTGCGAAATCGTCTCAGGAATTTTCCTGTAAAAAAGCCCGGTAATCAGACCCCGCTGTATCTCCTTGTTGATCAGTGAAAAATGCACCCGTGCCTCAATACCGATGGCCTTGCACAGTGCCAGGAAAAGCGTTGCCTTGTTATTGCATTGGGCGTAACCGTATTCTATTATCTGGGATGCCTTTACCAGGTCGCCCTCGGCCGGAAACTGGAACTTGATGTCATCCCGCACATAGTAGAAAATAGCTGCTATCTTTTCCTTAACAGTTTCATGGCCGCGAGTCAGCATCTCAGCCTTTTTTTTAACGATCGGACTTTCGTAATCGGCGAGTCGTATAATATCAGTCTTCATTGTCTTGTCCTCCCAAAATACCGGTTTCGTCTTTAGCAAGTAGAAGGAACGAATTTTTGAATTCCGGAATACTTGCTGTTGATTAATAATTTAGGAAGAAACGCAGGAAAAGACTTGAACGAATCGGCTATTTTTTAATATTTCTGAAAGAGTGAGACCGAACATATTTCTGAAAGTCCGGCTTAAGTGTGCAGAATCAGAAAAACCGGCACTGTAAGCTGCCTCAGTAAGGGACATACCCGACATTGCATCCTGAATTGCCCGGTTAATTCGCAGCCATAAAATATATTTTCTTAATGGAATACCCACTTCTTCAGAAAACAAGTGGATAAAACGGCTTTCCGATAGGCATACCTGCCCAGAAATATCCGCTGCAGTAATATTTTCTAGGCTGGATTGTTGAAGTTTCTCCAAGGCACTTTGTATTCTTGGATCGTGTTTTTTTTTTATATCTGACTGAAGGTCAACGAGAGTTCCTAACAGTTCATTAATGCGGAATAATGCGTCACTGCAGGTCATGGCAGGCCCATCAAAAGAATCGGCTCGCTTTAGTAATTGCCGGACATGAGACTCATTAAAAAGTTTTACATTTACTTTTTGGAAATATTTTTCTCCTACTTTTTTAGCTGTTATTGACTCGTTGTCTATAAGAAGATGCAGCTGGGTTGTTTGGCTTCCAAGAATTTGATGGCGCGTATCCGAGGCAATCAAGACACTATGACATGATACAACAGAATTATTGAATTTGAGTGTAATCGGCCCGTCAAGACCGACGATTAATTGAACCGCATGGTGCTTATGTTCTGTATTATCTTGTAATTTCCCCAAAAAGAGAAATTGGTGATCAAAAAGATATAGTAATGATCCAGAAATCACGAAATTAAACCAGGTTCATAATATTTTCAGTTAAAAAATCCCATATTGCTTGCCACAATGTTGACTATAAAACGAAAAAGTACCTGTTACGATGTGTACTGGCAATAGTAACTTTTGGGATGGTGCTGCAAGTGATGATTAACAGGCATTGAACGACTGGTTATGCTTATTGTTTTTATATGGTTGATTTATTCTCTTGATCGGATGTTTCACCGTTAATTGTTTCGGATGTATCTTCATCAAGTTCTTTTAATAAGTCCTTGCTTGGTTTCCTTTGCCCAATGCTTTTACGCAGACCTTCGTTATAGAAAACCAACTCAACTGGCCGTTGTTTCTCATTTTTATACATAGCCTCGACTTCTTTTTTGCTAATACGTTTTTTCATTGCTGAGACTCTTTGTGACCTTCCCCCATCTTTCATGCCACGGCTAGAGAGAGTTCTTTCCTCTTTTCGTTATCTTTAAAATCCATTTTTTTTCTATACTCTTGTGGAGTCATTTGCCGCAAGGATCGATGGGGTCTTGTGGTGTTGTAGTCATGTCTCCAGTAGTCAACTTTCTTTCGGGCATCCTCTAAGTTCTTAAACCAGTTTTCATTGAGGCATTCATCTCTGAACTTACCATTAAATGACTCTACAAAAGCATTTTGGGTCGGCTTCCCTGGTTCAATAAAATGTAACCTTATATTATTCTCATCAGCCCAGGCCAACATAGCTCGGCTGGTAAACTCCGGACCATTATCTGTAACAATAATTTCAGGCAACGAACCACTCTCTGAAAGCCTTTCCATTACACGAACTATACGTTCGCCTGATATTGAAGTATCAACTTCTATGGCCGGGCATTCCCGACTAAAATCATCTACAACTGTCAAGGCCCGAAAACGTCTTCCATCGCTGAAACTATCTGCCACCAAGTCCATTGACCAGCGCTCGCCGGGTCTTGTCGGAAGCGCAAGTGGCACTTGCCTTATGACTCCACGTCGACGCTTCTTGCGACGTAACGGCACTTGGAGACCTTCTTCTGTATATATTCGTTCTACTCTCTTATGGTTCACCGGCCCAAACTCCCGCCGGAGTAACACAGTCAGCCTTGGACTGCCAAAACGTGGCCGTTGTAATGCCAGCTCCCTTAAACGATTCCGCAACAGATCTTCATCTGCTCTTTCTTGGCGCCGGTACTGGTATGTAGAACGATTCAAGTCTGTTAAAACACAAGCACGACGGACACTTACGCCGATATCCTTCATCGCCTTCACGGCCTGTTTCTTGTGTGAAGGCGTTAATACTTTTTTTCTAGTGCTGCCTTCAGAGCAAGAATATCAAGCTCTTTCTCGCCTATCAATTGCTTGAGTCTGCGATTCTCTGATTCCAAATCTTTAAGCCGCCTAACCTCAGAAACCTCCATGCCACCGTATTTTGACTTCCAACGGTAAAAGGTCTGTTCACAAATCCCACTCTGGCGGCATATCTCAGTTACTTTTAAACCATTTTCTTGGAGCTTGAGTACCTTGACTATCTGCTCCTCGGTAAAACGACTTCTTTTCATAATGTCCTCCAAATGCTAATTTAACATGGAGAACTCTCTTTTACACTGGCCTAATTTTGAGGGGAAACGTCATTTGTATTTATTGAATCTGCTATTTTCTTAATAAACCCAAATTATAAATACCTTGCCACAATGTTGAATCAAAATTGGAAAATTACCAGTTAAGGTGTGTACTGGCAATAGTAACTTGTTAGGAAGGTACTGCTATTTTAAACTGATAGACATAATGTCTGACAGGTAGCCAAGAAAGCCTGCCTCCTGTTTAATTGG
>JBHPCH010000152.1:0-3510 GCA_042576125.1 Thermodesulfobacteriota bacterium
AGTGACTAAAGATCAAAGTGACTAAAGTGACTAAAGATCAAAGTGACTAAAGTGAACTAAAGATCGAAGTGATTAGAGATGAAATGACTAAAATTTTGACAAACAAAGAGTTCGCAAAAAATCTGGAGGAGCGTACCCTCAAGTTCGGGATTGATATAATCCGCTTGTCAACATCTCTTCCCAGTACCCCTGAAGCCAGAGTAATAAGGAATCAAATTGCTAAATCAGGAACTTCAATTGGTGCAAATTACAGAGAGGCCAATCGTGCAAGAAGCAAGGCTGATTTTAAAAACAAAATTAAAATTTGTGAAAGTGAGGCCAGCGAGACTCAATATTGGCTTGAAATGATATCTGAGTTAAATTTTGTGATAATAGAAAATATAAAACCAATAAATAAAGAATGCAGCGAGTTGCTGGCAATTTTTTGCTCTATTGGTAAAGGCCCTTAACTTTAGTCACTTAAAACTTTAGTTCACTTTAGTCACTTGAAACCTTGAAACCTGGAACCCTTGAAACCTAAATTATAATGATCTTCGCTACCCCCTGGGCATTCCTGCTTCTGCTGCTCCTGCCCATAATCATATTCAAATATTTTAGCCGTTCATCTGCGGGTATGCGGTCAGGAACCACCTTATTCCCGACAATCCTCCATGCTTCTAAAGCAGGAACATCCCTGCGAAAAAAGTTAATTCACCTGCCTTTTATTCTGCGTCTTCTGGCGCTGATTTTATTGATATTTGCCCTGGCCCGACCCATGGAGGGTATGGAGAAAATATATGACATCAGCAAGGGAGTGGCTATTGAGGTGGTTATTGACCGCTCAAGCAGCATGAACGCCGAAATGAAATTCGCAGGGGAAACCATGAATCGGCTTGAGGTTGCGAAAAAAGTATTTCTAGAATTTGTCAAGGGCAACAAGGGCAGTCTTGCGGGCAGACCCAATGATATGATCGGACTGATCACTTTTGCCCGTTATGCTGACACAGCCTGTCCGCTGACCCTGGCCCATGATGCTCTCGCATCATTTGTCGAGCCGATAAAACTTGTCAATCGCAGAGAAGAAGACGGCACTGCAATCGGGGATGGACTGGCCCTGGCAGCGGCCCGTCTGCAGAAGGCCGAGCAGACATTACTCCAGCAGAACAATACTGGAGATACCCGGGAATCCTCTTACGAGATAAAGAGTAAAATTATCATCCTGCTTACCGACGGCGAACAGAATGCAGGCAGACGAACACCCCGGGAGGCAGCCGAACTGGCAAAAAAATGGGGAATAAAAATTTATGCCATCGGTATCGGCGCAGAGGAATCCCTGTTGAAAATTCCCTCTCTTTTGGGTGCCCGGATTATGCAAAGGGGCTCCGGCGTGGACAAACAGACACTCTCGCAACTGGCGGAAACAACCTCCGGACTTTTCAGGATGGCTGAAGACGGCGATGCACTCCGATCGATCTATGAGGAAATAGATACACTGGAAAAAAGCGAGATCGAGTCTGTCCGCTATGTTGATTACAAGGAACAGTTCACTTTGTTTGCACTGGCAGGCCTGATACTGCTCACCCTGGAAACCATACTGCGCTCCACCTGGTTCAGGAGGATCCCATGAACGATTTCAGGCTGTATAACATTGGCATGCTTTACCTGCTCTGGTTTTTGCCCCTGCTCTTAGGCCTTTTTCTATACAGTGCGGGCAGGCGCAAACAGCTACTGAAACAATTCATTGGTACAAGTCTGCAGCATAAACTTGTCTCAGTCAATCCGGTAAGGCGCAGATGGAAGGCAGCCCTTGTTCTCGCAGGATTTTTCCTGTTGATAATCGGCCTGGCACGGCCTGCCTGGAACCTGCAGCAAACAACGGTCAAACGGACAGGGCGTGATGTGGTTTTTGTACTCGACGTTTCAAAAAGCATGCTGGCTGAAGATCTGGCGCCAAACCGCCTGGAAAGGGCAAAACTTGCCATTGCCGATGTTATTGACACGCTGAGGGGAGACAGGGTCAGCCTGGTTGCATTTGCCGGAACAGCCGCAATCAAGTGTCCCCTCACCCTGGATTACGGTTTTTTCCGCATGATGCTTGAAAACACCTCCATCGAGAGTATTTCCAGGGGCGGGACCATGATCGGCGATGCCATCCGTTTAGTTCTTGACCAGGTGCTGGACAGCCAGGAAAAACAATTCAAGGATATAGTCCTGATTACAGACGGTGAAGATCATGAAAGTTTTCCCCTGGAAACTGCCAGAGAGTCTGCTGCAAAAGGGATACGCCTTTTTATCATCGGCCTTGGCGACGAAAATGAGGGCAAACGTATCCCGGTTACTGATGCAGCAGGACGCAGGACTTTCCTGCAGTATAAAGGACAGGAGGTCTGGAGCAGGCTGGATGGGGATACGCTTCGGCAGATGGCCCTGGCAACACCCGGTGGCAGGTATCTGAACGTTGCCACCGGAACAATCGACCTTGGCGATGTCTACCTGCAGCTTATTGGTTCTGCTGATAAAAAGGAACTTGAGGAAGAAACCATTGAAAAATATGAGGAAAAATTCCAGATTTTTATCGGTATCGCGTTTTTGCTGTTAATTATTGAAACCCTTATATCAGAACGGCGCAGGAAACAACTAGGGGTCTAGGTTTGTCGTCTTACAAAACAGACGACGATTGACACAAGGTTTCAAGGTTTCAAGGTTTCAAGGTTCGAGGGAAGAAAATGTTGAAAAATTTCAAAGAATTAAAAGTGTGCAAAGGTTGAAGAAGTGACTAAAGTGAGCTAAAATTGAAAGTGACTAAAGTTTTGACAAATAAGGAATTTTCAAAAAATCTGGAGAGACGTACTCTCAAGTTTGGAATTGCTAAAATCAGCTTATCGACACCTCTCCCTAATACACCGGAAGCTTCAGTAATAAGGAATGCAGCGAGTTGCCAGCATTTTTTTGCACTATTTGTAAAGGACCTTAACTTTAGCTCACTTTAGTCACTTGAAACTTTAGTCACTTAAAACCTGTAGTTCTTTTAATTCTCCTCAACACTCATGTCATATGTCAGGGTGACAGGCTCAGGGTTTTCATTGAGAAACATGAAGCAATATACTACATCGATCTCCGCTTTTATACTGCCTTTAAACCCATCCGCCAGTGTCTGGGTTTTATACTCGTGTTTTACATTTCTATGGTGGTAATGAATTTCATACAACCCCGGCTTTGAACTTTTAAAGGCAATATTAAACATATCACCTGATGCCACCTTATCACAGTCCTCATGCCAACCACCGGGATTTACGATTACGGGTGATGTCATCAAAGGATACTTTCTCTTTCTTGGCAGCAACACAGCCATTGATAAGCAGAGCTGCCATAGCAACGATCAAAAATGTAATCAGACCTTTTCTCATTGAAGCGCTCCCTGTTCTTTTTTCAAGTATTATTCCTTGTGGTTATAGAAAAGAATTCTAAACAATCGCGCAAGCTTTTTCTGATATTTTTTTTACATATCTTAGCATTCCATCATTATTTATT
>JBHPCH010000153.1:0-3359 GCA_042576125.1 Thermodesulfobacteriota bacterium
TTTAGTCACTTTAGTCACTTTGATCTTTAGTCACTTTAGTCACTTTGATCTTTAGCCACTTTAGTCACTTTCATCTTTTCAACTTCTGCCAATCTGTATGAAAAGAACCCTCGACATCTATTCGTTCATAGGTATGGGACCCGAAATAATCTCTCTGCGCCTGCAGAAGATTATGGGGTAACCGCTCACACCGATAACCGTCATAATAGTTCAAGGCTGCACTGATAGCCGGTATGGGAATACCAAGCCGGGCAGCAGAACAGACTACCTGCCGCCACGCATCCTGGCTGGAGATCACCGACTCCCTGAAATATTTATCCAACAGCAGATTTTCCAGTTCTGGATTGAGATCATAGGCCCTTTTGATATCCTCGAGAAATACCGCCCTGATGATACACCCGCCGCGCCAGAGCATGGCGATCTCACCGTAATTCAGATCCCAGCCGTATTCGACGGCTGCCGCCTGCAGCTGAAAAAAACCCTGGGCGTAACTGCAGATCTTGGAGACAAATAAAGCTTTCCGAACCTGCCCGACAAACTCATCTCTGTTAACAGTTGCCCGGAATTCTTTAATAGCTCCGGAAGGTCCTGAAAGCACCCTGCTCGCTCTCATTCTCTTTTCTTTCAATGCTGACAAGGTTCTGGCAAACACGGCCTCAGAAATCAGGGTCGTGGGCACGCCCAGGTCCAGGGCAAGATGGCTGGTCCACTTGCCGGTACCCTTCTGGCCGGCCCTGTCAAGGATCATGTCAACAAGTGCTTCACCTGTCCCGGCATCTGGCACTGAGAATATATCCCTGGTTATTTCAATCAGGTAGCTGTCAAGCTCACCTCTGTTCCATTCAGCAAAGACATCATAGAGTTCATTGTTGTCCAGTCCGAGACCATCCTTTAACAGGCTGTATGCCTCGCAGATAAGCTGCATATCACCATATTCAATGCCATTATGCACCATTTTGACATAATGCCCGGCACCTCCGGAACCTACCCATTCACAGCAGGGAATATCGTTATCCGGCCCCACTTTGGCGGCAATAGTCTGCAAAATGGGCTTGACACGGGGCCAGGCTTCTTTAACACCCCCGGGCATAATACTCGGTCCGTGCCTTGCCCCCTCCTCGCCGCCTGATATGCCTGTGCCCATATAGAGTAAACCCAAAGGCTCAAGCTCTTTGATCTGCTGTTCGGTGTCCAGGAAATATGAATTGCCTCCGTCGATAATAATATCGCCAGGGTCCAATAATCGGGCAAGCTGCTTTACCGTCTGTTTAACAGGGTCGCCTGCTTTGACCATAATCATGGCAATACGGGGTTTTCTAAGATTCCGGACGAATTCCTCAAGACTGTGACAGCCGACGATTGATTTTCCCTGTCCGGACCCGGCAATAAAGTCATCGACCTTACTTGTCGTCCGGTTATAGGCAGCAACTGTAAAACCGTGGTCAGCCATATTCAGGACCAGATTCTGCCCCATTACTGCAAGCCCGATCAAGCCGATATCACACTGTCCAGCCATGGTGTGTCTCCTGTTGAAATTAACAACAACCTAGAAGTATAAGATGACCCTAAAAGGGTCTTTGTGTCCACAGTAATAAAATATTTTTTATACGCCATTTCACGCAGCCGAGCAGCGGAAAAATAACCGGAATAGCGCGAGGACTGTCTGAGCACACCGCAAGGGGGTATAAACGAAGCGAGTTTCGCAGCGCCCGGTTATTTTGAGCAGCGCAGGGAAGTCTGCTATCAGCAGACCAATTGAACGGCTGCCTTTTTGGTTCGTTTTGGGCAAGCAAAATGAACGTAAAAAAGATTTAAAACAATATATTACTTTAATATTTGGACTTCACTTTATTTATCACCAACTTACCCGCATAGCATTGCTCGGACCTACCAGCTAAGCTGGTGGTTTAAGGTTTATAATTAAATCACCTGCAGCAGCCCGACTGAATTTTATTCAGGAATGTTTTCTGAAACTAAACAGGCAGAATAGCAATTTACAGTGAATATCACAAAAAACCAAGGACGTAAAAAGTTAATTTTCCACAACTTCTGCCTTGACTTGACGGTACACCGTCTTTATTTTCACTGCAGTTATCAAATCTATAAAAAATGTTTTCACAGCCTAAAAAATCACTCGGAACTCAGAAGAATCTTTCTTACGATGGACAAAAATTTTCAGATATATCAAAAATATCCCCAGCGCAGAAATTATTATGTTACTGCAGCAATCTTTATTTTTCTGATTCTTCTCCAGTACTCCTGTGTTCCGGAGCCCTCCGATACAACATTATCTGACGATGCAGCACTCTTCAAAACCTACAGCCAGGGACAGGCAACTCTGGACCAGAGGATTAATAAAAAAGAAATCACAATCGCGGAACAGTTGAATGTGGTTCTTGAATCATCCGCTCCGGAAAATATAGAATTGGAATTCCCGGCATACTCTGCAAGCCTTGGAGATTTCACCCTCATAGATGTCAAAAAACACCCGGCACGGATGGCAGGAACCGGAGATACTGTTCGCATCATTTATGGTGTCACCTATCTCCTGGAACCCTATCTGCCCGGAACCTATACTATCCCGGCAATGACTGTCACATTTATCGACAGGAATAACGGAGAGGAAATGACCCGGCTTGCAACAGAAGAGATAGAAATTGCTGTAAAATCTCTTCTGGACAAAGATGCTGACAGTCTGGAGATAAAAGATATCAAAGGACCGCTTTCCCTGCCTGAAAATACTGCATTACAAATCCTGCTGGTTGGTCTCGTCCTGCTTTTAATATTTCTGGCAATTGCCGGTTTTCTCTATTGGCAGAGAACCTCCAGGGATAAAAAAACGGTTGCGATCCAGTTGCGTCCTGAGGAAGTTGCCTTGCAGGAACTGGAAAAACTGCTGGCAGAAGACCTCCTTTCCAGAGGCGGGGTAAAACTTTTCCACCTGAAAATCTCGGACATCCTGCGCCATTATATTGAAAACCGTTTCGGTTTCAGGGCAGCAGAACGGACCACTGAAGAATTTCTCACGGAGCTTTCTGCGGCAAAGTCACATGGGAATTCATTACTTGGCAGCCATAAAACGCTCCTGGCTGACTTCCTCAGCCATTGCGACCTGGTAAAATTCGCCAAACATGAACCGACTATTGCTGAGAGTGAAAAAACCGTTTCACTCTGCAGGAAATTTATTGAGGAAACAACGGAAAAATATTCAATGGAAGTAAATGCTGAAATTTCAGAGAAGTGAAAGTATGGAAGAAGTTTAAGAAGTGACTAAAGTGACTAAAGATCAAAGTGACTAAAGTGACTAAAGATCAAAGTGACTAAAGTGACTAAAGATCAAAGTGACTAAAGTGACTAAA
>JBHPCH010000154.1:0-3249 GCA_042576125.1 Thermodesulfobacteriota bacterium
AGTTCAGCGTTATCCGTAAGATGGTCCGGGATTTAAACTGGGATATCAAGATTGTGGCAAGCAATATGGACTTTTGGAATTTAAGATAAAATATATGGGAGTATTAAGTCTTATTAGCAAGGCATATGAAATTATTTTTAACAATACAGAGTATACTCATATTTATTTTAATATCTTCATGCACACCAATTCCTATTGCCATCCCTTTATTTCCTGAAGAACCACTTCAAAACGAAGAACTACAGTTTTTAAAGCCTGAAGAAACAACACTGGCCGAAATTAAAGATCACCTATGGGAACCTCTAGCCATAAGAAACAATGGCAAGTTGCTGCTATATAAAGAACACAGGACTAGCTGGGTAGCATGGGTTGGTCCTGGGTTTATGGAATTGAGGATTATAGCTTTTCTATTTATAGAAATGAATGAAGACAATAAACTAAAGCGCTACGAAGTAATAACAAACCACGAAGGTTTTTTTCACGAAATAAAAGATTGCACTTCATGGGGGCTCTGCCTTGATATGGAGATGCTCCAATTTCAAAACAGTGACTCACTTATCGATGATGCTACTTATGTACTTCTGGGTCCCAAAATTGAACAATCCGAGTTAGAACATCCTCCTGACGGACAATGCCAAATCATTAGTTATTTAGGCAATAAAAGTAAATTTGTGTCATTGCGGGTTCAAATAGATGAAAATCCGAAACGGGCTATTTCCAAAAAAGGATTTCTTAAAAATGTTGTTGCGCCTGGAGACCATTCATTTACCGTAGATTGGCCGCTTGAATTTGGAAAAGCCTACAAAACAAAGGAGATCCCGATTCGACAAAACCTCTTCTGTAATAGTGGAGAGTCACTTTTTGTGAGTGTTTTTACCTCTGGAGGGATTATCCGATTTCATAAGGTTAATATGGAAATCAAATCAACCGCTGAGGGCCTTGAAGCCGTTAAAGAGCGGCACCTCATTATTGATTGACTCAATATAACTGCAACAAGTGTTTAATTTCCGCACCCTTTCAAAAACTAAACAATACATCCAGTATGTTTCAGTAGAGTGTTCACCAGAAACAATATTGATAATTTAAAGAATTAATCAACTACCTTATATCTCACAACTTGGGACAGTTGCAGATATAAGGAGCAGGGAACCCGGCTATATAATAATATGCCGGGTTCCCTGGGACGAAATGACGAAATAGATGTTGCTGTATCAGGTTATGAGATCAGCGGCTGCCTTTTCCATGGCAGCATCAATCTGCTGCATACGTTCATCAGACAATTTAATCGGCACTTGGTACACCAGAAGCCTGTCCATTATTTCTGCCGAATCCGGCAGGTTTTGCGGATCATACACCACCCTTCTCCTGCCATCCTGATCCTTAAACGGCCAACCGCTCTCTGTTATAGTTGAACCGTTGATTATATGCTCCCATTTTGGATAGTAATGCCAGGTATTATCGGCAAAGCTGATCGCTCCTGCCCCATTCTCCTGCAATACCCGGTTAACAGACATTGCTTTTTCACGGCTTGGTAAAAAGAAAGCCAGAAATGTTGCTGAGTCACCTTCTTCATCAACCAGGTTTCTGAAAGTAACTCCAGGAAGCTTGCAAACCGAATTACGCATGGTTGCTTTATTCTTTTTCTGGGCTGCAATCATGTCATCGAGCTGAGCAAGCTGGGCAATACCTATGGCACCCTGAATTTCCATCATGCGGTAGTTGAATCCAATAAAACTTCTGCCTTCCCCTCCTCTGCCGCCAGGGTTCGGGACATGGTCATGCCCGTGATCATGATATTCTGACATGTTGCGCCAGATCTTTTCATCATCGGTTATAATCATCCCGCCTTCGCCTGTAGTCATGGTCTTGACCGCATCAAAAGAAAAAGTCCCGCATTTACCGAACGTACCGAGGTGTTTGCCCCGCCATGTTGCTCCAGCTGCCTGGGCCGTATCTTCAATTACCGGGATATTATGTTTATCCGCAATAGCCATGATCTCATCTATTCTGGCTCCTGAGCCAAGCATATGCACAGGGATAATGGCCTTGGTTTTCTCGGTAATTTTTTTCTCCAGGTCTTTGGGGTCCATATTAAGGGTGGTATCAACTTCTGTGAAAACAGGTATGGCGCCAACATCAAAAATTGCCTCCCAGGTTGCCACAAAGGTGAATCCCTGGGTGATGACCTCATCACCCGGCCCGACACCGAGCACTGCCAGCGCGACCTTCAGGGCGACGGTTCCCGAGGTCACTGCCTGGGCGTAACCCGCCCCATTGTATTTGGCAAAATTCTCCTCAAAAGTACGTACCTTATACACGCCCTTGCGCTGTTCACCAAATTCATAACGAAACAGAACCCCGGTTTCAAGTACGTCCATTATTTCCTGTTTTTCTTTCTCACCAAAGACCTCAAAGCCTGGCATTGCATATTCTCCTTGATAGGTTGCTTATTGTATTTACTCTACTTATGTAACCACTTCTTAATCTTGTTCGATTTGTCCAGTAATACAATTTTCGGACTGAAATCCATTAATTCATCTTCAGAAAACAAAGCATAACTTACAATAATAATCTGATCCCCGATCAACCCCTTGCGGGCGGCGGCGCCATTCAAACCTATCACTCCCGAGCCTGATTCCCCTTCAATGGCATAGGTATCAAAGCGTTCACCATTGTTAATGTTATAGACCATAACCCGTTCATAGGGACGCAGGTCAACAGCATCCATAAGTACTTTATCAATTGTCAGGCTGCCCTCGTAATTCAAATCTGCATCAGTAATGGTGGCCTTGTGTATTTTTGATTTTAACATGTTCCGTTGCATTGAAATTCACCAATATCAGTTTCTTGTTGTTGCAGTATCACTTCCCAGAAGGCAATTATCAATCAATCTCGTTTTGCCTACTTTTACAGCCAGGGCCAGAACACTCTTTGAATCAATCACATCTTTGTCAGAGAGATTATATTTATCGACAACAGAGATATAGTCAACAGTAACCCCTGAATTGGCTAAAATAATATCACGGATCTCAGATTTTAAGAGCTCCGCATCTGTTAAGCCGTTGTCGAATCTTTTTTTTGCATGCCGGATTGCCTTATAAAGACAGAGAGATTTCCCCCTTTCTTCATCTGAAAGATAGGTATTGCGGGAACTCATGGCCAGACCGTCTTCCTCCCGGACTATTGGATGGCCGACAATCTTGATATCCCAGTTTAAATCCCGGACCATCTTACGGATAACGCTGAACT
>JBHPCH010000155.1:0-3191 GCA_042576125.1 Thermodesulfobacteriota bacterium
TCCTGGTTATTTATAAATCTCCGCAAAACCAATACCTGTTTACCGGATGGTTCTGGTTCCTGGGAACGCTTGTTCCTGTAATAGGGTTGGTGCAGGCAGGTCTCTGGCCGGCTATGGCTGACCGCTGGTTTTATGTTCCCATGGTAGGGTTGCTCATTGTGACGGTTTGGGGAGCGGCGGACCTGATTGAGCGGCGGAAGATTAAATTGTCCGGAGTTATTATCGCCTCAAGTATTTTCATAATAATTCTTATAGGGATTTCAAGGAAACAGGTGTCTTACTGGCAGAATGACGTGACGCTGTTCGAGCATGCTCGTGACATTGGCATCCGGCATCCGGTGATTTATTTAAACCTGGGTGCAGGCTATTCTGCCATGAACAGGCCGCAGGAAGCAATTGAGCAATACCTCCTTGCACTGAAGGGATATAATTATCAGCAACAAAGCAAGAACACATTCTTAAGAAAGTTATATAGTCATTTAGGAATTGAAATGGCCAGGATAAATAATCCGAAGGAGTCTGTAAGTTATTTCCTGAAGGCGTTGAATATTGACCCTGATTCCTATGCAGATTATATGAATATTGCACATGTTTTATCTGATCAAAATATGCAATCGCAGGCGATAAATGCATACAATGAAGCATTGAAACTCCGACCGGATTCTGTTGAGGCATTAAACAATCTGGGACTCATCTATGCAGGTCAAAAACAATTCGACAAGGCGGTAGCACTCTATAAGAGGGCAATAGATCAAGATAAGAATTATAAGAGCAGTTATAATAATCTCGGTATTGCTTTATGTGCACAGGGTGAAGTTGACAGTGCGGTTGAAAGATTTAAGGAGGCGCTTTCTATAGATCCGTTTTATCAAAAGGGAAAAATAAATCTTAATTTGGCTTTATCCGGAAAATGCGAGTCTCATTTGATGGATCTCAAAAAATAAAAATAAGGCGAGGGTTTTTTAAATATTTATCCTATTGGAGATTCTTTGCTTTAATTTGTTCAAGTTTTTAGACCTGCCCAATAACCACCAATTGTGATTGTTGAATGATTCCTCAAGACTACATTTTCACCGGGTATCTTGATTAATCAGGATTTATGACCTTCAATGAGGAATTGAAAGCAATATATTTACATAGATTCGACAATCACAATATATGATCTAATCCACTTATCAGCACTTATGGGGCCTGGAAAATTGTTGTTCTTTTTTTACATTAAAAAATCACGGATGATTGTGTGGATCCTGTAATCATAGGCAGCCCTGACATGGTTGTCAGGAAAATCATGATGTATGCTGCCTGAAAGTCTTGCGCTTGCTGCTGAAACCAGGGCATCTCCAAGCCCCGGGGTCAGTTCCCTGGGAAGATGTTCTGACGGAACTGCTGCGGCAAGCAGGTCAGGAAATTTTATGGTTTTATGATTGTCTGCAGGCAGACGCACGGTGAGCTGGAACAGTGCCGGACTGGTGCCGCCGAATGAAAGTTTTCTTAACTGTTTCGGCAGAGGTTTGTTTATTGATTTCAGATAGTCTGAATCCGGGGTGAGTTCTCCGATGGCAGGACTCTGGAGAAATTCCGAAAGGCGGCCAAGGGCCTTGGTCAGCATGACCTTGGATTTGCGGGGGATGATTTTTTCCAGCAATGAACCGGCAGGCTTCAGATAGCCGGAGAACTTGGCCATGTCGGTCCCGGCATGGGGACTGCAGATGGTTATAACACCTTTGACATCGGTCTCTTGTTTTCCCAGCAGTAAACTGCGGGCAATAAGTCCGCCGCGGCTGTGCCCGATCAGGTAGACAGGTCTGCCCGGCCATTTTTCTGCTGCTGCTGACAGAGCGGCTTCAAGTTCTTCAATTGCAATATGAATAGGGCCCAGGGGCTGGCTCTGTGTCCAGGAGACCAGTGAAAACCCGGCAGCTTTCAAATAATTCCAGAGTCCCTGGACCTCCGGATCAACAGAGCCGAATGATAGTGTGTTGGCAGGCATCTTTTCCGGGTCGGCGAGGAAAACCGTTAAAGGGGCCAGTCCTCCCAGAACAGAACATTTTTTCGGATCGACCCAGAAATAATTGTTCATGCCCAGGCCGTGAATAAGCACCACAACAGGCTTTTCCGGATTTCCGTCATGTGTTTTCAGGGAGAGTCTCATTTTTTCATATTACACAATCTATAAAGTCAAGTCCCATATGGATAAGGAGTCCCACACCGATAATTCTTAATTTTGGTACAGCCTGGAGCAGAAAATAAGCCCCTATTGCCGGGTAGGAATGAAGAGGGTGAAAATTGATGCCGCAGCGCTCAGGGGCGTACACGGGAGATGCCAGCAGGTGGTCAAGATCTACTATCATGGTAAGCACCATAATCAACCAGGCATTGAGCCAGATTTTTTTATAGGCCAGCCTGGCGGTAATGCCCGGGACGACAACATGCAGGACAAGATGCAGCAGCGGCAGAAACACCTCAGGCCTCTTTTTTCCAGGGAAGTTTCGGCAAGGCCTTTAAGGCTGAAATATATTTTTCATGATCGTAGGGCCGGTTTTCTTTTAAAACTGTAAAAACTTCTGAAGCCACCACGTAACCGATAAGTTTAAGCGTTTCTTCTTCAGAAAAACCTTCTCCCCTTAGCCTGTCGAATGCCTGTTTTGTCTCCGGCGGGTCGTTGTCTTTTATCTGGGTGTTGATTACTTCCAGAATTGACTTTCTGAGTTTTTCGTTTTCTATGTTCATGTATTTATTAACTAAATTGACTTTTGAATTCCCAATCTTGCAAAGCTACTGTGTCATCGGCTGTGTCGTATATTTATTATATAGCGACACAACCTGTTGTCCTGCAACAAGACGGCAGGACGATTGACATCTTGTATCTATACAAGATGGAAATTCTTATTTTAACTGGTTGTTTTTAGTACTGCTTTATACATATAGAACAACGAGTGAAAAATATAAAAAATTAAACCCTGCATCTACAATACAGGTGGTCCTTTGACGATCATCTGTGCAATGGTCAGTTTAACCCTGGGGGCGGTCATGCGTCTGTTTCCGAGGAGTTTTATTTCAAGGTCTACCAGCCGCTGAAAGAACTGGGTACGGTCCATGGGCGCCGCTTTTTCTGCAGCGTTAATCTCCTGGCATCTGAAGCAGCCAGGGAAATTCTGCTGTTTGCCGTCAGGTCTTGTGAAGGTGGCAGG
>JBHPCH010000156.1:0-3096 GCA_042576125.1 Thermodesulfobacteriota bacterium
CTGAATTTTCGTATCACAGGAACGTACAGGGGACTCATTTCCTTCAACCTCTACAACACAGAGTCCGCAAGGATTGTCCGCATTCTTTCCCCTGACATGACAGAGAGTGGGAATATAGATTTCCGCCCGTTCTGCTGCGTCAAGTATTGTTATGCCCTCCTGGGCGGTTATTTCCATTCCGTTTATTGTAATCTTCATTTTTCTCACTCCAATCAGTTAAGGCAATAGGGGTTGAGGATACCGCTGTAGTGTAATTATTATTTAAAATGCGCAGGCGGGCCGCAAAGAAACATTTTACGGATGAAAATTAAATCAAAAGAAAAACAGGGGCGGAACAACTTACATCTAAATAATAAATTTCTTTATTACAACTAAATATAGCGCCCAATTTTCAAAACCCTTACCTGAACAGTTTTCATATTATTCTGCGACTCAACCATACTAACAAAAGAGTGTTTCTAAAATCAACTTTTATTAGGTATTTATACGTATGTTTTATTACATTGCATGTTTACCTTTTATAAGCGTTTTATTGACTCAATCCAGATGACATTGATTGTGCACGTTCTTGCAAGTAACTCATATACTTAAATTCTGAAAATAAAAAAGCCTTTCCGGTTAAGGAAAGGCTTTTCGGTATTACAGGAAGTCTGGTTACCTATAAATCAAATCATAATAACATGTATTAAAGGCCTTTTTTTTCAAACCAGCGAAACATGGCAAGAACTCCGATCACAAAAACCAGAATGACCAGCCAGCGATTCACACCAATCAGCTGGGGAAGTGAAAGATAGCCGAAGTTTCCCCAACCAAGAATATTTTTCATGAGAAAGGGATAGGTTTCTGCATATAACCCGCCGCCAACTATCATGCCGAGGATGCCCCAGAGAGAATCCCAACGACCTTCTCCGAGTGCTCCGCCCTGGGTGCCGGGGCAGTACCCAAGAAGCCCCCAGCCAAGACCGAACAATAGCCCTCCTGCAATATTTTCGCCGAGCACCACAGGTTTAAATAAAAGCCGCACCAGACCGAAAATCTCAAAAAAATGAATACCTACCATGCCCACAATGATTGCGGACATCATGAATTTGATGATAGTCATATCCTGAAATCGCAGTGCAGCAATCTGTTTGTCGTATCTGACCACCCCCCCTTTCTGGAGAAGAAAACCAAAAAATACACCTGTTATCAGTCCATAAATCATTTCTGCATTCATTTGCTGCTCCCCCCATAATAGACAATGCGCGTCATAATGATGCCGCCTACAAAGAAAAACACCATGGCGATCAGGCCACTGACTGCCAACTGAATTATTCCTGAAAGCCCATGACCACTTGGACATCCTCCTGCCAGCCTGGCACCAAACATAGCGACAATACCGCCAACAAAGGCCACAATGCCCCTCAGGGCAGGATTGGTACCAAACCGTTCAGCCCACATGTCAGGCACCCCCTGCCACTTGAAACCGCCTGACGTCAATGCAGACAGGAGGGAACCCAGAAAAATTCCGATAACAAACAGAAACTGCCAGTCAAACCTGGGGAGATACCTGATAAAATATTCAAGCTGGGATACACGATCCGGCCCAAAATACTTGCCCAGCATTCCGGCTGAGCGGACAAAAGTTGTCGACGCTCCAAAAAACTTTCCGGCAGACAATACGGAAACAATTAATACCAGCCCACTGAGGCCTCCTGCCACATAAGGGCTCCATCCCCCTTCATACCTCTTTTTCAATTCCATGGTTGTTCTCCAATAACAATTAATTCATATAGTTCACAAAATTTACCTTTTTTTAAAAAAAACATCTATTATTTGGTAGTTATTACTAATATAAATGTTTATATTATTTAACATATAACGGCTAAACACCTCTAAAAAGGCTATTATAACTTAATTAACGACTGTTAACTTTTTTCTTGACAAAGATAAATTTCTCACTTAAATATAGTTAATATTATGAACGATGTCAATAGAACAAATGATGAACGTGTTTTAGAGTACCAGGCCAATAAGCTGCAGGAACTCATTGGTGAACTGCACAATTGCTGCAAGGAACGTTATACCAATGAAGCAAAAGCCTTTAATATGCCACAGGCTGAATTAAGATGCCTCATGCTGTTTGATGGGCACAAATACCTCACCGGTATTGAAATAGCAGGACTGCTCGAAGTGGCAAAAAGCAGGGCTACGGTCATTGTAGAAAATCTCGAAAAAAAGGGCTTGGTGCAAAGAGCGCCCGACCCTAACGATGCCCGGGTCAAACTTATTAACCTTACCCCTTCAGGCCAGCGTAAGGTTAGGGAAATTGAGGAATTCATGTTTTCCCTGCACCAGCAGCTTCTTGGCCAGATAGAACCCGGCCAGCGCACTGGCGTTATTAGCGCTTTAGAAACCCTGCGTTCTTCAATGGAAGCCATAAAGGCACAATTAACCTAGTTAATACATTTTAATATACTTATACTTTAAATTTCAGGAGGGAAACAATGAGCGAAGAAAAACCAAAAAGAATGGCTATTATTGCCTCAAAGGGAACACTTGATATGGCATACCCGCCATTAATTCTTGCTTCCACCGCTGCTGCCATGGATGTAGAAACCATGATATTTTACACCTTTTACGGAGTAGATATCGTTAACAAGCATAAATATGCAAACCTGAAAGTAGCTCCGATCGCCAATCCTGCAATGCCGTCACCTGTTCCAATGCCCAACATCATCGGCATGCTGCCCGGCATGACAGCCCTTGGCACAATGATGATGAAATCAATGATGGGCAAAATCAACTGGCCGTCAATCCCTGAAATGATTGATGTTTGTCTTGAGATGGATGTCAAGATGGTTGCCTGCACCCCAACATTGGAAATGACAGGCTTAACCCAGGATGACCTTATTGAGGGCGTGAAAGTTGGTGGTGCCGCTGACTACCTTGATTTTGGCCTTGATGCTAATATTAACCTGTTCGTATAATAAATTTAAAAATTAAACACTGAATAACCAATACATAATGAAGGAGAATTACCATGTCTGATATTACCCCGGATGAAGTTGTAGATTTAAAAGGCCTGAACTGCCCGATGCCTGTTTTAAAAACCAA
>JBHPCH010000157.1:0-3012 GCA_042576125.1 Thermodesulfobacteriota bacterium
CACCTCAAACCAGACATAAAAAGTGGCATTGGGAGATTGAGCGTTTATACCAAGTTTTTTCAAGCCTTCAACCAAAACATCCCGCCGCTCTGTGTAGATGGCCCGCATATCTTCCAGACATTGCTGGTCTCCCTCCAGGGCCTCGATACCAGCCACCTGGATCGCCTCAAAAATACCGGAGTCGATATTACTCTTTATTCTTCCCAGCCCACCTATGATCTCTGCATTACCTGCCGCCCAGCCGATCCTCCAGCCGGTCATATTGTAGGTTTTTGACAGGGAGTGAAACTCAATGCCGACATCTTTGGCACCGGGTGTTTCCAGAAAACTTGGAGGGACATAACCGTCAAAAGTCATTTCTGAATAGGCAAAATCATGACAGATCATAATGTTATGTTTCACGGCAAAATCAACAACCGTTCTGAAAAAATCCTGCGTTGCCGGGGCTGCAGTCGGGTTATTGGGATAATTCAGAAACATCATTTTAGCCTTGCCGAGTACCTCTGCAGGAATGGCTGACAGATCGGGCAGAAAATTATTTTCTTTCACCAGGGGCATTTCATAGGGAGTGCCACCTGCAAACATGGTGGCAATGGCATAGACAGGGTAAGCGGGACTCGGCACCAGGGCTACATCACCGACATTAATAAAAGCCAGTGGTATATGGGCGATCCCCTCTTTGGATCCTATCAGGGAGACCACCTCCTTCAGTGGGTGCAACTCGACCCCTGTCCTTTTCTTATACCAGCGGGCCACAGCTTCCCTGAAGTTATTCATGCCTGTATAACTCGGGTACCTGTGATAGCGTGGCTCCCGTGCAGCTTCTGTGAGCTTATTAATAATATTATCCGGGGTTGGAAGATCAGGATCACCGACACCAAGATCTATTACATCAACACCCTTCTCCCGGGCCTCTGCCTTTTTCCTGTCCAATTCAGCAAAAAGATATGGTGGAAGTTGTTTCAGCCTGTCAGCTTGTTCAATATTTATCATTTCTGAAATGCCTTTTTTTGTCTATTTCTTATTGTATTGTTGTCAAATTATTTAAGTCGCTATCCGCACGTTTAACAAATTCATAAAATGAACATCTTTTCTATTTAACTAAGTAAAAACCTGAAAAATCACGGCACGAGATTGGTGAAGATGCAGATAGCGTTAGACTTCGAGGCAGAGGACGGTTCGCTATAGCAAAGCTATGCGAACTGTCCGATAACGCAGCAGATTTGCCAATATCGTGTCGTGGTATAATACGGTTTAAAGGTCTTGAAGACCCAGCACGTCAAACATATTAAAAAGTCCGTTCGGCTGCTTGACAACCCAGGCTGCTGCCAGGGCAGCTCCCCTGGCAAAGTTATCCCGGCTGTGAGCCCGGTGCGTCAGCTCAAGCCTCTCACCGGCACCGGCAAAATAAACCGTGTGTTCACCAACGATATCACCGGCTCTGATTGTCTGGAGGCCGATTTCCGCATCAGTGCGTTCGCCGATAATGCCGTGTCGGGAAAAAACCCCGTGCTCATCAAGATTGCGCCCTACAGCACTGGCCATCATCTCACCAAGTTTCATGGCAGTGCCGCTCGGGGCATCCTTTTTCATACGATGATGGGCCTCAACAATTTCCATGTCATAATCGTTACCCAGTATGGAGGCAACTTTGGCAGCCAGCTTGAAGAGCACATTAACACCCACCGCCATATTCGGAGCCTGTACACAGGGAAAGTCTCCACAGAGTTCTGCTAATTCCTGGAGATTCTCCTGGCTCAGTCCGGTGGTGCCGATTACCATGGCTCTGTTTTTTTTCGCAGCTTGTCTGGCAATCTTCATGGTTGCCTCGTGAAAGGTGAAATCTATAATGACATCACCTTGATCGATCACTTTTGCCAGATCATCGGCAACCTCTACTCCGTTTGTACCGTAACCACCGAGTTCACCCATATCCTTTCCCACATCAGGACTGTCAGGCCGCTCAAAACCGGCTGCAACCTGGAGTTCCGGGTGCTCATTTACCATATAGCCGATACGTCGGCCCATGCGACCGCCCGCTCCGGCAATAATGACTTTAGCCATGTGACTCTCCTCTCTTAAACCTTATCCCTGTATTTATTTTCCTGGTTTGCTTAAATAAGTCCGTACTCTGACAGCGCAGCTTTCAACCTGGCCAGGGTATCATCATCCATACTGCACAAAGGCAGCCTCGGAGTGCCTGATTTTATTTTACCCATAATTTCCAGGGTTTTCTTTGCCGGTACAGGATTCGTATCATAAAACATTGCCTGCATAAGCGGGAAGAGTTTGTAGTGCATCTGGTTAGCCTTGGCCAGATCACCTGCCAGGGCTGCATCCATCATATCCGCCATATCCCTTGGTGCCACATTAGATGTTACGGAAATAACACCGGTGCCGCCAATCAGAACCGTAGGCATTGAAGTAAAGTCATCACCGGAAAGTACAGAAAAATCATCTGGACAGAGCCTGATCAGCTGACTGATCTGATTCAGATCCGCTGTGGCTTCCTTTATGCCGACAATATTATCAATTTGCGCCAACCGTGCTACTGTCTGTGGCATGACATTGGAACTCGTACGACTTGGGACATTATAGAGAATTATCGGCACATCCACTGCCTCGGCAACAGCCTTGTAATGCCGATAAAGCCCTTCCTGGGACGGTTTGTTATAATATGGCGACACCATAAGAACACCGTCTACTCCCGCATCCCTGGCATTCGAAGTCAAATCGATTGCCTCTGAAGTGCTGTTTGAACCGGAACCGGCCACGACCGGAACACGGCCATTTACTGTTTTGACAGTTAATTCCACCACTCTGTGATGCTCCTCATGGCTCATGGTGGCTGACTCACCTGTGGTACCGCAGGGTACGATACCATGGGTGCCGTTTGCAATATGAAACTCAATAAGGTCAACCAGACCCTGCTCATCAATCTGACCATCAATAAATGGCGTTACAATTGCCACAAAAGCTCCCCGGAAAATACTCATCTTCTCACTCCTCCTT
>JBHPCH010000158.1:0-2987 GCA_042576125.1 Thermodesulfobacteriota bacterium
CCATCCATCAGGAACAGGTGCCATCTGCCATTTACTACATTCCGGAGCAACACATCCGATTTACCGTCGTTATTAAAGTCGTTACGTGCTCTTAAATAGGTACAGGCATCTGGCCCATCAACCCTACAGTTTGGTGGTGCATCCTGGGCAGCAGGATCACAGGTCTCAACTTGTCCGTTTCCGTTTATTGAGTTACCAACAATTCCATCACCGCAACTTGCATAATTTACATATACTAAAATATCATCAACAAGTTGATCTGCACCGGATGAACGTCCTTCAACCACAAGTGCCTGATTTGTATATTGCGCCAAATTTGCAATTACACCACTTGTCCATACATGGATGTCGTTTCTGTAAAATGATACCGTATCATCTGGATTGATAGTCATGCGGAATTTATTCCACACACCATTATCTAATGCGTCGTCCCAATACTCATCAAAATATATGCCGCTTTCCTGGTAATAACGGATTCGATCTGCCGCTCCTTCTGGAGCAACTTCAATTCTTGACAATAAGCCTGGTTGGTTAGTCGTTCCACCATACTCGTCTGCAGTAGTTGAAGACCAACCTATCCGTATAAACTGGAAGTTTGTTTGAGTATGGGTTCCGTTTGCCCAAAATTCAACAGTAGGTCTGGTCGATAGATCAAATGTCTGGTAAGAAGTAACACCACTCTGGTAAGCTCCATCACCTTCAGGATCAAAACCGATACTTCCATCTAGTCCCTGACCAGGTCTTGTTACAGGTAAAGGAGTTCCCCATTTCTTCCATTTTGTAGTATCAATTTCGTTTTCCCAATCTTCGGAAAAAATAATGTTTATATCATTACTGCAATCAGAATCTTGAGCATCTGTATTACCATCACAATCGTTATCGATTCCATCATCACAAATTTCTGTAACTGCACCGGCAAATGGATCACATGTATCATCTCCCCATGAACCAGCAGTACAGGTTGCAGTTCCCTCATTTCCTGCACAAATTCCTTCACCACAATAGGAAACTTCTGTTTGACCGTCTATTTGTCCATCTTGGTCATTGTCCTTATTGTCGCAAAGTTCTGGTGCTCCTGGATAGGCAGAGTCATCAGTATCATCATTATCTATCGGGCCACAATCTCCACCCTCTACTGCAAAACCATCATGATCATTATCAGTACAGCTTGAGTTACAATCAGGATCAGATGTATCAGTCTGGCCGTCACAGTCGTTATCTGTTGCATCTGAACAGGTAGCATCTCCTACTGGACCTTCATTTGTTGGTGGTAGCGGATTACATGTATTGACTTGTTGTCCTGCTGAACAGGCATACTGGCCTGTATCACTACAGGCACCTACTCCACAAAAAGTTGTTTGATTAAACCAACTTTCATCTGCACCATCAGGATTTCCTGAATTGCAGTTGTTAATTTTGCCATCACAAACTTCCTGAGCTCCAGGATAAATTGAATCATCTAAGTCATTGCAGTCCAAATTATTTGTTACATATCCATTGGGTTGGTCACATGCCTGAATACTGTCGCTTGAATCACCAAAACCATCAATATCTGAGTCATTATAAAATGTGCTTGTAGTACAGGTATAAAAATCCTGATGTGGGTTGGGATCATCAGCGCTCCATTCGCCCCATTGGCCACCACTGTCTAGATAGCGAACATGCCAATGGTATTGCTTGCCCCATTCCAACTCTTGGCTGATACGTGTGACTTCGGCTACTGAGTCATAACCACTGTATGTCCCCGCAGCCTGGTATACATGCGCGTGGTCTGAAGTGTCAGAGATAAAACCGGTATCATAAACTATAGCATCGCCATCTGAATCAGAGCGAACGCGTACCTGGTAACCTGATTGTGTTTCATTATCTCCACCATCTTCAAAAATACTCCAGTCAAAGGTTGGTGTTAGCGTATTAATAGTCTCATTGTCATCTGGATTAGTTAATGTTGGTGTAATTGGCCCAATATTATCAACAATATCAAGCAAATATGGCATCAAAAAATCTAAAACAGTTGGACTGTCGAGAAATGAAGAATGATCCAGGTACTCTGTCAGTTCTTGGGTAATATTATATGCTTCAATATCAGGATGAGTTTGGAATATAGCGCTTTCTAAAGGAACGAGTCCATCATTTTCTGCAAAAATAAACCCGGATCTCTTATGCATATCATCTAAAATATTCTCAGATCGCTGGAGTTTAAAATGGTCCAAGCCTACTTCGTTATATATTTCTACGTTTAATATATTATTCCCCTCCCCAGCTATAACGGCGTCACCTCGATACCCCCCAAAGGCAAGAATTAATTTATCAGTTATGTTTGTTCCATTCATCTCTTCTGTACCACAGAAAGGAGTAAGTCTTGATTGGGTAAAATTTTCTAAATTAAAGTCAAAATCGTTTAAAACCTCATCCACATACTCATCTGCATCAGTTGGCACTTCACTTGGGCTATACCATGCAAGGTCAAAATCTCCTGGTTGACCACTGAATGCAGATTGAGAAACATTTTCTATCCAAAACTCTCGTAGAAAATTTTGTTCTTCTGCTGACTGGTAGATCCAGCAAGGGTTTCCACCTGGTGAACCGAGATGGGGTGTACCCAATGTAATCAACCGGATGGTCTTCTGTCTGAGCTCAGAATTTGTGTTGAGAGCATAACGAGATACTAGTCCCCCCATGCTGTGTGCCATAATTATAATTTTTCTATTTTGTAATTCTGTGTAACTATTGATAAAATCTGCCATCTGGCTTCCATTCTCTGAAATATGCCTATCAGTATTATAGACATACCTATATACTTTAAATTGCCCAGCGTAACGTGAATCATTGAAGAAATCTCTGCTCCACCAGTACCAATAATTTAAAGTGTATGTTCTAGAATCACCCCCATCACCATGAACCAAAATAATAGGTATTCTGTTATCAAGAGATGTGTTTATGTCAGTCGTTGCTCCAAAGTTATCAAAATAAAAATCATTTTGAGA
>JBHPCH010000159.1:0-2961 GCA_042576125.1 Thermodesulfobacteriota bacterium
GGATAATAGAATAACCTGCTTCCATAAGATAGGATGCTACCTGGTGGCTGGGCCGATGCGGTTTAGGCGAAAGACCCACCACAGCTATGGTTTTTGAATCCCACAACACTTTACGGATGGTTGCGACTTGTTCACTGGAGAGGATCATAAGGAAAATTCCGGTTTATTTTTCAGGTATTCCATGAAATATCTGCTGTTGAGCGATTCACCGCAGACCTTCTGCAATAATTCTGCCGGAGGATAGAATGCTCCATGGCGGTAAATGTTGTCAGTAAGCCAGTTTCTTATCTTGTCAAGTTTCCCCTGCTGGAGAGTCTGCCTGTAATCAGGATCAGAAATACAATAGGTCTGCCATATCTGGGCAGCTGCAAGATTCCCTATAGTGTAAGTCGGGAAGTAGCCGAAACTGCCGTGGGCCCAGTGGATATCCTGCAGGACTCCGTTCGCGTCCGAGTCCACCGCGACATTAAGATAGTGCTTATATTTTTCATTCCAGAGAGCAGGCAGGTCAACGGCTCTCATTGTACCTTTCATCAAGCCTTTTTCCAGTTCAAAACGTATAAGGACATGCAGGTTATAACTTGCCTCGTCAGCTTCAACCCGGATCATCCCGGGGGCAATTCTATTAATATGACGAACAAAATCATCCAGGGCAATGTTGCTGAACTGGTCAGGCAGGATTTCCTGCAGCAAGGGATAGTATTTTTCCCAGAACAGATGGTTGCGGCCAATGATATTTTCCCAGAGGCGGGATTGTGATTCATGGATACCGAGTGAGACACCTTCATCGAGAGGTGTCTCAGAATATTTTTCAGAAATGTTCTGTTCATACAGGGCATGGCCTCCTTCATGCAGGGCGCTGAAAATGAATTCCAGCGAGTCTGAACGAAAGCGGTTGGTCACTCTCCGGTCGTTATGCCCAAGGCTTGTTGTAAATGGATGGGCTGAGATGTCCTGTCTGCCGCGGTTAAAGTCATAACCGATTTCCGCAAGGAGCCTTTCGGAAAAGTGCACCTGATCTTTCAGGAGCATAGGGGGCATGTGAAGCAGCTTTTCCGGGACAGGTTTCTGCAGGGCAACTTTCTGCTGCAGAATTTTACCGAGTTCATCCTTCAGGTTTCCAAAGAGTGTTATGAGATTGTCCGTGGTCAAGCCTTCCTCGTACAGGTCAAGCAGTGCGTCATAGGGATGATCAACATATCCCAGGAAATCAGCCTTTTCTCTGGACATGCTGATAACTCTTTCCAGCAGAGGCTGGAATAAGCTGAAATCATTCTTTTTACGGGCTTCAACCCAGACAGGAAGCGCTTCAGATGTTATCCTGGAAAGGGCGGCTACAAATTTTTCAGGCAGCTTCGTATTTTTGTCATGTTCCCTCTTCACGACCCTTATAAGAGAAAGATCTGCGGCTGAAAGCCCCTCTGGTTTATCTGAAAGTTGCTGAAGTGTTTTTCCCAGGTCCTGCGAGGTTATTTTCCGGTGGATAATTGTGCTCAGGACAGAGAACTGCTCAGCCCTTCCTGCTGTCCCGCCGCTGGGCAGCATAATTTCCTGGTCCCATTGCAGCAGTGCCAGTATACTGTTCAGGTGTGTCAGTTCCTTTGCTTTCCGATGTAATTCTTTAATGTTAGTCATAGTTTTTTTTGTTTTTTAAGTAAAAAAAATTTTGCCATCCTGACCTACTGTGTTAACTTACCTCTTTTGAAATTTTCAAATAACAACTTAGACTATTTGAACAGGGAAAGGAACCGGCGGCAATATGTATTTTCAAGATATAATAATGGAATTGAATAAATTCTGGTCTGAACAGGGCTGTGTCATTCAACAACCCTATGACATGGAGGTGGGAGCGGGCACTTTTCATCCTGCGACCTTGCTGAGGGCCTTGGGACCAGAGCCATGGAAGGCCGCCTATGTTCAACCTTCAAGACGACCAACCGATGGGAGATATGGTGAAAATCCTAACAGGTTGCAGCACTACTACCAGTATCAGGTAGTGATTAAGCCTTCACCCCTTGAAATTCAGGAAATGTATCTTGAGAGTTTAAAGCGGTTTGGACTTAACCTTCTGGAGCATGATATCCGGTTTGTTGAGGATGACTGGGAATCACCGACCCTTGGAGCCTGGGGCCTGGGATGGGAGGTATGGCTTGATGGTATGGAAATTACCCAGTTTACTTATTTCCAGCAGGCTGGAAGTCTTGACCTGCAGCCCATTACTGTTGAAATAACCTATGGGCTTGAGCGTATTGCCATGTATCTGCAGAAGGTCGAAAATGTCTACCATTTAGCCTGGAACGAGGATGTCTCATATGGTCAAATATTTCACCAGGCCGAGGTGGAGTTTTCCAGATTTAACTTTGAAGAGGCCAATGTAGAGAAATTGATCCAATTTTTTGACACCTATGAGTCGGAAGCGCATACACTGGTGGCAAAGGGGTTGATATTGCCGGCCTATGATTACTGCCTGAAATGTTCCCACACTTTTAATCTGCTTGATGCAAGAAAGGCCATAAGTGTTGCAGAACGGACACGCTATATTGGCAGGATCAGGAATATTGCCCGGCAGGTTGCCATGCAGTATACAGAGCAGAGAAAGGAAATGGGCTATCCCCTGTTGAAAAGGGAAGAGGTTCTTTAAAGAAGATTGTAAAAAATAACATGGCGGAAGTGCATGGGAATCGAACCCACCCACCAGGCTGTTAACCCGGTGCACCGGATTTGAAGTCCGGGAGGGCCACCAGTGCCCTTTCCACTTCCGCAAGAATAATTAACTTATTGCATTATATGCAGATTATAAAGACATTTTTTTTGTTTTTTGGTATAAAAGGACATCTTTTCCTCATTAGAGGAAAGGAGGAAAATTAATGAAATGTAACCGTCTGATTTCTCTTATAAAAAACTGGTATTTAAAAGTCCAGGAGGAAGCCATGGCACCTGCCAGAATGGTAGCCTTCATGG
>JBHPCH010000160.1:0-2955 GCA_042576125.1 Thermodesulfobacteriota bacterium
CCCTGTCCAGGTGAGGATGGTAAAGGTGTTTCCCAGACAGTGTTGTCCTGACAGTGGTGCCGAAGTGGGTTATTACTCCTGAAATTCAGGATTATGACAATATAAACATAGGTGAAACATTTGAAAAACAGACATTTACCTTCACCAACGCCTGGCTAGTAGCTGTGACCCTTGGCACGGTCACCCTGACCGGCACAGATGCCGGAGAGTTCTCCATAGTCGCGGACACCTGTTCAGGCGTGACCCTTGTAGACGACTGCACCGTTGAGGTCAGCTTTCATCCTACCTCAAGCGGCTTGAAAAAAGCTCAGATTTCTGTCCCGGTATCAGGTGTTCCCGGATCGCCTTTCACGGCCCAGTTGGAAGGTACAGGTATCGATGAATACAATCCCCTCCCGGACAAATCGGGGAAATGGGGCCATATACAGTTGGCACGTAAACGTGTTGCTCCTCCTTTACCCAATGAACCCTATATTGCTTGGGAGAGTGGTGGCGGTGCATCAGTTTTTGGACCTGATACTGGTCTTGGTGTTTACGTGGAAAACGATAACGGCAACATAACACCGGAAGAGGAGCAAACAGTAGTAACTTCTTCATACCTGTCCACTGCCAGGAAAGACGGCAGCCTGATTTTGGAAACGACCGAAGAGACTCCCACTGTTCCGGAAACCGATTGGGACCGTCTTGTTCTGGCTGACAATGACACCATGGCGGTGACTGACAAAACATGGGAGTCGGACAGAGAGGCGGTTTCCGTTGCCATACGGATGGATGCAGACAAAACATACTCCAACGAGGATTTCGCTGGTGAGTACTATGTGATCGGCTATGAATATGAGTCCGGAGTCAAACGTTCCTGGTCAGAGGTCATCACTGCTGACGGCGCCGGCACCTTTGACAGGGTTTCCACCCGCAACGAAGACGGCACTCCATCCACAGACAGCCAGAATGGTATACCCTATACGGTTGCGGCAGATGGTACCGTTGATTATGCCGGTGCTAATTATACAAGTTTCCTCTCCGGTGACGGCTCTCTGGCTGTAATAACCCACCCCAGAGAAAATAATCCGGCAAACCCCAAATTCCGGTTTCTCATGAAAAAGGGCGACCGCGCCTACACCACTGCCGATCTGGAGGGCAACTGGGCCTTTGCAATGTTCGGTGATGATAAATTTGGAGAGTTCCTTTCAGGTTTCGGCAGCCTTTACTGCGACAGCAACGGTAATTGCCGCATGGCCCTTCGTGGGCAGAAAGGAGGGCAGACGGTATATCAGTATGCACAGCTTGGCCGGATGTCCGTTAACCCGGACGGCAGCATTGACAGTCTGGATAATCCGGGAACTCCGGCCTATTCTGCTGCCATCGGCAACAACGGTAACACCTTTATCAATAACGACAGCTTCGGTCTTAACACCGACCAGCGCATGATCATAATCGGCGTAAAGGCCGAGGCTTCCTATAACCTTGCAGGATGGCCGCTGCCGTTCATGAATATTGATTTGAACAGCCCCTATGACAACTCCATAAAGCATATGCTCCATCTGCCAGAGGATGGCTCAGGCGGATTCCTCAAAAAAAGTTCCTATGACTCATGGGAAGCGGGTATTGCCGAAAACGGGACAATGGTCACTACCGAGGGTATTGAGGACGGGCCGTACGATATGACTGTTTTTGATATTCCGACAAAAAATCTTACACTGATAGACACTGCAACAACCAAGCGTGCGGCATTTCCTTATTATGATGAAAGTGCCCCAAAAGAAAGAATCCTTTATTTAGACAGCAATAACGATGGTGCCCTAAAAAGAATGGAAACAGACGGCACCATCATCATCGAGCCGCCGTTGGCAAGCCCTACTGCTGGATGGTGGTTTGACACATTCTGGATGGGACCGTTCGGGAAACAGCTTGTCGTAGTTGAAACCGACGGCACCAATATTAAACTCGTCTACATGCTGGTGGACGGCAGTAGTCAGGTCGAACTGACACCTGTAGAAGAGGGCAAATGGTATAATGTTTCCTGGCGGCCCGATGGCAAAGGGATATTTTATTATTGGGGTTTAAGTAATGACGGCTATAATGACACATACTATGTCATAGACCTCAGCAACATGGCTGCATATTCTCAGCTTAACGACGTTTATGACCTTTCCTTAAGAGATCTTGATCAACCTGGTAATATTGTCGCCTATACCAAAACCGGCAATCTTCTCAGTCTCACCTATCAGGAACTCTACGATGCAAACGGCAACTTCCTGGCTGATGTCTCTGCCCAGGTGCCGCTCCTGGATAGCACCTTCTTTGGCCATGACCCAATTGGTAAGGTATTTTTTGCAGACCTGGACGGCACCAATATCAGGCCTTTTGTCGAACCGATTTCAAGTCAGATCACAGATGATGCCTTTAATGATTATAACCCCCAGGTAAATGACAATGGCTACGTGGTTTGGCGGGGAAATGATGGCAACGATGATGAGATATATCTGTATAATGGCACATCCACTATCCAGCTTACTGATAATGATTATTCTGATGGCCTTCCCCAAATAAACGGTTCAGGGCAGGTGGTCTGGTTAGAAATTAACACCACTGGTGGTGTTAATGATATATATTTTTACGATAATGCCTTGCCAGCTACCAACATTACTCTTGGTACCAATGCATGGGCCTGGAGGCCCCAGATAAACGACAATGGAGACATCGTCTGGGCAGATAATCGCAATGATGGTGAAATATATTTGAAAGAATATGGTGCTTCTACTATCACGCTTTCCGAGCTTGACGGGGTGAACACCCTTGAAGATGCTAACCCCCAGATAAACAACAACGGCTACGTGGTCTGGAGAAGGGATGACCCTGATGGTGAAATCATGCTGTATGACGGCTCAACAATCACCAAGCTTACCGATAATACCACTTATGATGGAAGTCCCCAGATAAACAACAACAACTACG
>JBHPCH010000161.1:0-2898 GCA_042576125.1 Thermodesulfobacteriota bacterium
GATTGATGTAGTTCGTTTGATCGGCACGCCGCCCTTTGAAAAGGTAATGAGCTGCTGGGTCAGAGCGGTGGCACGTAAACAGGCTTTTTCTGCTTCATTAAGTCTGGTTTGTGCTTTACTGTCCGAGTCTGTGAACATTTTTGCCAGAGAGATATTCCCTGTGATTGCTGTCAGTATATTATTAAAATCATGAGCAATTCCACCAGCAAGAACACCGATGGATTCAATTTTTCTGGCATTCTGCAGTTCCTCTTCAATGCGTTTTTCATTGGTTACATCCCGAAAGACGATGACAACACCCATGACTTCACTTAACCGATTAAATATCGGTGCAGCACTGTCTTCAATGAGATATTTTCTGCCTTCTTTTCCCTGGAGAATGGTATGGCCGGAGATTTCTATAACCTGTTTGGTCTGGATAACTTCCTCCACCAGGTCAATATTGTTTTCCTTGTTTTTTTCATCCTCAACTTGAAACACTTCTTCAAGTAATTTGCCTGCAGCCTCTTCCTGGCGCCAGCCCGTGAGTGCCTGGGCTACTCTGTTAAGCATGACAATTTTGCCATCAATGGTTGTTGAGATGACTCCATCGCCAATACTGTTCAAGGTTACGGCTAAACGTTCCTTTTCTGCAAAGAGAGCCCTTTCGTATTCCTTTATTTGGGAAATATCCTGAAAATTTTCAATGATACCAAGGAGTTGTCCATCTTCGCCGCGATACGGTCTTGCAGTTACTATAAAAACATGTTTTACGCCTCCTGCTTTTTTAGCTACCTGGCTTGAGACTACTTCTTTGCCTGAAAGGATCTGCTTCAGAGGGCATTCGTCTGTATCACAAAGGGAACCGTGGCGGCTTTCGTAGCATTTGATGATATTATCATCACCTTCAGTTGGATGGCCAAAAGTGTCAAAATAGGCTTGATTTGCATTGATGATTTCGTAGTCCAGGCTTGTTATACACATTGGGTTTGAACTATTGAGAACATTTTCAAGGGCAATTTTTGATTGCCTGAGCTTTTTTTCTGTGAGTTCGCGTTCATGGATTTCTTCCTGCAGTAATATATTTGATTTTTTGCGCTCCTTGATTTCCGTTTCGAGTGAGCTGTGGTATTGCTGCAGTTTTCCGGCAAGGGTATTGAAGCTTTTCGCAAGTGCACCTATTTCGTCGTTGCCTTGTACTGTCAATGTTTGAATATTTTTGAAATCATCAGCGGTGGCAACTTTTTCAAAGTGGTCGGCAATGTTTGCTATGCGGTGTGTAACGAAAAGCCTTACCGTAAAAAACAGGGAAATAAGAAGAAACAGTAACGCTCCACCCATGTAGGTTAAATTGGCTTTTAATTTTTCAAGCAGTTTGTTCTGGATGGTGCTGATGGGGATTGCCACAGTATCCATGGCAATAACTTCCCCAACAGGCCTGTTGAAGCCGGCTGTGGACCCATAGCGGTCCAGCATGGATTGGGGGGCATCCGCAGGATCACCGTGACAGAGCAGGCAGGATTCTTCCATGCGTCTGGCATTGAACTTGGCATAATAGGTGTTGCCATTCATGGAAATATTCCCCTCCCAGAGTTTTCTGTTAGGGTTTTCATTAAAAAATTTTATAATCTCCAGCTCTTCCTGACTGGCCTGGTTCGCTGGATTACGGGGATTGTCAGATGAGAACTTAAGGATAATTCCAGGAAATTTTTTCTTGGTTTCCTCGAAGATGGACCGGGCCACAAATGAAGTTGACATAGTTTCAGGTATGAATTCATCTTCGTTGACAAATTCATACATGATCGGTCGTATCTTGTTTTTTACATAACTGCGGATAGCCAGATCAAATTGCAGGGCCAGGTCGGCCTGCTGGTTAACAACCTGGTATACATGTTCGCTTGAAATGATGTACGTTCTATGGAAAAGAATTAAAGAGAATATTGTGACAAAGACTGCGACAATGATAAACAGTTTCAAACCAATGCTTTTCATGGCGTTCCTTTATCTCAGTTGCACTTGTTAAAAGTTGAAGAGTAAGCAGAAGCCCGTTGCCTTATAATCTACATATAACCCATATAGGTAAAAATACCTATGTAAATTTATCTACTTCACGTTACCATGATAACATTTTTTTGAAGTCCATTAAAGCTGTGTAGGAAAATTTAAGCAGTAATGTAGGGGAGGCAATCCTTTTCTAAATGGATACACATGTCTCACAGGTAATGAAAAAAAATATCAAAATGAATGGCAAGGGACAGCTGTGAGGTTATGTTACTGTAATCAATATTTTTTTCTTGTTTCCTGTTTGTTTTGTAATTTGTTTTGAGCCTGGAATTCATCATCAATGAACTCACCTGAGTATTGAGTGCCCCCTGAGGTTATATATATTCCACGGCCATTTCTTTTCCCGTTTCTGAATTCTCCGGTATATTTTGAACCGTCAGCATAAAAAAATCTTCCCTGACCATGAATACTCCCGTTTTTGAATTCTCCTGAATATCGTTCACCGTTAGCAAATGAATATTTACCCCGGCCGTGATAATTGTCTTTTTTGAATTCCCCTGAGTATCGTGAGCCGTTAGAATGGGTATAATTTCCATGCCCATCCTTGATGCCGTCCTTGAATTCACCGGTATATACTGAGCCATCGGCAAAGGTATACGTTCCCTGGCCGTGAATACTGTTTTCATGATACTGCCCGGTATATTTTGCTCCATTTGCAAAGGCGAAAGAGCCGCTGCCGTGATATTTGCCGTCTTTGAATTCCCCTTCGTATTCGGATTGATTGGCATATGAAAATTTTCCATGGCCATTGTATTTACCGTTTTTATATTCGCCTTTATAGACAGAACCGTTGGCAAAGGTGAAGGTGCCTTTGCCATGGTATTTACCATCTTTGAATTCTCCTTCAAACCTGGA
>JBHPCH010000162.1:0-2883 GCA_042576125.1 Thermodesulfobacteriota bacterium
TTCCTTCATTAGCCATATCCATCAGTTTGATCAGGTTTTCTCTACAAACACGGAGCGCTTATCAACCAGGACAGCCCATCCGAACATGACCTGCTCATGGGTGTTGGTCAGAAACTGCCCACAACCCTTTCCGTGGCACTTGCGATGACCTTGAAAGACTACCAAATTCCCCAGGATAAAATAGGTACCCACTCTACCCTCACCTCACTCTATGGAATCCTGGCCATGGCACGGGTTCATACCCAGAATCCCAGAACCTATGCTGAAATAATGGCTACTACAGGTGACGGCCGTAAAATAGTCAAAAGTTTTGCGGAAAACCTGATCAAACTGATGGATATGGCTAATGAAGGAAAAATTGATGCACTCTCTGCCATCATCAATGAAAATCGTCAATACCTGACTGATGATTTCCTGAAAGCAAGAATGAACCAGTCTCTGGCTGTTGATGAGACCCTTGGCAAAATTATCCGATCATAAATCTTTTTCTTTCCAAAATTCTTTTTTCACTAATCTATGAGTCGTCATATACAGTCAAAGTTTCAAGTTTCAAATATTATTCAACTTATGATCCTGCAGATATGGCTCTGATTCAAGGAAAAGTTTATTCGGCTATGGTTTTCCATGCCGAATAGACGATGACACCCATTCTGGGCATAAACACAGAATGCGAGTCATATCTGCGGATCATTGACTTTTAGGCCATCATGCTTACTCTTAAAACCTATGGAAAAAAATCCTGAACAGAAGAAAAAAGAACACCCTGTAGTTGTTCTAATTATATTTACTTTGCTCCTGATACCCATACTCATTATTTTCGGTGGTAAATCTTATACCTGACAGGTGTCTCAACCATTGCCCCAGGTTGGAGCAGACCAAACCCTTTCTACGCCAAAGTAGTTTTGCATAAACTACACTGACGTATATATCCTGGAGAATAACCATGTTGAATTCTTGTAAAAAATACCTTGATGAAACCCATTACTGTCCTCACTGCAAAGAGAAGCTTGATTGCTGCAGTGTACCGCCCGTCCATGTTGGTGACGGACTTGGCTGGGGCACTGAGGCCTATTTTATCTGCCTCAACGATAAGTGCCCGCTTTTTATAAACGGCTGGGAGCATATTGAAGCCCAATTCGGTCATCGTGCTTCCTACAGATATATGTTGCTGCCAGGCAACACCGAAGGAACACCCATGATGGTCGGCAGCAAGGATGCCTTCAAGGGGTGCACTATTGACCCTGAAAGTATCAAGCTGCAGGATGAACGATATGCCAGCGAGAAAGAAGCTGTGGCCCAACTCGATACCTGCGTAGCAGATAAAAATCTTGAGCCGGTCCTTTTGCTGCTTTTAGATGATGCGGCAGACCGCAAGAACCGTGAACGGGCGGCAGATCTTCTGGAAGAACTAAACGACCTGTCCTGCATCGACCCTATCCGCAATCATACATACAAAGATGAGAACCTGGCACACAGGGTAAACCTGGCTATCACGCAGTTGCTGAAAAAAAATTATAAAAAAGAATGCCCTGACTGCTCTGAAATCATCAAGGCCCAGTCAAAAAAATGCCAGCACTGCGGCAAAGAGTTTTAAAAAAAATCAGGAGAAAAAAACTGTATTCATCTCCTGAATGAAAATTATATTATTTGTTTCCTGTCCGGTTTAGTAAAAACTTGATAAAATAGCGGCCATCTATTATAAAACATGCCTTGCAATATGGTGAGCGTAGCTCAGCTGGTGGTAGCACCGGGTTGTGGCCTCGGAGGTCGTGGGTTCAAGTCCCATCGCTCACCCCAGAAAAAACAAAGGCTTCAGCGTTAATTCGCTGGAGCCTTTTTCATTTTCCGAAACCTTTCAAAATATCAATTTTAAAATTTATCCATGTGGTAGAGAGTCCTGCCCTGACAACCATCGTGGACATAACCGAATTTTTGATTTACTTTACGACAGCAAAGCTGCAGCTGGGGATTTAATATAATGTATGCCAATGAAATATATTTAATTTTGCCGCACAATTGATTAATCTCAATAATGTGTTTTAAAAGCAGCCTTTTAAATAAGCGGCACGCCAATAAGGTCCATTTCATTTGTAATTATGGAGAAAAGGAAAGACGCTGAATTTCTTTTCTGCTTATGGAAAAATAATCTATACAATGACTTTGAGTGGATCAGAATTTTTTTGAAGGTTTCGTCTGCAATCCACGTATTTTCCGCCAGAGGGTAGTACGGGAGATACCGAGCTTTTTTGCTGTTTTGGTCTGGTTATAGTCGCATTGCTTGTATACCTCCAGAATATGATCCATCTCAAGATCCTTAAGAGGCAATGATTCCTTAACCATTCGGTCAGTTGCGGATGGTCCCCAAACAATATCCGGAGGAAGATCTGAAAGTCGCAATGTCCCATCCTGGTTAAGTGCCACCGCCCGCTCCATGATATGCTCCAATTCGCGAACATTTCCTGGAAATGTATAAGAAGCAAGAGTGTCAATGACCTCAGGAAGTATTACAAGGGGTTTCTTACCAAATCTTTCCGCAGCCTTGTTGGCAAAATGAGCTGCCAGTGGCGGAATATCATCAAGGCGTTGCTGCAGGGAAGGCAATTCTATCATAACCACTTTCAGACGGTAATAGAGATCCTGACGAAACTCCCCGGCAGCAATCATTTTTTCCAGGTTGCGATTACTTGCTGCAATAATCCTCACATCCAATTTTATTGGTGTGACACCACCCACTCGCAGAAACAACCGTTCCTGCAGAACTCTGAGAAGCTTAACTTGCATCGACTGAGGCATTTCCCCTATTTCATCGAGGAATACCGTGCCGCCGTTTGCGGTCTCGAGTAGGTGGTGTCACACCAATAAAATTGGATGTGAGGATTATTG
>JBHPCH010000163.1:0-2861 GCA_042576125.1 Thermodesulfobacteriota bacterium
TGCTCTGATTTTAAACTCTCTGGTATAACTTTTCCTCTGCATGTTGTTCCCCTTAGTTGCGGTATCATAACCGATAAACAAGGTGTCCAACAATTCAAGACAGGATCAGTTTGTGTCCCAGCTATGCTATGCAGGTTGGTTATAACTAAAGTGTAGTCCATATGAAGTAATTCTTATTTTAATTGTTATAGCATTTTCATGAAGTTATAAATGGGAAATTGAACTCATAACAGTATATTTGAGTTCCGGTTCCCCTTTTTTTTCAGTATACAACTGAATAAGGTTCCAAGGCTGTACGATTCTTAGGAGTAATAAGATATTGAGTAAATTGAAAAAGCATATTTCGGAGATTATTACTAAGTGACAAATTTTGTCATAACATTATTGTGGAATTTTCTTATACTTTTTATATGGTTATATGCTAATAAGGGTAATTTGCTACTTTTGAGGTGTCAAAATTGTGCTTAAGCAGTATTGTTTCCTTGGGGCAAAAGTGATCAAGTATTTATTATAATGGAGCTAAAACCCTTAGTGCAGCAAGGAAGTTGGCGTTTTGATTAATTTAAATAATTTAATATTTTTTTAGTATGCTTTTTGGTTTAATTGGTATGTTTTTTGCAGTATTATAGATGGAGCGCAATTTTCAGCGCCCTGATAGATAGACGCAAAAATGGGGCTAACAATGAAACCCAAGCCTGACAATGCCATGTACCTAATGAAGCGGATCACACAATTACTGACGGTTTTTTTAATTTTGTCAATAATGCCTATCGCAGGATACGCAGAGGAACCCTACGTTCAGGCACCGGCGCAGGAGGGTCTCTGTGACCTGCTCAAGGATGAAGGTTTTACAAGAGGGTTGAATGGCCTGTGCCTGGCATTCTGCGGTGAGCAGGATTTTGCGAGTAATGAATTGCCATTTATGGAGAAGGAAATAGAGGCAATCCAAAACGGCAGACCGGAGGAGCTGATACTGGAAAAGTATAATAAAATAAAGAAGGCGGAAGACCCGGAAATGCCGTGCGCCGTTCCTGCGGAAGGGGAATGTCCCTGTTTCAGTGGGGATGAATTCAGGGCGATGAGTGATGGATTCAGGGATGTGGAGCCATACGATGAAATAACAACCTGGTGGGAGGAAAGTGGAGATATAGAAGGAAAGTGGTTTAGGGCGTATGGAGGAGAAGAAGGACAGAGTGGAGATGGCGCATGGACATGGATAGAAAGTAGTATAGGAGGGGGGAATTGGTGTTTTTATGAGTGGGTACATGAGGATTACCCGACGGTAAAGGGAACCGTACTCGAACTCACCGATGAAGAATTCAGGGCTTGTTACAGGGTCATAGAAGCGGAGTTTGCAGCCCAATAGGGAATCCGACGCGAGCCTGATGAGGCTAGAGTAACCCTGAACTGAACCCACAGGCTCCAGAGAGGGGCAAGGTCACCGGTCAATATATGGCACGCTCCAGTCGAAACCTAAAAACAACATATAATAGCTTACCACTATTTAGGCGGTATTCCGACATAGTTGCCATCAGCATCGTATCCATTTCTTAGCATGCATTGACTGAAATATACACGCCTGGCTCTATCATCAGCTCTAAAATCTTCATCACTTACAAAATTATTAGCTTCAATATTACAAGCTTCAGTTACTAGAGCTTTCTGTGGATTAGTTCTAGAATAACCCCCTCTAGGAGGATAACCACTTCTAAAATCTTCTCCTTCAATATTAAGACCTTTATCAGTTGCTGCGCACCCACTTAATACCAAAACCCAACCAAGCATTATCACAAATATGGTAAGTCTAAACATAGACTATTCCTTTAAATTTATATTGTAAGAACTGGGCATGAAATCCGATGCTGATATTATAACCGAATATTTTTTTTTAGCAGATATGATTATGCAACGCCATAAAAATTGGCCAGAAGTGCGAATTGGTTGAAACAAAAAGAGAGTTACGTGTGAAGAAAGGAATAAGTGGCGAGTCAACAAAAAAAAGCCGCAACCCTTCAGGATTGCGGCTTATATATATGGTGCCGAAGGCCGGACTCGAACCGGCACGGGCGTGGCCCACTACCCCCTCAATGTGATTTTGGACTACAACAAGGCATAAGAACAGCAAAAAAGATGTATTAATAGCAAAGAGTTATTTTATCTTGGTGTGTAATATTTATTGTTGTTTTCTGCTACTATGGTAGCAAAATGGTAGCAAACAAAAGAAAAGAGGTCAGAGTAAATCTGGCCTCTTTCTATATTCAACATGTCCATCGTACATCTTGCACTTTTAAGAACCATTCACAACTCAACATGTATAGCAGCAATTAGCAGTCCATAAAATAAAGAGGCAGAGCCATTTCTGACCCTGCCTACCAATTTATGGATTTAAATTGGTTATTATTCTCAGTTAGTTCGTTTTTCAAACATTGTAAGGGGTGACTCAGTGATAGCACCGTTACAATCTATACTATCAGATGTTCCTTCAGCGTATGCTTCGTTCAAAATTGACCCTGAAAAATTATAAGTTAAACACTCCCCCCAAAATAATGTAAATTCATAATTTGAGCCTTTCACACTACCAATAATAGAGTTTTGGGTCGCCCTTTCTTCAACTACTCCTTCAATATCACAACCATTTTGTACAAAATTGAAATAACCAGGTATTAGATTCCACGACTCACTCGAAATATATCTGTACCAACTATCCCAACTTCCTGAAATATCTACACAACTACCTGAATTATAAGGAATTACCTGGTCGAGGTCAGTGGACAGGGAGATATTGTAGTTCGGGGTAGCCGTGGCACCATCCATCAGGAACAGGTGCCATCTGCCATTTACTACATTCCGGAGCAACACAT
>JBHPCH010000164.1:0-2808 GCA_042576125.1 Thermodesulfobacteriota bacterium
ACCATTAAGAAAGGTCAAAACACCTTTACCGTTCTCGCAGTCGCCTTCCAGGCAACCGGCATTTCCAGCAAGGCATATACCGGCAGATAAAAGAATTGGCAGTATGAAAAGAAAAACCAGATTTTTTTGCATGAGAATTCCTCTGTCTGTCTTATGCAAATTAAAGCGCCATGGCTCTTTGGATATGGACAATCGTCATTGTAAGGTCAGGATGAAAAAAATACCATAGATCATTTTTTTTGCGGATAAGTGTTTAAAATAAGGCTTATTTCAAATTTACTTCCCTGTTCATCCCTTACCTGCCAGTAAAATTTGCAATTCATACAAATGGGGTATTTGATGTTAAATTCCCCATGGGCGCCATTGCCGCAGTCAGAGGTATTTTTAACAAACCAGCATGCCCGGCCGCCGTGTATGCCCCCATGAACGCTTTCAAGATTGTTCTCCAGAGCAGCGGAGCAAACCCCATGTTTTTTTGTTTTGGCTCCGTTGGGGCCAAAACCGCACTCCATAACTTCCCAGCAGTTTTGCAATTTCTTCATTGTGTTTCCAACTTCAACGATGATAATGATAACAGATATCAGGATATTTATTCTAACCTATAATTTGCATACGTGCACAGGCCATTAAATAAATTGTACAAATATTACATTTAGCAGAGAAATTAAATATGCATAACGTATGTCTCTGTAAAATAAGGGAAATGTACTTTGTGATATCAAGGGAAACACAATTGGAACTATGTAAAAATGCAAATGAACCCGGAGAATTTTACGAGGCAAACATACAGCTAACTATCTGATATTAAAACAATAAATACAATTATAGTTGTTTCATGAAGCAGCAGGTTTCTTTTAAGGAAGAAGCGGGTAAACACAACACATATTGTTAAATAAATTTGCAAATGCAGTTTGTCGAATTTCAAGCAAATAGTTTCGGCATATAACCTGTTGGAATAATAATCTAACTTGCCGGAAGTGGGATTGTCTTTTTGTCTACAATGTGGCTCTGGGTAAAGAATTGCTGGAGAAAAGTGAATAGAAATTCATTTTTTTGCTTGACACTCAAATGGAGTTCCATAATATTACTTTTGTAATATAGAACAAATTTCAGGAGATGAAAAAATGTTACGGGTCATTCTCAAGAATCCAATAGAAGACCTTCACAGGTCTGGTCAACCGGTGGAGGTCACTCTTCTGCTCAACATGATCACAATATAAAACAAGAGGTTGGAAATTTATATTTTGGCTAATTCTTATGAGGTCGGGAGGTTTTGTAACAATGATATATCAGGAACAATTAAATGAACTTGTTAATATTTATACCCGTTCCCAAAAAGGGGATAATGAAGAATCCTTTGACGTTTTGTTGATGGAATTGCGCAAATTATCCAATAACTGGCATAATCTGAAAGAAAAGAAAGAGCTTTCTTTTCCAGAATACACCCAGCTTATCGAAAAGAAATATCATCTGTCTGAGTCGATACAGTTACGCAGATGTAACTAACCGGAACAATTTCGGTTTCAGCAGATTAGCTTTTACATATTACACTGAGATTGTTTGATTCTCATTGGTAAATGAGTGCTTTCCCTAATTCACAGGGAAACTCCATGATGACACAATGGATCAGTGTAATTTTTCAACAGGGAATCGTGAAAAAAATTAAACTGTGGTGCGGCCTGACGACATTCGGCAGAGGCTTGCTGCTTGTTCTGCTGGGCATGTTGACAAAAGGAGCAGCTGGTTTGCTGCAGGAAAATACTATTTCTTTGCTCCTGACAACCATTGGTATTATTGCTTTTATTGCAGGAATTTATATTGCCTTGGTTGGAATGGACGGTCAATTCAAGGAATGTAAAGAAGCACAGCTCTGGGGGAAAAAGAAAAGATAGCCAGCCTTAAATTTATTCCTCAACACATATAAGTCTGAAACAATTATGCAGATCATTGGATAGTAATCCTGAATGAATGCAGCATGGTATATCTGATCAACCGTTTTCTTTCTCTAGAACTTCCCGGATTTTTTTGGTTAAGAGGCTGGGTATGAGCGGTTTATTTATAAAATTAACATTCTTGTCCAGAACTCCCTGGTGTGCAATCACATTATCCGTATACCCTGACATATAAAGGATTTTAAATCCCGGTTTTTCATCAAGCAATAATTTTGCCAGCTGTTTTCCTGTCATTTTCGGCATAATTACATCGGTTAACAGCAGGTCAACTTCTAATTCATTCTGTCGGAAAATATCCAGTGCTTCTTCGCCATTCGATGCTTCTATAATTTTATAACCAAGGGGTTCAAGAGTATCGCGAATCAGTTTTCGAATGGAAACTTCATCGTCGGCAACCAGAATGGTTTCCACTCCTTTTTCCATAGGTGTAAAGCTTCTTTTGCTTTTTCCTTCTGCAGCCTTTTCGATTGTAGGGAAATATATTTTAAAGGTCGTGCCGTTGCCCATTTCACTGTAAACATAGATGTGACCATTATGCTGTTTTACTATGCCGTACACGGTAGAAAGCCCTAAGCCTGTGCCGGCGCCCTTTTCTTTGGTAGTATAAAAGGGGTCGAATATTTTTTCCATAACCTCTGGAGGCATGCCAGTGCCTTCATCAGTGACATAGAGAGCCACATGTGTACCTGGGCTCACCTCGGCATGGATTTTACAATACTCTTCATCAAGAGCTGTCTTCTGGGTTTCTATGGTTATTGCACCACCATCAGGCATGGCATCCCGTGCATTGATGGCCAGGTTCATGATTATCTGTTCGATCTGTCCAGGGTCTGCCGTTATGTTGCCGGCAGACGGG
>JBHPCH010000165.1:0-2673 GCA_042576125.1 Thermodesulfobacteriota bacterium
GTGCCACTGCGGGGCTCGGCGTCATTCTCTGCTGCAGAAACATGGACCCGCCCATCAGTAGGGTGAGAACCGGGATGCCCCCGAGATAAGGAATGTCTATGCCTATCATCAAACGATCCGGTGCAGAGAGGTCCGTGATCCAGAGCATAAAAGGTGCATGCCTGAGCTCTATGGCCTGCAGCAGCACCTTGTAGAGGGCAAAGAACACAGGTATCTGCAGCACCATCGGCAAACAACCACCAAGGGGATTGACCTTGTACGTCTTGTACAGGCCCATCATTTCCTCGTTGAGGCGGGTCTTGTCATCTTTATATTTTTCTTTAAGCTTTGCCATTTTGGGTTGAATCTTCTGCATATTCTTCATTGATTTCAAACCTTTCTGGGCAATCGGCCAGAACAGGAGTTTGATCAGAACGGTGACTAAAATAATGGCAATTCCATAATTACCCACATAACTGTAGAAAAAATTCAAAAGATACAAGGCTGGCCTGGCCAGCTTATCAAACCATCCAAAATTGACAATCCGCTCCAGGTCATGTCCGGCCTCTTTGAGGGTTGCCATTTTCTTTGGCCCAAAGAATACCTGATAATTATACTGAAGGTGTCCCTTTGCAGGGATAACATCCTCAGCACCGATAATCAGAGTTCTGGTCTTTTCGCCTTCCGCTGACAGTTTTAATGTTATGTCTTCACTTTTTTCAGGTATAACCCCGGTCATGAAATATGTCCCTTCGAAAGCCGCCCAGGTAATATTTCCCTTCAGGGTTTTGCTAGCCTTTTCAAGTTCACTCGGCTTGATCTCCTCCAGTTTGCCGTCAATCAAAGCAGCCGGGCCGTTAAAAAGGTAGCGAAGTGCAGTTGAACCATAGGGCAAATTGGTGAGACTCATGTAAGGAGAGCCCTGCAGTGGCACTTCGGAAAAATTATAAATATCAATTGACATATTGATCAGGTAGCTGTCCGGATCAAAAACCATTCGCCTGGTTACCTGCAGGCCGGAGGTCAGTTGGGCTGTCATGGTCAGGGTCTGGCTTTCACCGGTTTCAACCTTAAGCTGTTCCTTATCAGAGGCAAATAAAGGAATTTGAGCCCGACTGGGATCTACACCCCAGGAAAAATAAAGGGGGAGTTCTGTAAAAGATTCTGTGTTGATCAGCTCTTTAAATTCAGAGTCTGCATCTGGCGTTTCATTAAAATGGTTGAGTTTAAAGCTTTTAACACCGCCGCCGGTTTCCGTTATGACCGCAGTAAAGGCGCCTGTCCTAACAACAATATCCTTGCCAGTCTGGCTTGGTAGGCTCGACGGTTCTTCAAATTTTGCAGGTTGCTCAAATTTTACCGCTTGATCTGCGGAAACAATTTCGGCTGGAGCCGGTTGAGGCTGTACTGCCTGAGCAGGAACTTTTGGCTGCTGCACCTCAACTGTCTCTTCAACTACGGGCTGTTCCTGTTCAGTCCCAACATAAAGGTACTGATAGCCAAGCAGAATGAAAAAGGCCAGAACAATTGCCAATATAGCTCTATAATTATCCATTAATCTTCCTTTTCGACCTTCAAATGGTCAGTACAGTTGTCTGCCGTTCCTGGCAGAACGGATCCAGGGTTATTTAACCGGGTCATAGCCGCCATCACTAAAGGGATGGCAACGCAAAATTCGCCACAGGGCCATTAAAGAACCCCGAATGATACCATGGCACTTGATAGCATCAATGGCATACTGTGAACAGGTGGGCGTAAAACGGCAGGCAGGGGGAAACAGGGGGGAAATCAGGAGCTGGTATGCCCTGATAAGGGACAGAAAAAAATGAGTGCTGCATTTCTGCAGAAAATCTTTCATAAATTTACTTTTTCCTGCATCAGTTCTTCCCGGTCACTCTCTTTCTTATGGTTGTAAACTGCTAGACGGCCACTTTTTTCTACAAAAAAGAATGCTTTCTGCGGTCGAGTAGACTGCTGACAGCGACTGTAAAGTCCGCCAGCTTTTCCAGATTAAAACCTTTCCGCACCGTAATAACCATATCCATGGAAGGTAACTCGTGACTCCTTAAACTCATTTCCTGAAGGAAACTTTTGTCTAAACGGAAGAATTCCCTGATGATTCTTTTAATCCTGTTTCTCTTTGCCGCTCCCTTAAGCTGCCCCTGAATACTGATTCCAAGCCGGTTATGCTCGAGACTGTTAGGTAGCAGAATCAGACTGAAATTTACCCCGTGGACCCTTTTACCATTCCGGTAAACATTATTGTATTCGCTTTTATTTCTCAGTAGATAGGTCTTGGGTAGCGAGAAGGGGTTCATGGCTTAACAGCTTAGGGCGTCTCTGTCCATTAACGGAACACCCGGTATCCAGAAAGATAGCCGGATGGTCCTATCAAACGCATAGCCTTTTGCGTCCCTTGGCTCTTCTATTATTAATAATAGCCCTGCCCGCCTTTGTTCTCATACGCAGGCGGAAGCCGTGGGTTCTTTTCCGTTTGATATTACTGGGTTGAAATGTTCTCTTCATAACTTTTTCCTTAAACGTCTGTTGTTTTTCAAATTATATATGCAACTCCTGCAAACTCTCTGGTGAATGATCGCTCTCTCGCTCTCGGCGTAAGTTTTTTGCAGGGGCGGACCAATGCTTCCCTAAAAAGCAATAAATGGGGGATATAAACATAGAAAAATAAGGGTG
>JBHPCH010000166.1:0-2672 GCA_042576125.1 Thermodesulfobacteriota bacterium
ACCTCAACAGTTGTTGTCGAAACTTCCTGTGGCTTGTCTGAAGTCACAAGGGGCTTTTCAGCAGGCTGGATAGCCGGTTCATTTTCTTTCAGGTTTGGAATTGCCTGGGCTGGGACAGTTTCTTCAGGTGTTTGTTTTTCTTCAGGTAAAATATCCCCTTGGGGGACAATCTGGACGACCGGCATTTCCAAACCGGCTGGTTCAGTTTCCCTGAGTTGCTCAGTTATTTTCTGTATTTCAGGGGGTTCTATGGATTTTTTTACATCAACTGCCTGAATCGGTTCTTCATTTAAACTTTGTGATGGGGCTGGGCTTTCATTCAGCCTGGGATCTGTCAGTGAAATTTTGGGGGTTTCAGAAATTGGGGCTTGGCCAGTGCCAGAAAAGAACCACCAGCCTGCCAGAATGACAAGCCCGCATACAATGCCGCCACCGATCACCATGATCAAGATACTTGATACTGATCGTTGGGGGCCGATATCCGCTGATGACACAAATTTGTTTTCCAGAGACGGATATTCCTCCTGGTGCCTTGGTTCATTCTCAAGTTTTTTCAGGGCGCGAAGTATTGAGCTCAACTGGCGTTCTCCGTTCCGGTTAATGTAAATTTGATTCAATGATAAAAAATTTCATTCTCAGCAACAAAGCCTTATAAAATTATTTTGTTATAGGCGTAATTTCTGTCGGCAGAGAGCTGTTTACGAGTCCGTCAATTATAACAAGTGAAGGTTTTATAAATTCCCGGCTTTCATTATACAGTGCTATTTTAGTAAATGGCCCCACAAGTCCATCAACATGCAGGCCATATTTTTTTTGGATGTCTTTAATCGTTTCTTTGGTTTCCGTGTCATAGTTTTCGGTCAAAAAAATATGATTATAGCCCAATTGCAGCAAAAGTTTTTTTAAGGATTTTATATGATTTTCAGTGGAGCGTTCTGTAATTATGCCTTGTAATTCGTTAAAATTTTTCCATGTAATAAATGCTTCTCCGGACCAGTATTGTAAAAATATATCTCTGTCAATTGAATCTAACCGGTTAAGTTCTTCAGCAAAAAAGTAAATATATTTTTTGTCAATATATGGCACAGCAAGATATTTGGGCCATGAGTGACCTGGTAAATAAAAAGTGAAAATGGTGGGGAGATTTAGTTTTTGTATAAGAGTTAGGTCCGAATCGGTAGCAACAGGTAGGGCCTGCAAACCGTAATGTTCTGCAGCCTGCTCAAAGAAGACAGGGTCGGATTCAATCCTGTTTTTCAGCTGGGGTATTTCTTTTGCGGGAAACCAGAGTTTCAGGGTTTCCTGCATGGAACTATTACGGGAGTGGCGGGAGTTAAGACTTTTTAAAAAGGCAAGAAAATTTTGGGTATCGCCGTTAATTGACGGCTGCTTAACCTGAGCGTCAATTTCTGAGGCAAGAGTATCATGAGTATTCTCTGTTTTCACAAGTTCTGATGGTTCCGACAGTTCTTTACCATTCTGATCTGGCGGTGGAGTACTACTTTCAAGAGCCGTTGTTTTGTTGTTTGGTCCATTATCTGGAATTACTGAGGACTGACCGGACACGTTGGATTCATTAGATAATTTCTCCGGTTCGTTTGTCAGGCGAGCAACAGGCTCTGCCTGTTCAGGTGCTTTTTTAAGTTTTGGAATCGCTTCCCTGTCCGTTTCCGGGTTAACTTCTGAAGAAGCTATTGTTTTATGAGCAACCGGAATTTCAAAAAGTTGTTCATAAAAAAGATAGAGACTTGCGGCTGCAAGAAGGACCATGAAAACTGTTACTTTTACTGCCATGCCTGGGGTTCCATGGAACCACCCATGCGAATACTCTGCTTTTTTCTGTGTCAGTTCCTTTATTGCCTCATGGAGCTGAGCCCAGCCGTCCACTAAATGAAAATGATGCATAATTATATGACCCATGTAGGTCGGTTTGCTTTTTACCAGATATTCTCGGGTAAAATCTGTGTTTTTGTACGTGTTCTTTCCATGCATTAAAAGCCCCATTGCAGTAAGCCCATTCAGGAGCATCTCAACGCTGTTTACCACCGAGAGAATCACTTGCCTCCGCAACGCTCAGTTGTCGATCTCCGATTAGGGAAAATATTTCCAATTTGACCGCAGCATGAATTGTACTTGATCTCCAGTAACCGCTTGAAGTGCCTAGAAGTTTTCCTATGTTCCATTCCTGTCCGTTCTCCACAGTTCCCCCTGTTTAAAAAAGTACACTGATATAAAGTAAACTGAAGACTTCCTTTTTTGCCTCAGTAGGGCATAATACAGGATGATCGTCCCTGACTCAAGGATATGGCAACTACTGATCACCTTTGAGTAATTATAATACGCGCCTTGTGAAAATTACGCTTGACCGTCGCTCTTGCTGAAGTATAAATATATTAATACGTTAATGAGTAAGGGCAACCCTATACAATTTATTCAAAAGCTGGACAACAAAATGAAAGTCCGGGTTCCAGCTGAACCTGCCAGGAAATAGCGTGTTAGTTATCCGGTGTGCAGCCTGCAAAAACAAACTTTGGAGATATGACAAGATAGGGCCTGGGGAGGTTCTACGCTGTCATAAGGCACGGATTACCAGAAAATATACCTTTACAGCCAGGGATCAAAAGATACAATGCAGTTGTGGTAAAGATATAGGTATAGACAAAGGCTCATTT
>JBHPCH010000167.1:0-2557 GCA_042576125.1 Thermodesulfobacteriota bacterium
CATCATAGTTATTGTACAGAAGATAGTTTTTTTCGTAACGCCTGGTTTCCAGGACCATCTCGCTTAATTGATCAAGCAATTCGATATTACCAATTTTTGCCTCAACCCTGGCAAGGGAGAACAGGGCAAATACAGTGCCAAGGCTGCAGATGAAATAAACAGCCAGAAGACTAATGGTAAGCTTGTGTTTTAGGGACTTTGGCTGTTTAGCACCACTTGTGCTTTTCTCAGAAGAGGGTGTGGACTTACCGGCCTGAGATATTTTCGAAGTATTAAGCGGCATGGTTTTCCTGTTTGAGTTCATCCACTGCTTTTAAAATAGACTTTTTAAGCTGTTCAAGCTGAAAGGGCTTGGGGATAAAATCAAACACACCAAGTTTGAATGCTTCTTCCTCTGTTTCGGGCTGAGCATACCCGGTAATAATAATTACACGGGTGGAGGGATTATGCTGCCGTACGAATGCAAGAACTTCCACACCATCCATGCCTGCCATTTTTAAGTCTGTCACAACTATGTCAAACGGATGTGCTGCAAAAACTTCCATGGCGGGAGTAGGATCGTCAAAAACTTCCACATTAAATCCCATCTTGCCGAAAACCTGAAGCAGACGGTGGCAAGCCTTACTGAAAGGGTTCGAGAGGTCATCTATACCCTGAATACATTGACAGGTGACCGTTATACCGGCCTCTATGATAGCTATTCAGCCACTTCAGATTACCTGACTGACCTGCTCACAGGCGGCCCTGGACCTTTAGGTCATTTCATGGTGCTGGAATGGCACCAGGTCCACAGGGATCTCGACCACCTTGTGGGTGCCAAAAATGCAAATCTCGGTGAAATAAGGGCACATACCAACCTTACTGTACCTGATGGATTCATCCTCACTGTTGCGGCGTATAAACGATTTATGGAAGCAAACGATCTTTTCCGCAAGATAGATGATATCTCGAAAAAACAAAAAACAATGGAGGAACAGGCTGCCCAAATCAGCAATTTGTTTTTGGAGGCAAAAGTCCCCGGCGAGTTAGAAGACGTTATCCTGTCAAATATAGCCAGGATTGAAAAGAAAGCCGGAGAACAGGTAAAATTCGCTGTTCGCAGCAGCGCGGTCGGGGAAGACGGAGCCAGGTCCTTTGCAGGCCAGTTTCTCTCTTTACTTAATGTTCCGGCAACAAAGGTTACAGATGCCTTTATAACGGTGATGGCTTCCAGATTTTCTTCCCACGTGTTGCATTACCTGGGACCTGGTTCAAACATGCACGATGTTCCCATGGCTGTTGGTATCCAGGTCATGACTGCTGCAAAGACAGCCGGGGTTGTATATACCCGTGACCCAAATCAGCCCGATGACAATACATTGTCTATTGCAGCAACATCTGGTACAGGCGGTTCGCTGGTTGGCGGACTAAAGGATGCTGATCAATATAATCTCGGGCGGCAATATCCGTTTCCGCTCGTCTCAAGCAGGATCAAAGCAAAAAAATCCGATCAGAGCGAAACCGGCAGCACAGAAACGGACCAGCTGCAAAACGGTCTGCACCTGGGCTCCAGTATTCTGAATACGGTGCAGCTCCACAAAATTGCAGAAGCCGCAATGCTCCTTGAGAAGAGTTTTGAGGGACCGCAGGACATCGAATGGGCCTTGTCCCCTGCAGGGAATCTTGTAATCCTTCAGTGCCGTCAACTTAAAATGGCCCATAGGCCGCCACCCCTTGCAGAGGATCTGGAGGAAGAGCTAAGCAAGGTACCGGTCATTATGAGAGACAAGGGTCATGTGGTGCAGCTAGGAGTCGCAGCAGGCCGGATCGTACCTGTAACAGCAGATACCCTGCCGGAGGATTTCCCGGTAAACAGTATTGCTGTCTGCCGATATGCAAGTCCGCAACTCACTGAAATCGTTCATCGTGCTGCCGCAGTTATTACTGATATCGGTAGCCCCACCGGTCATCTGGCAACAATTGCACGGGAATTCAGAACTCCAGCTCTTTTTGGTACCGAAAATGCCACAAATATACTGACCGAAGGAATGGAGGTTACAGTTGATGTTGAAGAGAAGAAAATATATAGCGGAATCATCCCTGGTCTTTTATCTCTACAGTTGTCACAGGATGAACCTCTAGCCGACTTTCCGGAAATGCGTATGCTACGACGCCTTCTCAGGCTAGTCGCACCATTGACTCTTCATGATCCCGCAAGTCCTGATTTCAAAGAGGAAAACTGCAGAACCTTCCACGATATATTACGCTTCTGCCACGAAAAAGCTGTGGAAACCCTCATAACTCTTCATTCCTCCTCGGGAATTACCGGATCGCAGGATCAGGGAAAAATTCTTGCTATTCCAATCCCGATCAAGCTGCGGGTAATTGATTTGGGTGGCGGAGCTGCAGAAATCAATCAGGATCAATTTGTTGCAGCGAATATTATCAGTCGGCCGTTCAGTGCTCTGCTGCAAGGCATGCTCAATCAAGAGGCCTGGAACCATGAGCCTGTCCCCTTCGGATTAAAAGACCTTATGTCCAGTATAACGCGCCCACTGGCAATGCTCTCCCATGAAAC
>JBHPCH010000168.1:0-2535 GCA_042576125.1 Thermodesulfobacteriota bacterium
GTTCCATGCTGGCGGCAAGGCGGGTATTCCCCGATGCCCCGAATCATCGGCTGGCGACGCTGGTTCGATACTGCGGGATTCATACCGTCGGCATATTTCACCGGGCGCTTGCCGATGCTGAAATGACCGGTCATCTCTGGCTTGCCATGATCGAGGCAATCAGGGCCGGTTACGGCATCGACGAGATGCCTTTTGCTTCGATGTGCGAATTGTCCCGGACCCCCAAGGCAAAGGCACCGGCATATCTTAAGAAGATCGCCGGGAATAAGATAGTTACGACAGGAAAGTAAAGCCCGCCGAATGGAAACGATACTCGTATGTAATTCCGGGGACACCATACTTAATTATTTATAAACCGGGACAGATTTATCTTATTCCCTCCACCTCACTCCCACTCAACAGGATTAACCCTGTAAAAACCATAAAGTTCCTCATACAACTCAGGATGCTCTTTCTTGAGCTGGGCCGGCTTTTCAAAAAAAGTCTCTGTGGCTACCGCAAAAAACTCCGCCGGGTTGGTAGCGCCATATGCATCCATCACACTTTTTCGACCTTTTGCTGTTTTCATTCTGAGAAGCTCATACTCCTTTGAAAAAACCTGGGCCCAGGCTGAATAGGCGGAACGGCTCTCAAGGACCGGGGCACCATCGGCCGCACCGTAATGCTGGTCCAGCTGGTGGGCGAATTCATGCATTGTTACATTATGACCGTCGTTGAAGTTTGCAGCACCATGCCTGACACTGTCCCAGGCCAGAACAACCGCGCCGCTATGCCACGATTCGCCAAGACGGGCTGAAGCTTGCTGTGACTGTCCTCTGATGGTGGGTCGTGTGTTTGCCACATAGGTGCTTGGATAAACAAGGATGGAATAGAGGTTGGGGTAATATTGTGTCCTGCGGTTTAAGAGCAGCATGCAGGCCTGGGCCGCAATGGTCACCTTTATTTCATCGGTGAGGGTAAGGCCTCCGCACCCTTCAAAGGATTTTTCCGCCATAAATATCCTGGTTGCGTCTTGCAGTTGCCGGAGCAGATCCGGAGGAAGATTGGTATAGGGAGGCAGGTTCTTTTTGAGAACAGCATCCCATGCAGGGGGAAAGGGAGTAGAGAGGAGGAGCCGCCTTTTTTGCTGACGCCTGAATCCCTTGATGAAAAACCAGGCCCAGACAGAGAGCCCCACTACCATAAATAGAATGAAAAGTTTCATGGGGAAAAAGAGTACACAGAATAAAAATAAAAGGGGACAGATTTTTAAAGTTGAAAAAGGAAAGTACTGACAAATCGTTCCTTTTAAAGTATATTGGCAATTTTTAACGGGCCGCACTCGTGCGGTCCGTTTTTTTTATCAATATCAGAAAACAGGTATTCCATTGAGCAATAGAATTAAAAAAGAAATACAGCGACGCCGCACTTTCGGCATCATCAGTCATCCGGATGCCGGTAAAACCACGCTGACGGAGAAGCTCCTGCTTTTCGGGGGAGCCATAAAGATGGCAGGGGCTGTAAAATCAAGAAAAACCAGCAATCACGCGGTCAGCGACTGGATGTCCATTGAACAGGAACGCGGCATCTCGGTCACCTCTTCAGTTATGAAGTTCAACTATCGCGATTGTGAAATCAACCTGCTGGACACTCCAGGCCACCAGGACTTTTCCGAGGACACCTACCGGGTCCTCACCGCTGTGGACAGTGCCCTGATGGTTATCGACAATGCCAAGGGAGTCGAAACACAGACCATGAAACTGATGGAGGTCTGCCGCATGCGCAATACTCCCATCATAACTTTTATCAATAAACTTGACCGTGAGGGTCTTGATCCGCTGGACATCCTGGCCGATATAGAAGACAAGCTGCAAATTGAATGTACACCGCTTTCCTGGCCCATTGGCATGGGCAAAGATTTCAAGGGTGTTTACTCCATTCACCAGCGGCAGCTGCATCTTTTTTCACCGAGCCAGTCTACCCGGACACAGGACGGCATTCTGGTCAAGGATATCAATGATCCTGTACTTGACGAGCTGCTTGGCCGGCAGGCAGATACACTGCGGGAAGACATTGCGCTTCTTGAAGGGGCGGCCAACCCTTTTGAGCACAAGGAATACCTCAAGGCCAGCCAGACACCCGTCTTCTTTGGCAGCGCTGTGAACAACTTCGGGGTCAGGGAAATGCTCGACGCCTTTGTTGAACTTGCCCCGCCACCCGGTCCCCGGGCAACGGCGGACCGCATTGTCTCACCGGAAGAAGAAGCCTTTTCCGGCTTCACCTTCAAGATCCAGGCAAACATGAATCCAGCCCATCGGGACAGAATAGCCTTTTTTCGTATCTGCTCAGGAAAATTCAGCCGCGGTATGAAAGTTGCCCATCACCGTCTCGGCAAGGAAGTGATCCTGTCAAATGCAACGATCTTTATGGCCCAGGACCGGAACAATGTTGAAGAGGCGTACCCTGGAGACATCATTGGCATTCACAATCACGGCACCATTAAAATCGGCGATACATTCACCGAAAAAGAACCGCTCAAATTCACCGGTATCCCTA
>JBHPCH010000169.1:0-2504 GCA_042576125.1 Thermodesulfobacteriota bacterium
CTGTACGGCACCGTCACATTTCTGCCACTGACTGCTGAAAGCTGTGCTGTAATAGTCGCAGTGCCGGACTCACCTGCCGTGGCTTGGGAATCGGCTGTAAACTGGACTGTCGGGGTTACATCGTTATCGTTAATGGTAACTGTATGTTCATCTGTTGTGCCTCTTGTTGCATTAACAGGAGTGCCCATGGTGACAATAACGGTTTCGTCATTTTCATCCAGCGAGTCATCGTTAACAGAAAAGGTTGTTGAACCGGTTAACTGGCCGGCGGTTATAATAATATTGCCGTCCGCCAGGTCATGATCCGTACCGCCTCCGGTTGCTGTGCCGCTGACGGTAAACGGTACGGTAACGTCCAGGGTGCTGGTCACGTCAAGCGTTGCTGTAATAGTCACAGTACCCACAACATCTTCGGCAACTGACTGGGGATCAACTGAAAAATTAACAACAGGCGGAGTCTCATCATCGGTAATCGTCAATATATGCTGAATGGTTGCACCTTGGGTCGCGTTGGTCGGGCTGCCCATATCAACAATCACCGTCTCATCGTCCTCAATGTCACTGTCATCTGTAATCGTGACAATGATATCCACAGTGGTGTTGCCTGCTGTGATGGTAACCTCACCCGGATCTGGAAATGGAGGACTGATGGAATAATCGCTCCCGTCTGCCGTGCTTGCACCGTTAATTGTAAAAGGCACTGTCACATCTCTGCCACTGACTGCAGAGAGTTGGGCCGTAATCGTTGCTGTACCGCTTTCATCGGCGGTTGCCTGCAAAGCACTGATAAAATATACGGTCGGCGGGTCATCATCATCCGTAATGGTCAGGGTATGGGTGGTGGCAGTAGTACCCTTGATCGCGTTAACCGGCGTACCCATATCGATAATAACTGTCTCATCAGACTCATCGAGAGAATCACCGGTAACAGAAAAGGTTGTTGAACCGGTTAACTGACCGGCAGTTATTGTAATACTGCCGTCAGACAGGTCATGATCGTAATTTATGGGATCATCATCTATTGAGGTGGCAGTGCTTGAGCCGTTAATTGTAAACGGTACTGTTGCATCAAAGTTGCTGACTCCGGAGAGCTGGGCCGTAACGGTCACAGTACCCACATTCTCGGCAACTGACTGGGTTGGACTGGTGAAGTCCACGTCCGGCACATCATCATCCGTAATGGTAACGGTATGGGTAACATAAAATATATGTGCTCTGGCATTTTCAGGAGCACCCATGGTAACAATCACAGTCTCATTAGCTTCCCCGACAAGATCATCGGTAAGGGTGAAGTCTTTTGTGCCGGTTAACTGACCGGCAGTTATAATAATATTGCCGTCAGACAGGTCATGATCGTAATTTATGGGATCATCATCTATTGAGGTTGCAGTGCCGCTGACCGTAAACGGTACTGTAACATCAAAGCCGCTGATCCAGGAGAGCGTTGCGGTAACGGTCACTGTACCCACATCCTCGGCAACTGACTGGGATGCGGTTGTCAGGTTAACATGTGGTGTCAGATCAACGGAGGATAATGCTCGTTGGGCTTTACCCGTCACTCCGTCCGGATCATTGTATGTCATGCGCACATCATATTTTTCATCGGCAGTAAGACCGGTAATGGGTGTCGAGTATGGACTTGCAACACAGTCTTCATCGGTGACCCAATTGGTCCAAACCGAGGTGTGATCTGAAGTCAGTTTGTAATCAACAGTGCAGGTATTGTCACCGTTGGCATCACCCAGATAGGGCATCGTGACGGTAATTGATGTATTGTTGGTGGTGGCATAGGCTGTAGCATAACCGGCAGTTGTGCTGTCAGCAGGTGCGTAATACTCATCTGCTCCCATATCGTCAATGCCATTGTTCGGCCTCGCCTGACCGTCAATATCATCTTCCGGGGCATAGACACCGTTAGCCCTGTCAATAAGGGGTGAATCGGACGTGATGTGATAGTAACCGTCACCGGCAAAACCAGGAGGGCCAACATTAAACTCAATAAAACCTTCAGGTTCGTATGGATCGTCAGGATATTTATCTTCGCAACAGTCGATATTATTTCCAGATGTTACGGTGCCCCAAGAAAAGTTTGCATGGTCTGGATCTGTTGAAAAATAAGAATCTATGACATGCATTAACGGACCATTACCATTACACATATACCTGGAACCGATAGTTCCATTTTGGGCTGTATTCCCCCAGAATACGGAATTCCTGACCTCAAGCTGCTGCCCGATATTACAGGCGCCAAAAACACCTCCATAACTATCGGAATGATTATCGGCAAAGGTATTGTTGTAATATTCACCCGTACCCGAATGATGCATTACAAAACCGCCTTTGCCAGCCGCACTGTTTCCAGCAGCAAAGGAATTACTCATCCTGACAAGGGCAGATATTTCAAAGCTGCTCTGAGAATAGATCGCACCGCCGGAGGATGTTGTCTGGTTGCCGGCAATAAGACACTTATCAAATGTCACCTTGCCGCCGCCGGTAATATACAT
>JBHPCH010000170.1:0-2500 GCA_042576125.1 Thermodesulfobacteriota bacterium
AGGGATGGTGTTGTTGTTTTTACCGGACAAATGGGTTCATTGAAGCGATTCAAGGATGATGCCAAGGAAGTGGCAAGCGGCTATGAATGCGGTATCGGGATAGACAATTTTAATGATATTAAAGTCGGAGACGTAATCGAAGCCTTTATTATGGAAGAGGTTGCAGCAAGCCTGTAATATCCATATAGTTGCACAGGCAAGGAAATGGCAAATTGATGATGGCTATCCACCCTAAAAAAAGTTTATATCCGTTTGATAGAGAAACTGCCGGTAATAAACGGCCGAAGCGGGTTGCGGATATGATAAAGAATGAGGTCGCTCTTCTTCTTCTCCGTAAAGTTAAAGACCCCCGGTTGATACATGTAAGTATTGTTGCTGTGGAAGTGACCAGAGACCTGCGAAAGGCGGTTGTTTTTTACAGTGTTCTGGGAGATGAACAGCAGGTTAAAAATGCTGCTGAAGGACTGGCCCGCGCCAAAGGGTTTATCCGCAGTCATCTTGCCAGGGAACTGGGTATGCGAGCCACCCCGGATCTGGTTTTTAAGTTGGATCTTTCCATGGTGCACCAGCAGGATATGGAGAGGTTGCTTAAGGAGATTAAAACTGATGCTGAGTCCTCGGAAACCGATTCCTGATAAGATTTTTGCAGCATTGCGGCAGGCAAAGAATATACTTATTGCCACCCATGTGTTTCCTGATGCTGATGCCATTGGTTCACAACTGGCCCTGGGGAATATACTTGAGTCTCTGGGGAAAAACGTATTTTATTATTGTGATGAATTTGTTCTGGGAATGTACGAATTCATGCCCGGCTCGGAACAGCTCGATAATAACCTTCCGGATATATCGCAGTTTGATGCTGCTGTCGCAGTTGATTGTGGAGACCGTTTTCGGCTTGGCCATGAAGTGGATACGCTTTTACAGATAAATCCTTTCATCGTTATTGATCACCATGCCGGACACAGAGAATTCGGGAATATACTTTGGGTTGAAGCAGGCCGGTCTTCAACAGCTGAGATGATTTTTGATCTGGCTTTGGACCTTGGTGTCGAGATTTCATACAATGCAGCCTATAATCTTTATGCAGGAATAGTTTCTGACACCGGTTCTTTTAAATATGAATCAACATCAGCGCATACATTCTATGTTGCCGGTCAGCTGTTGAATCGAGGGGTTACCCCCTCTGAAGTAGCAGAGAAACTCTATGACAATTATTCTGTAGGCCGGTTGAAGTTGCTGGAAAAGGTTCTCAGTTCTCTGGAACTCTTTTCTGATGGTCAGATAGCAACCATTGCAGCAACAAATGAAATGTTCGCGGCAAGTGATGCCAAGAGGGAGGACACGGAAGAATTTATCAACTTGCCGCGGGCGCTGCATTCGGTTAAAGTGGCCGCTTTTTTTAAAGAAACCCTGGATGGCTCTTTCAAGGTAAGCCTCAGAGCCAAAGGGGAATGTGATGTTGCCAGCGTAGCCATGAAGTATGGCGGCGGGGGACATAGAAATGCTGCAGGTTACAGTGTGAAAGATAAAACACTGGTTGAAGCGAATAAAGAGCTCTTGCAGGAGCTCAGATTGAGACTCGAGTCGGGATATCGGGCAGAGTAAAGGTTTTATCTGACTATGATGATGACAGTTGGGCCAGAAAATAATTCAGATCTACAGGAAGATAATAAATTTTCTGTATCCGGGCAGAGTACCGCGTCATCCCGGGAAGGAATCTTCCCGGTCTGCAAACCCGAAGGGGTCTCTTCGTTTCGTATGGTGCAACTGGTCCGGAAACATTTACGGATCAAGAAAGTTGGTCATACAGGAACCCTGGATCCTTTTGCCTCCGGTGTACTGGTTATCTGTGCGGGAAGGCCGGCTACAAAGCTTATCTCCCAGTTAATGGGTGGAGATAAAGAATACGAGGCGACCTTGCAGTTAGGAACCATTACTGATACCCAGGATCCTGAAGGAAAAATTCTTGAGCAGAGACCGGTGCCTGATTTGCCGGAGGGACTTATTAAAGAGTGTTTGGCGCAGTTTACAGGAGAGCAGATGCAAACGCCGCCCAGTTATTCTGCCTTAAAGCACAATGGCAAACCTTTATATTATTATGCCCGCAAGGGTATTAAGGTGGTGAAGGAGCCGCGATTAATAAACATTAAAGAGTTGCATTGCGTATCTGCGCACAAAGATACACTGACACTTAGAATTGTTTGTTCCAGGGGAACGTATATCAGGTCCCTTGCTGCAGACATAGGTGATTTTTTTGGGTGCGGCGCGTATTTGAGTATACTGAAAAGGACTCGTAACGGATATTTTTCCCTGAAAGATACTCTGCCGGGTGAAAAATTATTTACAGAGGAAACAGCACGGCCTTTGCTGGACAGCCACCGTATGCCGGTTGCTACAGTAAAGGAATTACTTGCTGGCAATATAGAGCATAATTGATGAGGATAACCTGACTGGCAGGACTGGTGTCTCAGGGTATGCCACTTGAAATATTACCCTGAAA
>JBHPCH010000171.1:0-2485 GCA_042576125.1 Thermodesulfobacteriota bacterium
CCTGATTAATTTTGGCATTGTGCCTCTGACCTTCGAAAACCCTGAAGATTATGAAAAGATAAAGCAGGGAGCTCAAGTTGAAATACCGGACATTCGTCAGAAAATTTCTGCAGGAGAAGAAAAACTGACCGTGCTGATTGACAATTCCCCTGTAGAGGCAATCCTTGAAGTGTCTGACAGGCATAGAGAGATATTGCTTGCGGGAGGTCTTTTGAATTGGGCAAAGGATTCCTGATATCAATGTGACTTAAAAATGGTGTCAGTGGACAGGGCAAAATAAAGGAGAATGATTTAAAGCAGGCAAAAGGGTGAAAAGTTGCCGAAAATTTTTTTAGTCAGGGTACAAATTTTTTTAAGCACCTATATATATGTTATTATTAGGCAAATAAATTATTTATAGAGTCGGACGCTGGAGAGCACCCTGTAAAAGTACAAAAAATTGTACCCCGGCTATTCTGGAATTAATGAGGGGAAGGGATGTATTCTGCTTCATTGCTGAGTTTTTTTCTAAAACGTATATATTTTATTAAGTGGCACGACGTTTGCATATATAAAAGCAAGAGTGATACTCTTATCTCCTTTCTCCTGAAGAAGGCCTACTTTGTCCCCCAAAGTCGGCCTTTTTCTATTTTGGGGATCTGTAAATACTCCTTCATGTTCCGATGGTCTGCTAAATGCTGATAAATTCCACCTCTGTAGCATTATTACATTGCCCCCAATATCTTCGAAAGGAATTGGCTGAGGCAGTCGATCAGCTTTGTGCGGTTTTGCAGTTCAAGGTGACAACCGGAACCCGTGTTTTATTGAAACCAAACCTTTTAAGTGGCAGGAGCGCGGAACATCTTGCCTGCACACATCCATTATTAGTTGCTGCTGTGGCAGAGTGGTTCGTGGAGCAGGGGGCACAGGTTGCCATAGGAGACTCTCCCGCTTTTGGAACTGCTAAAGGAGTTATGCGTAGCATTGGTATTGAAAAGGCCCTGGAAGGACTACCGGTTGAGTTAATGAACTTTGATCAATCAACCACTGTCAGGCTTGCCGGGGGGGTGAAGGTGAATGTGGCGACTGCAGCCCTGGAATGTGACATGCTGATTAATCTTCAGGGTTTTCGAAGGTCAGAGGCACAATGCCAAAATTAATCAGGTTCGCCTTATGAATGCGGGCAAAACTTTTCACCAGTTTGACCTGAACCCCGAGATAACGTGGCGCTAATGCGGCATGTTCCCTGGAGGAGCCCTGTCCATAGTTTTCACCACCAATTATTACGCCGCCCAGATCACCGGCTGCAGCATCCTGGGCTCGATGGATAAATTCCAGGTCAACACTGTTGAATACAAATTCGCTGATTGCCGGAATATTACTTCGCAGGGGTAAAATTTTTGCTCCAGCAGGCATTATATGATCTGTCGTTATATTATCACCTACCTTCAAGAGAATTTTTCCATGCCAGGTTTCTGCCAGGGGTTCAAATTCTGGGAAAGGCGCGATATTGGGACCACGGATAATTTCAACACCCTCTCCACTCTCTCTTGGAGGCTCAATGCGTTGATCTCCCAGCAGATATTTCTCAGGAAGTTTTAAAAGTGGATACTCTCCCATATCCCGCGGGTCAGTAATCTTACCCTTAACAGCAGAAGCGACAGCGACCTCAGGACTGCACAGGTATACCTGGTCGTTCACCGTTCCACTCCGCCCGGGGAAATTACGCGGAAAGGTCCGCAGTGAAATACCGCCTGTTGGAGGGGCCTGCCCCATGCCAATACAGCCCAGACAGCCTGCCTGATGCACCCTGGCTCCTGCCTTTATAAGGGTCAGCATATCCCCCTGTGCAGTTATGTTTTCCAGAACCTGGCGACTGCCGGGATTTATTTCAAAACTGACATTGGAGTCTATCTCCTCTCTTTCCAACACCTTGGCAACAACCATCAGGTCACGCAATGAGGAATTAGAGCAGGAACCGACCAGCACCTGGGATAGAGGTTTGCCGGCAACCTCTGACACCTTGACCACATTATCAGGTGAAGATGGGCAGGCGATTAACGGCTCGAGGCTGGACATATCTATATCTATGATTTCATCATACTCAGCATCATCATCAGCTGCCAGAGGCTGCCACAGGTCAACGCGACCCTGGCTTTCAAGAAATTTCCTGGTGTTTTCATCCGAAGGAAAAACCGATGTGGTTGCCCCCAGTTCTGCACCAAAATTTGTAATGGATGCACGGTCGGTAACTGTCAATTCACTTACTCCGGGCCCGAAATATTCCATGATGTACCCAACCCCGCCTTTGACCGATAACTGCCTGAGCAGTTCCAGGAGTACATCCCTTGCCGACACCCAATCCGGCAACTTACCGCCCAACCTGATTCCAAAAACCTTGGGCATTACCAGATAAAAGGGTTTTCCCGCCATTGCCATGGCAACATCAAGGCCGCCGGCACCTATAGCCAGCATACCCAAGCCCCCTCCGGTCGGTGTATGGCTG
>JBHPCH010000172.1:0-2474 GCA_042576125.1 Thermodesulfobacteriota bacterium
AGGTTATCAGGAGGCAGCAGGAATTCGGGCCCAACGTTCTTGAAGAGGCGGAGAAAAAAAACTACCTTTTATCCTACCTCAAGGAATATACTCAGTTTTTCGCCATCCTTCTTGAGGTTGCAGCCGTACTTTCTTTCATTGCTGACCGCTATGCTCCGGGTCAGGGCAATAATATTCTGGGCTACGCCATATTAGGTGCGGTCATAATTAATGCCACCTTTACCTTCTGGCAGGAATACAGGGCTGACAAGGCAATGGAAGCACTGCTCAAACTTATGCCTACGATGGTCAACGTTATTCGTGAGGGGGGAGTGGCAACCTTAGACTCAAAGCAGCTTGTGCCGGGAGATGTCATTGTCCTGGAAGAGGGTGACAAGGTAGCTGCCGACGGTGTCCTGCTTGAGTCCACATCATTGTATCTGAATCTTTCCTCCCTGAATGGGGAATCGGCCCCGGCTTCTCGCCAGAGTGAGCCTTCGAAGCAGGCAAATCCCTTAAGCGCCAAGAATATGGTTTTTGCCGGCACCACGGTAGTTTCAGGAAGCGGTACCGCTGTTGTCAGCACCATTGCCAATGCGACGGAATTCGGTAGGATCGCAAGTCTCACCAAGAATGTGCAGAAAAGTTTGACGCCTATGCAGCGGGAGATAATAAGGATCACGAGAATACTCACAGTTATCGCTCTTATCATGGGGCTTGTTTTTTTCGTGTTGGGGCTCTTTTCTGCCAAGGGTACTCTCATGGCTTCCATCTTTGCGCTTTCACTCATTGTTGCAAATGTACCAGAAGGTTTGCTGCCGACCATTACCCTGTCGTTATCCCTGGCGAGCCAGAGAATGGCAAAAAGAAATGCCCTTATCAAAAATCTTGATTCCGTCGAAACCCTGGGGAGCGCCTCTGTTATTTGTACAGATAAAACAGGAACCCTGACCCGCAATGAAATGACCATGCGCTCCATCTGGCTTACCGGTGGTGAACTGATCAATATCTCCGGAGAAGGATACCGGGAGACAGGTGAATTCAAATTTAAACAGGACTCTGCAACAGGAGATGCAAGACTGACGGGACTGCTCCAGGCCGGTTTGAACAACTGCAAAGCGGTTATTGATAAAGACTCTTTGCGGGGTGACCCCACAGAACTGGCACTTGTGGCTGCTGCTCATAAAAAAGGACTCGAAGAATTTTCGGGTGAAAAGGTCAAGGAACATGTTTTTACCAGTGAACGGAAGATGATGTCTACCGTCTATAAAGTCGATGGGGGAAACCGTCTCTATTCCAAGGGAGCAGTAGAGATGCTGCTGGTAAAGTGCAGTTCCTATCTTGATAAAGACAACAATGTCAAAGAGTTGGATGAAAAATCCAGAGAAAAGATGACGGTCCAGGCTGAAGCCTTTGAGAATGAAGCGTACCGTGTTCTGGCCATTGCAATGGGCGAAGGTGAAAGTGAAGAAAATCTTACTCTTCTCGGCCTGGTGGCAATCATGGACCTTCCCAGGGCCGAAGTGCCTGAAGCTATGGCAATATGCAAAAAAGCGGGCATAAGGACCATGATGATCACCGGGGATAATGCCCACACTGCAGCAGCCATCGCCCAAAAAATCAGCATGGGATATGACAACATCATAAACGGTGATGAACTTGAGAAGATAAGCGATCAGAAACTGGAAGAAATCCTGGCTAAAGAAAATATACTTTTTGCCCGCATGGCAAGCAACCAGAAGTTGAGGATCGCTTCCGCCCTTCAGAATACGGGGGAAGTGGTGGCTATGACCGGAGACGGGGTTAATGATGCTCCAGCTTTGAAGAAGGCGGACATCGGCATCGCCATGGGTAGGAGCGGCACCGAAGTTGCCAAAGAGGCGGCTGATATGATCCTGCTGGATGATAACTTTTCCACCATTGTTGCCGCCATTGAAGAGGGCAGGACTGTATATTTCAATATCAAGAAATTCGTCACCTATATTCTTTCCTCCAATGTGCCGGAAATTGTGCCGTATATCCTGCAGTTCTTCCTGAAGATTCCCTTGCCGCTCTCAGTAATCCAGATACTGTCTATTGACCTGGGCTCGGATATGCTGCCGGGCCTTGCTCTCGGCAGTGAAAAGCCTGAGAAGAATATCATGAACCGGCCTCCGGCTGGCAGTCAGGAGAAGATCCTGGACTGGGAGGTTTTCAAACGCGGTTACTTTTTCGTCGGAATAATCGAGGCCACTGCCGCCATGGTGGCTTTTATTTCTTTTCTGCTCCTGCATGGTTGGCATTACGGGGTGATTGATTTAGCTGATCCATACCTGCATCGCCAGGCCATGACCATGACCCTTCTCGGGGCAATCAGCTGCCAGCTCGTGAATGCCTGGACCATGCGGAGTTGGGAGTTTTCAGCATTCAGTGTTGGCTTCCTCTCAAATCCACTCCTGATAGGTGCCATGATCATTGAGTTGGCCTGGGTCTGGATGCTGCTCTATGTGGAACCG
>JBHPCH010000173.1:0-2474 GCA_042576125.1 Thermodesulfobacteriota bacterium
TAACTAATCTTTTGTCATGGGGTTTGAAACTCCTGTTGTTTATTAGTGTTGCTTCAATGGTAGGTATTGCCACAACTTCATTTATTGCTGTGCTTGGTGCGGCTGGCCTGGCAATAGGACTGGCATTGCAGGGCAGTCTGGGAAACTTTGCTGGCGGGGTCCTGATTCTGATTTTTAAACCCTACACCGTAGGCGATCTAATCGAGGCTCAGGGGCACCTTGGCGTTGTGAAGGAAGTACAAATCTTTAACACAATTCTCCTCACCCCTGACAATAAACGGGTGATTTTGCCTAATGGTGCAGTTTCCAATGGGGCCGTCGTGAACTATTCGGCTGAAGGATTGCTTAGAGTTGACCTGGTCATTGGCATTGCGTATGAATCTGATATTCCGAAAGCCAAGGAGGTTTTATACAAAGCTATGGCAGATCACGAACTTGTTCTGCAAAACCCGCAATCGACTGTGGCTGTTTCAGAATTGGCTGACAGTTCGGTAAATCTTGTTGTTCGACCGTGGTGTAATGCAAGTAATTACTGGCAAGTCTACTTTGACATTACTGAGTCAGCAAAAGTAAATCTTGAGAAAAATGGTATCACAATTCCATTCCCTCAAAGAGATATTCACATATTCGAGCAGAAGGCTGCAGCATAAGACATAATTTAAAATGGACGTTGCTGGATTGAAGTAGCTATCGATCAAAATTTAAGGAGAATTAATTGAAGAAACTACTTATTTTAGGTGGAATAGCGACCGTAGTTGTGGTGATAGGCGTCCTGGTTATGCTGGGTAAAATAAATCCCATCGTAAAGAGTGGAATAGAAAAGGGTGGACCGGTTATTCTCAAGGCACCGGTAACATTGGACGCCGTGGATATATCGTTCTTTTCCGGTTCTGGTGAGTTAAAGGGATTTACGGTGGGCAACCCCGAGGGCTACAAGACGGATTATGCTTTCAGCATTGACCGGTTAAAAATTGACCTTGATGTCAAGTCAGTAACTTCAGACAAAATCCATATTAAGAATATTAACATCGATTCTCCCAGTATTGTGTTTGAAGGTGGTTTTGGCAAAAGCAACCTGAGTCAACTTCAGTCCAATGCCATGGAGTTCGCTGACTCTGGTGGTGATAGCACTCAAAAGAAGAAGAGTGGAAGCAGCAAGAAACTGCTCATCGATCATGTGTTGATTAATAACGGCTCTATCAGTGTAAGCATGAAGTTGCTGCAAGGTCAGAAGCTAACTTTACCTCTTCCTGAACTGGAGCTGAAGGATATAGGCAAGGACAGGGATGCCACAATCGCAGATGCCCTGGGAGAGATCCTGGCTGCAGTGAATAATGCTGTAATCCCGGCTGTGCAGTCTGGAGTGGGCGGCCTGGGCAGTGGAGCAGAAAAGGGTGGTGAAGCTCTGCAGGAAGGGGCCAAGCAAGGGTTGGACAAAATTAAGGGACTGTTCGGTAAATAAATCTTTTTTGCCGGATAAGATTTTTAATTAATTCGAGGTGTGAGTATGTGGAAAAAAATATTGATCCTGATGACATTGGCCCTGTTTGTTGCCCTGCAGACAGGTTGTGAGAAAGAGGGAACTGCTGAAAAGGCGGGCAAGGAGGTCGATAAAGCCTACGATGCAGCCAAGGATAAGTTTAAGGAAGTGACCAAATAGATAAAATGACAATGTATTGAGCACTACAAAAGAGAACACTTAGGAGGGAACATGAAAGTAAATAAAATTATTGCAAATCTTATGGTGTCTGCCCTGGTATTAATTTTGGCGGGTTGTGCCGGTTTACCAACGAAAAACACTGATCTAGTTGATGTAAGTTGTACAAGCACAAATTCCAATGCAATGCTTAAAAGCGGTGAATATCAGAAAAAGGTCGACAATTTTTTAATTATTCAGGATGCTTCTTCAACAATGGGTGAAAAATGGGATATGAAAAACTTCCACTATGATTCCTCAAAACTTGAGTTGTCAAAAGTACTGTTGAGATGCCTCAACAGTACAATTCCGGATAATTTTGATGCAAATGCCGGTATGAGGGTCTTCGGCCCTGTCCAGTCTGGCAAAGGCCTTAATTTAGATATGGATACATATGCTAAAGAGGGTTTCGCTGAAGCTGTAAATTCCCTTGGCCGTGCAGACGGTGTTACACCTATTGCAAATGCGATAGCAAATGGCAGCAATGATCTACAAAATATGTCCGGCAATGCTGCAGTAATCATTTTCAGTGACGGTCTCAACACTGAGGCCACCAGCCCGGTTGCAGCAGCAACTGAGATGAAAGAGATGTACGGTGATAGGGTATGCATCTATACTGTTCTGCTTGGCAATGACCCCAAGGGTAAGGCAACCATGGATCAAATTGCCGACGCAGGTAAATGCGGTTATGCCACAGATATTGATACCATTGGTAAAGCACAGGGAATGGACAAATTTGTTACGGATGTTTTTCTTGAGAAAGCTCCCAAGAAAGTTG
>JBHPCH010000174.1:0-2448 GCA_042576125.1 Thermodesulfobacteriota bacterium
GGGCAATGGATAGGTCTTTTCTACTTGACACTGTCAGACATATCAGCAGACATTGAAACTTGAGAAACAAGAAAAAGCAGGGCCAGAAACGACCCTGCCTCTCTTCTAATTAAATTTGTGAAGTTAATAGCGGCTCTCAAACGATCTCAATATTACTTCTCTCAAAGCTCTAGAGTTGTTCCCAGCCCAGAGTATACATAACGGTCACCAAAAACTCGTAGTAATGTTGCTGTCCCCAACTCACCCGTGCAATGAGCACTTGCGACCCAATTAACCTGCCACTTGTCGTGCAGTGATGCTGTTAATTTTTCAATTTCTTCTTTATTCTTTTTCACCCAATGCAACCCCCCTACAACATAATGAATACGAGAATCAATATCCTTGGACGATTCCAGAATAGTTTCTAATCCTGGGTGAGCACATCCTGTTACTACGATTTGTCCTTTTGGAGAACGAATGTGAAGAGAGATCTCCGGGCCGATGAACGACTTATTAGGCACGAGGAAAAAACCAGGGAATATCTCTGTCATCTTGGCAATCGTGGTGATATTATCGTATGGCATATAATTATGGCGCTGAATTTTTTCAGGGGGATTTCCACCGAAATAACTCATCTCCATCGGAAGTGATTTTTCTTTTTTGAAAAATTTCTTGGGCATAGCTCCGCCAAAATGAGGATCTTTAGGGGCATATACCTTAACATCTGGGTTCACAGTAAATAGATAGTCTGCTCCAACCGTGTGATCATGATGGCGATGAGAAAAGATCACAGCATCCAGCTTGGTGAGATCTATCCCAAGGGCTTTCACGTTGTTCTCAAGAATTGCAGGTTCCCGTCCAGCATCAAATAGTATTCTCTTGCCGTTATACTCGATGAGGGCAGCATACCCCCAGTCCATTATGAGTTGTGGATTAGGTTTACTCATTGATTCATATAGAATCGTCATACTGTTAACTGCCCAAACACCCTTGGGTACAAAAAAACCTGCCGTCAGTAAAACTAATACCATGATGATTCGTTTTTTCATGATCCCCTCCCTTAGTTTGTTTACATAAAGGCGTGGTGCATTTCGTAAAGTAGTAAGCCCCGAACACAAAGGCCTCCAGCGGGATAAAAAATCCCTCTGAAGGCCTTAATCTGGTTTTTTAAGAAAAAACTCTCCCATTGAAGTCCGCTCCTTCTTAGAAGTTTATGGAACCCAAATGTCGACCTAGCTCTTTGAATGTGAATATGTAAATTGGAATAAAGGTTTTATGTTAAGATGTCAAATAAAAAACCACAATGTGTGGTTAGGGAGGGTTGCCGGAAAGTGTAGATGTCTTGCCAACATCTTAACTTTTTTGAGGAGAGAATTGCAGTTAAGATGTACATTGGACACCTTGACCTTTTAGGAACTATTCACGAGTTACGATTGGTAGCAGTTATTGTAAGTCGTTGATGCCTTTGCCAATGTCCTTCATATGAAATGAAAAACCCCCGAAAAAACAGGGGGCAATGGATAGGTCTATTCTACTTGACACTGTCAGACATATCAGCAAAAAATTAGAATTTTATTTTGTGTTACATTTTATTCCCATCCAAAAGTTTCCCTAAACCATACCCACACCGTACGGTTGCTGTTTGACCTTCACCAGGAAAGGTCCACGCAGAACTGAGATAAAGATTTTTTATGGGTGATTTCTGGGGACTTCTTTGTAATGGATTACTTTGTGTGACAAGATTGGCCCAACCATAGCTAGCACCTTTGGGGTTAGAAGTGAACCTCTTAAATGTTAAAGGAGTGGCAATTTCAATCACCTCAATATGTTGAGATATATTAGGTATAATTTGTTCAGCCCTTTGAACTAACATATTTGCTATTCTTTCTTTTTCTTTTTTGTACTCTTCCTTGTTCCCAGAAAAATAATCATTTTCAAATTTCTGCCAATATTCATAACTATGAAATTGGGTAAGGCCCATTATAAACTTATTTCTTTTGGCAATTGTTTTGTCAGCATTTGAATATAACACTAGTTCATAAGATGCTTTTTCAAATTCACCACTAATGCTCCATTTATAATCTAAATCATGGTCATATGTGTCGGAGATGAAAAACTCATAATCCTCCTTATTCTCCAGCTTATTAGTAAATTCTTCACCAAGTCCGAGATAAACGAGAAAATGCGAGCCGGATAATTCCATTTTGGAGGTGTGGTCTTTTATCTTATTAGGTATAATTTCAGGCTCCAATAAGCGGAGAAATGTATCATGAGGGGAAATATTAGAAATAATTACATTACCCTTATAACTTTCACCTTTTAGGGTTTCTACTCCAACTGCTTTCCGGCCTTCTGTAATAATTTTGGAAACTTCACGATTAAAAATTACTTCTCCACCATTTTCTTTAATCACTTCAACAAAAGCATCAGGAATGACCTGATTGCCTCCTTTAGGGTAATATGCGTCCT
>JBHPCH010000175.1:0-2414 GCA_042576125.1 Thermodesulfobacteriota bacterium
CCTTTTACGTTGTTCCCCTCGGGTAATCAATTCTTCCTTAGTTGGCCTTTTAATGTCCTGATTTAGAAATGTCCTGATTTTATCAGCCAAGGCAGATGACGAGCCTGCCTGGAAATAAAAAAGATTCTCTTCATTTTCTATTTCTTTGTTTACTGGAATATCGGAGATAATTGCTGGAATACCCAGAGAAACAGCATCGTATACCGCCCCTCCCCCAGGCCCACCTTCAAATAGAGTTGGCTGGAGTACAGCCAGGGATTCTTTCATGATGGCTACTTGGTCAATCTTTGGAATATGTCCCAAAAAATGTATTTTATCTACAATCTCCAGATTACGAATTTCCTGCTGCAAATTCTGAATATGGTCTGGGAAACGATAGTCTTCCTGTTTTCCTGTACAAACAATGTGGAGATCAGCATATTTAGGCTCTTTGAGCAGTTTAGACAATGCTTGAAAAGCTGTTAGGTGCGACTTATGAGTCCAGAACTGGTTGGAGATCAGAAAGTACCGCGACGGCAGTCCGTAACTTTCAGGAATATCCGGATTATCCTCTTTCAGCCAGCTTGATACAGAAGACGCAGAAAAGGGCAGATTGAAGATCTTACAGTTACTATAAGGGTAAAATTTATGGATATCGTCTTTCACTGACTTTGAGTTGACAACGATTGCTTGTGCATCCCGCAGCATTGTTGCAAAATGGATATCTCTTGACAGGCATTCTCTGGCACTAAAATAATCAGGGTAATACTTGTGCTGGAAGTCATAGAAATATCCCACCCAGGGAAAAGGAAACAATCTACCCAGCGAATTTGCAGCGGGAATGACCACATCTGCTTCAATTCTCTGCAAGGCAAATATTAGCCCCGTAGCCTCGTTGTATTCGACAAACTCGATTACACCGTCTATATTTTTGAAGTAGTCGTGAAAAGTAGAGTCAAAAACCGTTTCCACTCTTGGAATCATGAATTTTCTCTGCCTGAAAATACCCCTTACTGTATGACGAATAATAGTAAACAGATCTGAGAACCTATCTACCTTATTTTTTACCGGCATGAGCAGAAAAATTCTTAACTTATGCTCGTTACTCACTGAAAGAAGTGCGTTAACGAGGTTTCGGAGAAAATCCGCTCCACCACTCAAATGAAAATCTCTTCCAAGAATAGCTATATTGAAATCACGTTTCATTCGATCCTTTGAGCAGGAGTACCCTTGTAAGTACCGGGGTCAACGATATCTTCAACAACAGTCGCACCAGCTCCAATAATCACGTTAGAGCAGACAGAGACCTTGTCCTTTACGGTCGCACCTACTCCGACAAAGACAAGATCACCGATGGTGCAGCGGCCGGATATTGTCGCATTCGGCCCTATATGAGAATGAGCCCCGACGGTCACCTCATGCTCAACTATCGAGGCCGTATTAACAATAGAATTCATACCGATGACCGCTTCAGTACCTGTATGAGAAAAATTCCCCACAAAACATCCTGCGCCAATGGTCGATTTATAACCTTGGTATGAAGTACCTGATATAATAGTGATAAGATTCTTTTCCCCGATCTCCTCAAACTTTCTTTTTCTCGCCTCATTATCTCCTATCGCCAGAAATACCTGTTCATTTTTTATCAGATATTCCCGGAAGACATCAAAACCGAATATTTTTTCTCCTTCCCGGGCATTCTCGTCGACAAACACGGGTATTGCCATAGGATTCGTCGAAAGCAATACATCGACAACACTCCGGCTGTGGCCCCCGCATCCAAAAATGACAATTATTCTATTAGGATCGTTCATCGGTTACCTTGAATAAAGCTGATAATTGTTTCACAGATATAATTGATCTGCTCTTCCGACAATCCCGGCCAGCTCGGTAGGTTGATCCCCCTCCATCCCAAATTCTCTGCCACCGGGTGGCGCTGGAATTTAGAAGAATACATCGGCATGGTATGAAGGGGATAGAATAGAGGACGAGTTTCTATTCCAGCAGATTCCATTGCCTCTCGAAGCGGGTCACGCTTTGCAGGGTTATCCACCAAGATAGAACACCTCTGTTTCATCGTGAAATTCTACAGGATGCCCAGTAAGTTTTTCCTTATAGAGAAGGGCGATCTTTCTTTTTTGAGATATAAAAGTCTCCGCCTGCTCTAACTGTGCCAGGCCGAGGGCTGAACAGATATTGGTCATGCGGTAGTTGTAGCCTATCACGTCATGCCAGTACTGGCGGTGCATTGCAAGGCCCTGCCCCTTGAAGTGTACACTGCGGTCGTAAAGAGTTTCGTCATTGGTTACCACCATTCCCCCCTCGCCGGTCGTAATTGTCTTATTGCCATAGAAACTGTAAGTGGCGATATCTCCGAATCCTCCGACAAAGACAAGATCACCGATGGTGCAGCGGCCGGATATTGTCGCATTCGG
>JBHPCH010000176.1:0-2355 GCA_042576125.1 Thermodesulfobacteriota bacterium
AAAAATTAGGCAGTATGGAAGATAACGCCTTCAGAACCTGTTCTGAGCTTATAGAAAAACTCAACCTGCCAATGAGTCTGGTTAAAGTGGAGCGCTTCTTTAATGGCGGGAAAATAATTTTCTATTTTACTGCTGAAAACAGAGTGGATTTCAGAGAACTTGTAAAAAATTTGGTCCAAGAATTTAGAACCAGGGTTGAAATGCGCCAGATCGGTGTGCGCCACGAGACCAAAATGCTTGGGGGCCTTGGTTGCTGCGGCCGGGAACTCTGCTGTTCATCGTTTATTCAAAACTTTGAATCTGTTTCCATTAAAATGGCCAAGGAGCAGAACCTGCCTCTCAACCCGGCCAAAATATCCGGTGCCTGCAACAGGCTTCTCTGTTGCCTGAACTACGAATATAAAACCTATAAATCAACCCGCAAAGGCATGCCAAAGATAGGCAGAAAAATCACATTTAACGGCCAGACCTACAAGGTTCGCCAGCATAATATTTTAAAGGAAACAATTGTGGTCACTGCAGATGATGGAGAAGAAATTACCCTTAACAAGGACGAGTGGAAGTCTGCTGTTACGCAACCAGCCTCAAGGAACAAATGAGTCTTTATTTAACTACACCTATATATTATGTAAATGCCCAGCCGCATCTGGGTCATGCATATACCACCATAGTCGCTGACACTTACAGTCGTTTCAGAAAACTCTGCAAGGAAGATGTCCGTTTTCAGACCGGAACGGATGAACACGGAGACAAAATTGCAGAAGCCGCCCAGGCCGCAGGTATACCGCCAAAAGAATATGCAGACCGCATCAGCTCCATGTTTCGAAAGGCATGGCCCCCACTTGCCATTAAGCCGGATAACTTTATCCGCACCACCGATGAAAACCACATCCAAACGGTGCAGGAAATATTGCAAAAGGTCTATGACCAGGGAGACATTTACCTGGGAAGTTATTCCGGTCTCTACTGCCGGGGCTGCGAACGATTTTTAACCAAAAAGGAGCTTGTGGAAGACAAATGCCCGGACCACCAGACAGCCCCCACGCAAATTTCTGAAAGCAATTATTTTTTCCGTATGAGCAAATATCAGGATTGGCTCATAGATCATATCAAGAAGAATCCCGATTTCATCACCCCGGAAAGATATAAAAACGAAGTGCTTTCCTTCCTGAGTGAACCACTGGAGGATTTATGCATCTCCAGACCTAAAAGCCGCCTGAACTGGGGTATTTCTCTTCCTTTTGATGATGATTTTGTTACCTATGTCTGGTTCGATGCCCTCATTAACTATCTCACCGGAATAGGGTATCCGGACTCTGAAGAGTTCGGCCATTACTGGGAGAAAGCGGAACATATCATCGCAAAGGACATTCTTAAGCCCCATGCCATCTACTGGCCGACAATGCTCAAGGCCCTTGGCCTTAAACCGTATAAGCGTCTCCATGTTCACGGATACTGGAATATCAATGAAACAAAAATGTCAAAAAGTATTGGAAATGTTGTACGGCCGGAAACACTTCGACAGGATTTCGGGGTTGATACGGTTCGCTACTTTCTCATGCGCGAGATGTCGTTCGGACTGGATGCATCATTCAGCGACAAAAGCATCATAGCCAGGCAGAACTCGGACCTGGCAAATGACCTTGGCAACCTTTTCAGCCGTTCCCTGACCATGATCAAAAAATTTGCCAATGGCATGATTCCATCCCCTGCTGCCCCTGAACAGCAGGACAAGGAACTTGCCGAGGCAGCGGGAAATATGGTTGTCGAATATAAAGACCACATGAACAACTTCGCTTTCAATAGAGCCCTGCAGTCAGTTTGGGCCGTTATCAGCCTGGCAAACAAATATATTGTGTTGAGCGAACCCTGGGGGCTTGCCAAGGATCCGGCAAAGGCTGACCGCCTCAATACCGTACTCTATAACCTGGCTGAAACCTTGCGGCTCCTCGGCCTGGTTCTTGCACCGGTCATGCCTGAAACCAGTTTAAAAATGGCGCTTGGGTTAGGAAGCACAGAGGATGAGCACTCCAAGCAGAATCTTGTCGATCATGGTATCTGGGGTCTAACAATCCCTGGAGGAAAAATTAATCTCGGCCACTCCCTGTTTCCCCGGCTTGAGAAAAAAGTGGAACAAAAGTCACAGAACGTTCAGAAAAAAAAGAAACCATCCTCAAAGAGTGAAAACGCTGAACGAGATGCAGGGCTTATAACGTTTGATGATTTCAAAAAGCTTGACTTGCGGGTCGCAGAAATAAAAACAGCTGAAAAAATTAAAAAATCCGACAGGTTATTGAAGCTTACAGTTTTGGCGCCAGAGGAAAGAACGCTTGTGGCAGGTATTGCAGAATATTA
>JBHPCH010000177.1:0-2285 GCA_042576125.1 Thermodesulfobacteriota bacterium
AACATAAGCAACAGCTGCAACCTGATTATTAACAGGAACGAAATTGCTGGTAATCAACGCGCAGGCATTCATACCGGGACCGATGTGTGGGATGATTACTTTTCTGACTCCAATTCTTATTGTACAGCGTCAGGTGTTCCATATCCATGCTGTACAGGAAATCAAACAGGAACATGCTGGGACGGAGGAGGTTTTATCGGGGAAACTGACTCCGCAATTCTGGATGTCTCCCAAAACAAGGTCCACAATAACGGCTTAAGTGGCCTTGGCGGCGGCATGAACATCCGGCATGCTTCCGGATCTATTTACAACAACCTGGTCTATGGAAACACTGGTGGCGGCGGTATCATATACGGTTATTATGTTGATGAAATCATCAACAATACGGTTGCCGACAATGGTGGGTTTATGTTTGGAGGAGGGATTATCTTTGATGATCTTGGAGGTTCTGTAGATTATCCGACTTGGGGCGACCCTCTGTTCGCAATTCCCATAGTGAATAATATCGTCGCATATAATGGCGCGACGGGCATCTTGGTTGGGGACCCAGACTCCCCAGACTCATGCGATTTTGACACGTATCGGGATTATAACCTGCTCTATTGGAACAACTACCCAATGGTATGGAAAAAACCGCAACTTGGCAGTTGTTCGCCCAACGCGAATGAGATTTTTGCCGATCAGATCCAGTATTGGATTGACCCTGATTTTGTTCTGTTTGAAGACCGGGATAATGAAGACTATAGCCTCGCGGCCGGTTCCCCGGCAGAGGATTCCGCCTGCTATACAATTAACCCCGATCCCCCCTACAATTGTTTGGATGATGAGACACCAATCGACATGGGCGCTTACGGCGGGCCGAATTTCATTGACTGGTAATTGAAATAGAGGATGACAGATATGAAAAAGAAAATAAGTATTATAACAGCGATCCTCGCCGTCCTGTGCATGAGTATCTCGGTGCAGGCAGAGACCGAGTTCAGCCGAATTACCAACAAGACAATCAATAGTTATGAAAACATTCTGCCTGCGGTCCATGGCAACTACGTGGTCTGGCAGGGACGGTATGATGATGGAGATGATGATTACGATGATGGTGATGGCGATTGGGAGATTTTTCTCTACGATATAGCTGCCGATCAAACCATACTGATCTCTGATAACTACTATGATGACATCGCTCCTCAGACGGACGGCAGTTATGTGGTCTGGCTCGGCATGGATAATCGAGGCGGCAATATTTTCTTCTATGACATTGTCAACGGAGGGATCACACAGGTAACAACGGTGGTACCATATGACTTAAATACTGAATGTACAAATGTAGATGTTCCTTATCCATGCTGTACTGGTTTTGGCGTGGGAATATGTCCCACCATGCATAATGTTATAATAAAATCCCCTCCCCGGATTGCCGACGGCCGCATTGTCTGGGCAGCCCAGGCAGTGATTGAAGACATAAAGAAAAAAACACTAAATTGGGCGGGCATTAAAGAAGACAAATACATCAATGTGATCAAATCTGTACTGCCGGGAGACATCATGTTGTATGAAATTGAGACTGGAGGAACTCCAACCATCATCTCAGACCCGGCAAACAACCTGAACGACCACACACCCCTGATAGACAGCACTAAGGTCGTCTGGGTGCAGACAGGTCCGGATAATCTAGAATCAACGGTTTTTGTTCACGATCTGCCCCTGACCAGCAGCGGAACCTATCCCTATCCCGCCCCGGATAATTCCGCCACGGTGCAAAGCCCGACTCGAGACGGCAACCTGTCCATCACCACTAAATTTGACGGTCAGGACAAGGAAATCTTCCTGAGTCATCAACGTCTGCGAAAAAATATACAGATAACAGACAACGATGTTGAGGAAAAACAACCGAAGATACATGGCAATCACCTTGTCTGGGTGAGTGGCCAGGGGGCAGGGCAGGAGATATATCTGGGCACCACCAGGCTTCTTTCTTCTATGTCTCCCGGTGATGGTTTTGTCCTCATCCAGAACAACGATATCAATAATAACGGTAGAACCGGAATTAGGCTCATTGATGCCGGGATCGAGGGGGATGAGGCTTTAATATTGGATAACATCATTAATTACCATTATACAGCCGGTATCAACATCGGCGGAGCCACCTATGCCAATATCGAGAATAACAACATCCACGACAATGCAACATCGGGTATTACTTTTAATATGGATGGTGAATATAATGTTGATCCCGATTATCCAAAGCTACCCAGCTCCGGCACGGTTACCATTGGAGAGGCGACTAC
>JBHPCH010000178.1:0-2280 GCA_042576125.1 Thermodesulfobacteriota bacterium
TTGTTGTGCAGAAAAGATAAATTGCAAAATTAGATACTAGGGTCCAGAGTTCATCAAAATACATTTCTGCAGATTTTTTTTATCTGCTGCGAGGTATGCACAAAGCCTTAATACCCTGACAACAAGCATGGATATAACAAACTGGAATATAAAGTTATTATTAATTACACAGCATGAACCATTTGCGGCCTTATGCGGTAATCCTCTAAATTATCAACATTTTTGTAGTGATTGAATTTCGTTGTTCAAACCTCAAACGTGTAAAGAAAAGGAGACTGAAAATGAAAAAAAATAACAAAAGTCTGCTACAAAAATTATTTGCAATCTTTATCATGTCCTTATTCCTGGCCCTACAGGTTTTACCTACTGTCGCCGGTGAATACGACAACGCCCTGAAAGACGTAAAGGGCGTCAAGGTGATTTTCAATGTCAGTTCCGGGGATCCTGGTTTCGCCAATATTGTTTTTTGGGCGGTCAGAAACACCTACCAGGATGAAGCGGTCAGTACACTTCAGGAGAAGCCCAAGGTGGCAATAGTCTTCCACGGCCCGGTCGTAAAGCTTCTTTCATCAGATCGTTCCGGTTTTGACAAGGAAGACAACACTGAGATCGATAAGTTCCAGGCCACCTTACAACAAATGAAGAAAGAGGGGGTCAAACTTGAGGTCTGTATCTATGCTGTAAAGGTGCTTGGCCTTGACCCCGCGACCATCATGCCCGAGATCGACCAGGTGGGTAACGGCTTCATCTCGGTGGCCGGCTACCAGGCGCAGGGCTACACCGTGGTTACCATCCCTTAAACAACATCAAACGGATTCAACAAAAAGGCCCTTCCCGATGACTTGGGAGGGGCCTTTTTTTAGCACATATTTACTGTACATTTGAACAATCAGGCGAGGTCAAAGCGGTCAAGGTTCATGACTTTGCTCCACGCCGCTACAAAATCGTGCAGGAACTTCTCCCGGGAATCATCACAACCATAGGCTTCCGCAACGGCCCGGAGTTGGGAGTTCGAACCGAAGATGAGATCGACACGGGTGCCGGTCCACTTGAGTTCTCCAGTGGTACGATCACGACCCTCGAATACATCTTCGTTTTCCGAGGTTGTCTTCCACGTAGTACTCATGTCGAGCAGATTCACGAAGAAATCATTGGTAAGCGTCTCCGGTTGCTTTGTGAAGACGCCGTGCTGGGACTCTCCGGAATTGGCATTTAAAACTCGCAAGCCACCAATCAAAACGGTCATCTCAGGAGCGGTCAGCGTCAGCAGTTGCGCCCGATCAACCAGCAGTTCCTCCTCCGATACGGCGTATTTTGTTTTGAGGTAGTTACGGAACCCGTCAGCAGCCGGTTCGAGTACAAAGAATGATTTCACGTCTGTCTGCTCCTGCGATGCATCCGTACGTCCCGGCATGAAGGGAACGGTCACATCGTGACCTCCATTCTTAGCAGCCTGCTCGACACCTGCGCATCCGCCCAGGACAATCAAGTCGGCGAGTGAGATCTTCTTCCCGCCTGATTGCGCGTTGTTGAACTCCTGTTGAATTCTCTCAAGGATTTGCAGCACAGTCTGCAGTTGCTTGGGCTGGTTAACTTCCCAATCCTTCTGTGGGGCGAGACGAATGCGTGCCCCATTCGCCCCGCCGCGTTTGTCGGAGCCTCGAAACGTGGATGCCGAGGCCCAGGCGGTCGAGACTAATTGAGAGACTGATAGATCCGAGGCAAGGATCTTGCCCTTGAGGTCGTCAATGTCCTGAGCGTCTATCAGTTTATGATCAACTGCAGGTACCGGGTCCTGCCAGATCAACTCCTCCGCCGGGACCTCCGGACCGAGATAGCGCGGACGGGGACCCATGTCGCGGTGGGTAAGTTTGAACCACGCCCGGGCAAATGCGTCCGCGAACTCCTCCGGGTTCTCGTGGAACCGCTTTGCAATCGGTTTATAGATCGGGTCCATCCTCAGGGAGAGGTCTGCCGTGGTCATGATGGTTGTAACCTGCTTTGAAGGGTCGTGAGCGGCAGGCGCGAGATTTTTTTCATCCGGATTGACCGGTTCCCACTGGTAGGCGCCTGCAGGACTTTTCACCAAATTCCAATCATAACCGAACAGCATGTCAAAATAGCCCATATCCCACTGGGTTGGTTTCGGAGTCCAGGCCCCTTCGATACCACTGCTGATCGTGTCATCCCCCTTGCCGTTACCGAAGCTGCTCTTCCACCCAAGACCCTGCTCTTCGATGGGGGCTCCTTCCGGCTCGGAGCCCACATGCGATGCATCAC
>JBHPCH010000179.1:0-2263 GCA_042576125.1 Thermodesulfobacteriota bacterium
TGCATTGCCAGAACAGGCGTCGAGATAACGTTCTTATCCAAATAGACCGGTTGAGTCCTTCACCATGCAGAATTGCCCTGTCAAAGATGAGGTTATTGGCATGAATATGCGTATCGATATCCATCTGTGAAAAAGGGAAGCCTCTTTTACCTGTAGTGCCGACCTGTGTTACAAAGAGGTCGGTGATATTGATAATTTTGAAAATTCTGGAAAGTATTTTCAGCCTTAGAATTCTGCCCTTGGTAGATTTTATATGAATATTTCCACTATGCCAGGTGCCGGATTCTTTTCTCAGGTTTGCTTGCAGGGAAAATTCGCCTTCAATCAGATCCTGGCTGACTCCAAGGCATGGTAAGACATTTTCCAGGTGCAATGAGGAATTGGAACCGGTTGAAAGTTCAAAATGCTGCCCAAGATTGTCATCAGAAAACCAGGTTGATTTAAAGTCAAGATTACATAATTTTGAGGAGAAGATTTCTGTTCTCGTGAGAGTGTCGGGAGCCAGTTGTAACTCACCGTGGGCATCATATAGAGTATAGGTAACAGGCCCAGTTCCACTGAAGAGTACTGTCCCTTTGCGACTAATTGAGTAGGAGTCGAAATCAAAGCCTATCCGGCCTGTTAAATCCCAATCTATTTGTGGTAATTTATCCTTATTCTGGTCAGCATTATCCCTTATAAAAGCCTGCTGAGTTTCTTTCAGTCCCTTCTGTAAATCGTTAAGTGATTCTTTTGAGATAAAGGATGAAATTATGTCAATGTCCAACTGTAAACCATTTTTTTCTGCACCAATATGTCCCAGTCCAGCAATTTTTTCACTACCGATTGCAATGTTTAAGGCTGCAATTCTTAATTGTTTGCCGGTACCACTCAGAAGAACATTTTCAAAAACAATAGGTTTCCCCCTGCCATCACTTTCCTGCAGGAGCAGATTTTCAGCTTTAAGAAGCCCTGTAAAATGTAATGTCTCAGGATCGTCGGCTAAATAACTGGTCTCAAAAAAAGCTCCGGAAAAAGTTCCCTGCGTGAAAGCTCTGTGATGAAAAAGCTTGGCAATGGTGCCGGCATTGACAAAACCTTGCCAGGAAACAGCAAAACTCTTAGGAGACCTGTGCCGGTATTCAAGAGTTAAGCTGCCCTGCTCCCCGGGAGCAATGAAAGTCAACTCATTAATGCGAAGACGTTCTGGAGTGTTTTCAAGGTCAATCCTGGCCATGGGCAGTCTGTCGCCGGTCACGCCATGAATGAGTTTCCCTGAAACAGTAATTGTTTGCCCTTGGAAGCCCACACGCATATTCTCTAAAGTACAGGGAAACCTGGGGCGTATTTTTTCGGAAAACCAGCCCTTGCTGATTATCCAGTTTCCCAGTTTATCCTCTATGTGACCGTTGAATATCACCGCCCCCTTCCAGTTTTCCAGCTCCTGGTGATGGAGGATGCCTTTTAGGCTGAGGGGCTGATCAAGGAAATTGATTGCTGCCTGCTGAATATTTACTTTCTGATGGCTGAATGTAGCTGATAAATCTTTAATGGATGCAGATTCTGAAAGAAGATGGCTCAAAAAGGATAAATCCTTTGCCGTGACAGCAGCCTGATAGTCCCATGCAGCTGGTTGGTTGGCTGGGCCTTTCACCCAACCCCGGGAAATATTTATTTTGCCTGTTAATGATGCCAGGCTGCTTTTTATTGTTCCAGGCAATGTCCCGGTCTGTTCCAGCATCTCATAAAGTTGTTCTCCATCGGCCTGTCCCTGGATTTCATTTATATGCAATAATGTTTTCCCGGTTTGCCAGGAGACATCGCCACTCGTACTTATGATCTCCTGCAGACCGATATGACCTTTAACTTTCTGCCAGGTGACATCTTTTGGGCCAACGTGCAGAGTCCCCTCGTCAATAATTATGGTTTGAGGGATTGGCTCATAATTGGTCCTGAACTGCATGTCCTCCACATCTACACGGGTAATAATGTTGTCGAGCGTATCACCGAGATGCAGTTTTCCGGAGGCTCTGCCTGAAACCTCTTTGAATTTATTGAGTTCCTGCAGAAAACCTTCATGGTCAACAAGTTGTTCGAGTGCTGGGGGCAGGGCTTGCAGGTCTGCATCTATATCAATGCCAAGTGTAAATGCATCAGTTCCATTGGCAAGGTCCAGGAGCAATTCCCCGTTAGTGCCAAAGCTGTTTCCCATTTGGGCGCTGAGATTCCGGCCAGTCAGAATTGAATCTTTAATCAGGATGGGGCCTTTTGCCCTGGAAAGGTC
>JBHPCH010000180.1:0-2192 GCA_042576125.1 Thermodesulfobacteriota bacterium
CTGGGGATTTCAAAAAAGTATATTCTTTAGGTTAATGTTTAAAGGCAATTGCTGTTAACAAAATGTCCGTTTTTTAATGATCAGCTAAGTAATATGCCTACTGCATCGGACACGATGAAAAAGATATATTGTCGCTGGAATTTTGCTAAATGTGCAAGATATAGGGTTGCAACTGTTTTAGGCAAAAAAGAAGTTCCACCTGACTTATTTCCTGGGGATTCACACAAAGCTGATAATCTCCTTATTCAACATGACAAGAAGTAATTTACCAAGTACATATTTAATACAATTTATACAAATTTTTATATTTGTTGTTTTTTCTTGAAAAGAATTAGCAGTGAAATATTCTTTATATGTTTAAATAGAAATAAACATATAACTGTCAGGATATAACAATTAGGGTTTGCCACTTAATGATTGGATGGAATTTAGACTATTATTAGCATTACATAACAGAGTCAATACATCTTGCCAACATCTTGACTTTTGTGCCCCTTATTTAGAGTCAAGATTGCCAAAGGACATGTTGACCTTGCTTAACGGCCAAAAAATATGAGAAAATGTGATTCTCGGATCATTTCAGCACCTGAACAAATCGTAATCGACAAGAAATATAATTATTCTTGTTCAAACAGGTCAGGATATTATGTTATCCGCCTTCCTCATTCGAGGAGAAAAACAATATTACCACTTTTCATTTTATTACCAGCAATTGCCTTTAAACATTAACCTAAAGAATATACTTTTTTGAAATCCCCAGTTCCTGCATAACCTGGGTAGCGGTCTCCTCAATGGATTTGCCTGCTGTGGAAACAATGGGGATATGGGCCTTCAAATAAATCTGTTCAGCCTGTCTTAATTCCTCAACACAGGTGGACTGCTTGGCATATTTGCTCCCTGTATAGCGTTTCTCCCTAGAACTGCGCAATTGTTCCGGCGATGTTGTCAGGGCGACCACCCGGCTTTTGTTCTGACGGATCAACTCAGGCAACCTGTAGCTGTTAAGATACTCTGAGGTAAGCGGGAAATTAGCCGATTTCAATCCCATCTGTGTGGCCAGAAAAACCGAAACCGGAGTTTTGCCGGCTCGAGAAACTCCAAGCAGTATGACGTCTGCCTCATCATATTCACTGACCTTTACACCATCATCATGGGCTAGACAGTAATGGATGGCCTCGACCCTCTTATTCATCGTCACATCACCTGGATTTCTGGCAAAACCCGGTTCACGAACTGCCTCGGTTTCCAGGGCGGTTTCCAGTTCTTCCAGAAATTGACCATACATTTCAAAATACTCCACTTCCGGCAAATTAAAAACAGAGCGAATTTCCGGATCAAGAATGGTACTGAAAATTATTGGCCGTCTTCCCCCGGAACGCTTCATAATATAAGCCATTGTTTTTTTAGCCTCTGCAACAGTCCTTATATAAGGAAATTTTTCTTCATTAAAATTAACTTCCGGAAACTGGCAGATAAGGGCCTGGCCCAGGTTGGTAACCAGGATACCGGTGCTGTCTGAAATATAATAAACGTCCTTGGAACTCCACATATTATAACTCCCGTAAAAAGCTTTGTTTTATTATTCTTTAGTGCCAACTGCTGCCAGATATATAACTGATTCTTCCGTTCCATCAAGGTCCAGTAATGCATTCAACTCATCATCATAAAAAGCTGCCACAGGACAGGCTCCCAACCCCAGGGATTCGGCGGCCAGAAGCATATTCTGGCATATATGGCCCGCATCCATGCATATATAACGCATACCTCTGTGGCCATACTTGGAAAAATTTTTTCTTAGAATAGCCGACCAGATTAAAACCGCCCCGGCTTTCCCCAGAAAAGACTGGCCAAGTGCAGCTTCTGCAATTTTATCTCCAGAAAATTTTGTACTCAATCTTTCAAGACTGAAGTCAGCAGGTTGAAAATGAAAGAGACCTGCCTCAATTGTCTCAACATTCTGGACGGAAAGATATGTTTCCACAGGATAAAGCGCTCCCGCAGATGGTGCGGTCCTGAAAAAAAAGTTCCCGGCCCTGCCGGTAATTCCCTGACTGGCCCAAAGCAGCATGGCAATATCCTTCACACTGAGTGCATTCCTGCCAAATCGTCTGCATGACCTTCTGTGCTGCAATATTTCGCCCAACCCTCTATCCATATCCCAGTCCGTTGGCAAAGCAACTTTTTCCACTTCA
>JBHPCH010000181.1:0-2177 GCA_042576125.1 Thermodesulfobacteriota bacterium
TATGCCGATGATATGGTGAAAACCAAGGATATTCTACAAAGACTGGCTCAAGAGGATTCCCGTGTATTGACTGATCCGGCAACAACAGTTGCTGTTGCTGAACTTGCTGATTCCAGCGTGAATCTTGTTTTCAGGCCCTGGGTCAAAACTGCTGATTACTGGGATGTGCGCTTTGCTTTAACGGAAAATATCAAGAACGCACTGGATGAAGCGGGCATCAGCATCCCATTCCCCCAGCAGGATGTCCATCTTTTTGTAGAGAAAGAGGAAGCTGCCCAGGTTATGTGATTGAAGTTACAGGCTCCATTGATTATGCAGAGCTGATTCCTGTTTAATAAAGAGACGAAAGAATACATTGAAAAAACAGGGACACTTTGCCGGGATGATGGAAAACTGAAATATAATATTTTTGTGTCTGAAAACAAAAACCCCCAGCTTATGGTTGTTGGGGTTTTGTTTTTAGAGAAGTATGTATTAAAAGTATTTAAAGAATAATGACTGATATTTTATTTTTTTGATAAAAAAAAAGCTATAACAGGTGGTAGAGATGACACAGGCAAAACAAGGGGATACAGTTAAAATTCACTATACCGGCAGAATGCAGGACGGTTCAGTATTTGATTCATCCAGTGGTCGCGAACCGCTGCAGTTTACAATTGGCAGCGGTCAGGTTATTCCAGGTTTTGAGGATGCTGTTGCAGGGATGCAGACAGGTGAAAACAAGACAGTTGAGATTCCCTGTGATAAGGCCTATGGCGAGAGAAACCCGAGTATGGTGATGGAGGTTAACAGAAAACATGTGCCTCCTGAAATTAATCCTGAAGTGGGCCTGCGCTTGCAGATGGGAAGCCCGAGCGGTGAGCTGGTCAATGTTGAGGTCATTGAGGTAAATGATGAAAATATAACCCTCGATGCAAACCCTCCCCTGGCAGGAGAGGATTTGACCTTTGATATCGAACTTGTCGAAATCTGTTGATTTCAGATTGGAAAGGCATTGACACGTACACCGGCCATGAGTACCTTAGTATCTGAAAAAACAGTGATAAATCTGTGTAAACGTTTGAAGATCATTGGTTGCAAGTTGGTTTGCCTGAATAATTAATATGCCTGTTTACGAATATACAGCTCTAGACCGGGCCGGTAAAAATGTTGCCGGCATTATTGATGCTGACAGTACTGCTGCTGCCCGCCAGAAGCTTAGAACTTCAGGAAAATATCCTGTCCAGGTCAAAGAAACAACTACTAAGATAAAATCAGAGCAAGGTGCCGGCTTTGCGTTGCCGTCAATATTTAACAGGGTGTCCGCTGATGATATCCATGCGTTAACCCGCCAGCTTGCTACCCTGCTTAATGCAGGCATTCCTCTGGTTGCTGCCCTTGACGCACTTATGGAGCAGACTACCAATTCGCCCCTGAAAAAAATCGTTGCCCAGGTCAAGGAATCAGTGAACGAGGGAAACAGCCTGACAGCTTCCCTTGCCCGCCATCCCAAACTTTTTTCAAATATCTATATAAACATGGTGCGGGCCGGTGAAGCATCCGGCTCCCTGGATGTTGTCCTGGAAAGACTGGCTGATTTCGGAGAGCACCAGCAGGCTTTAAAGGGTCGTTTTCAGGCGGCACTGGTGTATCCGGTCTTCATGGCTATAGTTGGAGCAGGTGTTTTGTTTTTCCTGCTGAGTTTTGTAGTGCCGAACCTGACACGTATCTTCACTGAAATGAAACAGGTACTTCCTTTGCCGACAACCATACTCATCTGGTTCAGTGATTTCATGCGGTCATACTGGTGGGTAATCGTGGCAGTAATTGTGGCAACAATTGTGGCTGTAAAGGAGGCAATAAAAAAACCCAAAGGGCTCTATATCTGGGACACATTGAAACTCCGTTTACCGGTTATCGGTCAGATCAACAGGAAGATTGCTCTGTCGAGATTCGGCAGAACCCTTGGCAGCCTTCTGCAGAGCAGTGTGCCGCTTATTACATCTCTGCAGATTGTACGTAATATTGTCAATAACGTATTAATCGGTGATGTCATTGATGAGGCCATGGAAGATATCCAGGCAGGCAAAAGCTTAAATCTTGCCTTAAGTAGGTCTGAATGGTTTCCACCCGTTTTCAGACAGATGATATCTGTAGGAGAGCAAAGTGGTGATCTTGAGGGAATGCTGCATAAAATT
>JBHPCH010000182.1:0-2127 GCA_042576125.1 Thermodesulfobacteriota bacterium
TCTTATGCACCCCCTCCCCCTGCCAAGCAATCGTTAAAAAACATAGATGCAACAACTGCTGAATCCTTTAAAAAATTTATTACCATCATGCAGGGATGTAACAATTTCTGCACCTACTGTGTTGTACCTTATACCCGTGGTAGGGAAACAAGCAGAGCGCCTGATGACATCCTTGCAGAAATAAAAGCTTTGGCAGATCAGGGAATAAAAGAAATAACCCTTCTGGGTCAGAATGTGAACTCCTATGGCAAGGCACAAAACGGCAGCTTTCAATACATTACTTTTCCTGAGCTTCTACGAAATGCAGCAAAGGTCGAAGGCATTACAAGGCTGCGCTTTACCACTTCCAACCCGAAAGATCTTTCCCCTGATTTGATTAAATGTTTTACCGAAATTGATAACCTCTGCCCACATTTTCATCTTCCAGTTCAGTCCGGCTCCAACCGCATTCTAAAAAGGATGAACAGGAAATATTCAATTGAAGAATATCTTGAAAAAATTGATTCATTGAGACATACACGACCCAACATTGCCCTTACAACTGATATTATTGTAGGCTTTCCAGGTGAAACAGATGAGGATTTTCAGGCTACAATGGATCTGCTCGAAACCGTTCGCTACCATGGAGCCTATTCCTTTAAATATTCAGACAGACCCCAGGCCAAATCCGTTGCCTTTGGCGATAAGGTTGATGAAAATATCAAATCAGAAAGGCTCAAACTTCTACAGGAAAAACAAAACAGTATCAGCCTGCAGATAAACAAGGATTATGAAGGCAGTACCCAGACTATTATGGTCGAAGGTGAAAGTAAAAATGGAGATGGGCAGTGGAGTGGCCGCACAAGGAGCAATATAATTGTCAATTTCTACGGCCCTGCTCTTTCACCAGGCCAGGAGATTCAGGTAAAGATTACCGAGGGACTTCTTCATTCTTTACGAGGAGTCCTTACCTGATATATTCCTGACACCGAACCTGAACAGTATCCCCTATTACACTTAATCGTTTTTAAAGGGACTTCCTAAGGAGTTATCCTGTTGCAGTCTAAAAAAACATCTAAGGAGTTGCCATGATTGATCTACACACACACTCAATTTTCAGTGATGGTGAACTGGTGCCTGCAGAGCATCTGCGACGAGTCGAATTTCTTGGCTATGAAGCAGTTGCTATTACTGATCATGCTGATTCTTCCAACCTTGATTTTATTATTCCCCGAATTGTAAAAGTGGCTGAAGATCTGAATCGTTTTTCCAGAACAAAACTTCTTGCGGGAATTGAGCTCACCCATATTCCACCGCAGATGTTTGGCGAACTTGTACCCAAGGCTAGGGAACTGGGCGCAAAGATTGTTGTAGGGCACGGTGAAACTGTAATGGAGCCTGTCGCCGCCGGCACCAATCTGGCTGCAATCCTGGCAGGAGTTGACATTCTGGCTCATCCCGGTTTCATAACCAGAGATGAGGCTCTGTTGGCTGCTGAAAAAGGTGTTTTTCTTGAACTGACCGGCAGAAAAGGTCATTCATTGACCAACGGACATGTTGCAAAAATGGCGTTAAACACAGGGGCACTTCTGGTTGTTAATGCCGACGCCCATGGTCCGGGAGACTTCATGACAGCTGAAATGGCTGAGACAGTTGCATTAGGTGCAGGACTTGACAGGGACCGTTATGAGAAACTGCGGAAGGATATGTCAGAACTAGTCGCCAAGAGATAGCAAAAAACTGACAGAACAAATAAGCTATTGATGACCATTGACTGCTGAAGGCTAACAGCTGAAAAACTTATTCCCCTACTAACATCCAGTAACGGATTGCCGTTCTACCGCTTTCCTTTTCACGCCCGCTGATTGCCACACGGTTTATCTTACGTTTAAGTTCAACGCTATTGGCTATACCGACAAAGTTATTTTCAAGGGTAGCCCTCTGCCATCCCAATTCACTTACATAAATCCCCAGAGTGCCTTCTATATATCTATCTGGATACAAAAGCTTTGCACCGAACCTTTCAGGTTTTTTGTCAGGCAACAGTCCCAATGCAGGTGTTTCTCCAACTAACGGCAGGTCCACCCTTTCAAGTATTTTCTGAAAATGTTCCATGGTTGACCAGTCATTGCCGAGGATTGGTTCACG
>JBHPCH010000183.1:0-2092 GCA_042576125.1 Thermodesulfobacteriota bacterium
TTTGAAGATGGAAAGATGACCCTGGGTAAAATAAACAAAAAATACGTCGACTATTTACTGGAAACGGAAACCCGGAATCTTTCAACGAAGGATGCAGTGCAGTATAAAAACGGCTGGCAGGAGGGGTTTATTGATGCCGTCAGGGGTTCAATTAAGCATATGGTCGTGAAGGAAGATTGCGTTCAAAGACATCTTGATAATATTTATCATATTGGCTAGCCAAACTGCTGAATAAATATTTAAACCTCCAACAGGAGTGAACTCAAATGAGGGATGGAATAAACGGCAAGCTCTTGATGGTTGGTGACGACCTGGTTAAGTATGACTCCGATAACCGGATTGCCAGGATCGGCAATGAAAAGGTTGCCTATAATTCTGAGGAACAGATCATCATGATTGGCGATGATCTGGTGCGCTACAATGCAGAAGGAAAGATCGAGAGGATCGGAGAAAATATGGTTATGTACGACAGGTCAAACCAGATATTAATAATTGGTCATGATACTGTCCTCTATGAAGAGTCAACCTAACATTCTCATGGAACATTGTGGCAGTTGACTTTTCAGGGAGTTACAAATTATAGTATAGAAATAGTTCTTATTACATAAAACCTCTAAGGAAGGGTGCTATCCGGATGAAAGAGGTAATTATCAAAGAGCCGGTTTAAGGTCTCCCGGGGATTTTTTCCCCTGTGGGGACTTTTGTGTTTTTGGCCACCGGCAAAATTCTACAATTCTTTTAATACAATAGAAGCTGGCCCAGGCAAACAAAGTTTACATTTTTCGAAAAGGTTATTTGCGATATTCTGCTTATAATGAATTAATCCAATTTTATGATGCACGTTTATTTCTAATGATAATAAATAGTTATAAGGAATATGCTTACTGGAACTTTTCGATGTGCGCTTTTGGCATAAAAGTTGCTCAAAAATGGCTTTAAAATAATTTTTTCAATTGAAATCCGGTTAACCTGACAATCAAAATTGGGTAAAGGAGGGAGGCAATGAAAAACAAACTATTTATAACCTTACTGGCTGGAGTTTTTGTATTGGGGCTCTTCAGCCTGGCACAGGCAGGCAAGCCTACACGTCCGGGATTTTACTGTTCAGCTGATGGTACAAGCTATAGTGACGAGCTTGGTTGTTTAGCAGCCTGTCGGGAGGTTGAGGCATTCTGTTCAGAAGCAGACATCTATGTTGGAAACGGTTATCCAAGTGGAAAACATTACAACCTGAACATCAAAGCTCATAAGAACTTCTCTTGTCCGGCAGAGGACGATGTCATGAAAGGCTATTGTCCAGATCCAGAACCGAAGGTGTTTGATTCGTTAACTGAATGCAATTTCGCAAATCCTTTAGCTGTACCTCCCGAGGATAATTGTACCGCAGACTGCTTTGAAGTTTTTAGCAATGTTATCCACTTTCCAACCAGTAATCAAATGGATAGTTATTCCATTCTGATGGAATCGGGCAGAGTGAAGCCAAGGGGAAAACCTGACAAATTTGATGACACTGAAATAACCTACCCTGATCTGCTGGAGGTAACTGACTGGTGCATGGGCGGCGGTGACACGAATGCAGCTTTTCGTTTACCAGCGGATCCAGAAGGCTATGCTGTTTTTGCTCGACTCGTAGGTGACCCTAAAGATAGTCCCCAATTTGACTTTACAGTCCCAGAGTTGTCCTATGTTGAGGATACCAATCAGGATATTTTATTGCTTGGATTTATTACGCCAGACGGTGGTGTTTTTAACCAAAAAGGTGAGCTAGTTACACCTGTCACAAGGACAAAAGGAAAAAAGGTAAACCCAGCGACAAATATTACACCCATGTTCATGTGGGAAGGTGATATTTGTACTTTTGGTGACTACGGAGGGATTGAAACACCTAAATGTTGTTCAACAGATGATTTAACTATTATTGAAGATCCAGAAGATGTTATAACCGTGACGGGAGTATCCGATGGTTTTTATGATTCATGTGTTGATCCTTCAATCACACCTCATTGTTGTATAGATGAATTGCCTGATGATCCAGGGCCTGATGGTGCTTATGATTCATGTGTTCTTGCTATACCAGGTGATCCACCAACAT
>JBHPCH010000184.1:0-2086 GCA_042576125.1 Thermodesulfobacteriota bacterium
TGAAAACAACCAATAAAAGTACCGGAAAAAGCATGAAGATTACCATTAAACTTTTTGCCACTCTCAGAGATTTCGGGCCTGATATTCAGGAGAAGTCCGTGCCTGAAAACAGTTCTGTGGCGTCAGTAATCGATTCTCTCAGCCTGCCGGGGGATATACCTCTTTTGAAAATTGTTAACGGGGTGCATACTGACCCGGAAGAAAAGTTGAAGGATGGAGATGTTTTGGCTCTTTTTCCGCCTGTCGGGGGCGGCTAACAGTTTTTGGGGACTATGGAGAACTTCACCAGTTTACTTTCAGGCAGCCATCGCTCTTCCTGAAACAACCCGACTGAGACTTCCTTGCCATCCATTGTAATGGTGCATTCCTGCCAGAAATCTGCCGGAAGCTTGCCGAGATAATCTGCCAGTTCTGAAGAGTTCATGTAGATGCCTTTTTTGAGAAGTCCCGGCCCCATTTCTTTCATCAGCAGATTCAACAGTTTCAACTTGATAATGCCTTTGCCTTTATAATCGTAATCACCTGTTTCCCGGTGTGTGATGCTGTGACGAAAAACAGCCAGCGGCCCCCGCCTCAGGGCAATACCGACCAGTCCTGGCATGGTGCCGGATACAGTTAAACGTGCTCCATCCCTTATAATAGCCGTATCAATATCATCAGCCGGTTTGCCATCTAAAAAGATGCCCTGGATCCTGACCTCAGCATAATCAGGACTCAGGCCCAGCTGTTTTAGAAAGAAATCCTTTATGGTGCAGCCCACAAATGCTTCAATAAAAAAACCATTCTGCAGAAGGAGAAAAAGGCTTTCCATCTTCCTTTCCGCAAGTTTCAGGGAAAGGGTTGTCGCGCCCTGTAACTGTTCCAATCCTCCAGCGGTGCTCATGGGGGCATCTCCACATAAAATTTGCCAGCTTTTTATGTATAAAAAGAAAAAAAAGGGAGAGGCACTGGCTTTGCCCCTCCCTTTGTATCGTGAGATTGATGCAAGGTTACCAGTCAAACACCTGGTCAAGTTCTTCATCCGTGACCCCGAAGGTGACGTTATGGGGTGGAAATGGTTCCGTTTTGAAATAACCAGGTAATCTGTCATGGGCCTTGGTGAAGCCAGCCCGGGCATTAAAATCCCGTTCCATGGTCAGGACTTGTTTGCCAAGTTCGGTGACCCCGTCAGCAGTAAAATCTGCTCCGACATAGGCTCCTATGATATCAAGCAGGGCCTGAAATGTCTCAGGCTGGTCAAGGATGGCAAAGGCAATAAACAGGCACATCCCTGTGGAGTCAATGGCTGCAGTAGCTATCTGAAGATTTCTGGATATTTCAACCTGTCCCTCTGGTTTCAGAGCATCTACATCACCGCCTACTTTGAGAACATTCTGGGCCACGGCATAGCCGGCAGTATGGTCAGCACCCATCGGGCTGGTTGCATAGGTAACACCGATACCCTGGACAGCACGGGGATCATAAGCCGGCATGGCCTGGCCCTTAACCACCGGTGCCCGCTCTACCCCGAAAGCCTTGGCAACCGATGCCGCTCCGCCACCAAGGATACGGCCTAAGTGGGTGCCCTTGCCAACTTCGTGTACGAAATTAATGGCAGCCTCTCCATCGCCGAACTCGGCAAGACCTGCCTCCATGGCAACAGCAACGGCGTTGCCCATTTCAATGGTGTCGACCCCGTAATTGTCATCAAGGAAGTCCAGCATGGCAATTGTATCAAGATCATCGATCCCGCAGTTGCCGCCGTGCGCCCAGACGGTTTCATATTCCGGCTGTTTTGTCAGGTAATGACCATCTTTGTCATGATACACTCCAGAACAGCGGATGACGCAACCACGGTGGCATCCATGGGTGGCAAGGCCGCCGCGTGCCGTTTCCGTTTCAGCCTGGGTTTCACCGCTGATCTTTGCGGCTCCTGCAAAGTTGCCCTGTTTAAAATTATAGGTAGGATATCCACCAACCTCATTCAGGATATTTGTCAGGACATTGGAGCCGAAAGCGGGAAGCCCTTCCCCTGTAACAGGATGCGAACTCAGCCCTTCAACAAAGCGTTTGTTGGCGTCTTTGAATTTTTCAGGGTCTTTGGGAG
>JBHPCH010000185.1:0-2063 GCA_042576125.1 Thermodesulfobacteriota bacterium
ATGGCTGGTGGGTACAGAAACAGGCTGTTTCCAGGGGATTTATGAGTGGGAGTCACGTGAGGCGGCGGAAAATTATGTTGACTCTTTTCCGCTGAAACTGATGAAAAAGAGGGCCGTTCCCGATACATTGAAAATCGAGATTACGGAAATATTCCCGCCCCCAAGGTAAACGAAATATATGAAAGCGGTTGTCTGCACAAGATATGGGCCTCCCGAGGTTCTAAAGTTCACAGAGGTTGAAAAGCCTGTGCCCAAGAGAAATGAAGTGCTTATTAAGATATTTGCGACCACGGCACACCGGGGCGACACAATCATGCGAAGCGGCATATTCCCTCCGGGCATCGGACCCCCCGCCCGACTGTTTTTAGGCTTTAGTGGACCGAGAAAGAACATTCTGGGCATGGAAGTTGCCGGTGAAGTTGAGGCAACCGGCAAGGATGTGAAACTGTTTGAAAAAGGCGACCGGATTTTTGCATCAACCGGTATGGGTAACGGCGGCTATGCTGAGTATATCTGTCTCCCGGAGAAAGGAGTTATTGCCCAAAAGCCTTCCAATATTACCTATGAGGAAGCTGCCGCAGTTCCCAACGGGGCGCTTACCGCATTAAATTTTCTCAGGAAAGGCAATATCCGAAGCGGCCAAAAGGTTCTCATCTATGGAGCCTCCGGCAGTCTGGGCACTTTTGCGGTCCAGCTTGCCAAAAACTTCGGGGCGGAGGTAACCGGGGTATGCAGTACAGTGAATATGGAGCTGGTAAGGTCCCTGGGAGCCGACACAGTGATCGATTACACAAAAGAGGATTTCACCGGAAGCCGCAAAATTTATGATATTATCTTTGATACTGTCGGCAGGCTTTCGCTGTCACGCTGTAAAAAATCACTTACTCCGAAAGGGTTTTATCTTGTCTCTACCTTCGGGTTGACGGATTTGATCCGAGGGTTATGGACTTCGATGACAGGCAGCAGGAAGATGATAATCGGCGTCCTCAGCCAGACGGCTGAAGACCTGGTTTTTCTCAAGGAACTGATTGAGGCGGGAAAGCTGAAGTCGGTAATTGACAGAAGCTATACGCTGGAGGAAATTGTCGAGGCGCACCGATATGTTGAAAAAGGACACAAAAAAGGTAATATTGCTATAACCGTGGCTTATGACAACAGAACCTGACAGGCATTATATTTATGAGTGAAACAAAGTTTTCCGACATTTATCAGGAATTTCATCCCAAAGTCACACATTTTCTGACACGTCTTGTCGGTGGAAATGAAGCAGAAGATGTAGCCCAGGTTGTTTTTGAAAAAGTGAGCAACAGCCTGTCCGACTTTAAAGGTGAGTCAAAACTTTCCACCTGGATATTTAAAATTGCCACCAACGCTGCCCTGGACAGGTTGAAATCACCGTCTTATAAACGTACTCCCTCAGGCCCCCTGGCACCTGTCCCATTGCAGACAGTCGAGAATATTGAGTTTTTTTTCAACAGCCCAACCTCACCTGACCAGAAGGTCATACGTGAAGAGATGAGTGATTGTGTAAGGGAATTTGTGGACAGACTTCCCCCTGATTACAGGACAATCATTATCCTGAACGAGCTTGAGGGCTTCACCAATAAGGAAATCGCTGAAATCCTGCAGATCTCCCTTGATGCTGCAAAGATCAGGCTCCACCGGGCGAGGGCCCAATTGAAAAAGAGCCTTGAGTCCGGTTGTGACTTTTACCTTGATGGAGAGAGCGAACTTGCCTGTGATCGGAAACAACCGATTGACAAGGACGAACTTTTCTAAAATTTATCTTCCTTTCCATAAATCCCCTATCTGTAACCTTTCGAATCCTCTCAGCTTTTAAAAAATTTTCCAATTTTATTAAAAAAAGTGGCTGAAGTGTATCCAATCAGGCCCTCCTCTCGTCAATATACTTAAAGACCAGAAAAAGGAGGTGTTTCAAATGATCGGATATGAGTTTTGCGGAGGCTATTGGTGGATATTCCCCCTGGTGATGATCATTCTCTGTTTTTTGTTCATGAGAGGATGCATGGGCAGAAGGATGTGCGGCTGGCGAACTGGTTATG
>JBHPCH010000186.1:0-2045 GCA_042576125.1 Thermodesulfobacteriota bacterium
AAATATCTCCGGGAACTTCCACAAGAAGGACAACAGGTCATCTGCAGGGGGCTCTCTTTTCTGATCCTGGTCGAAAAGTCCTTCATCAGCGAGTTTCTGTTTGAGTTTTTCAAAGGCAATCTGAAGTTCTCCGGCTCCCTGGCGTTCTATGTAATCAATGATAAACTGGTATTCTCCGCGAGGTTCATAAACCGAGATGCGCCCCCTGCAGATGACCTGTTGTCCTTCTTGTGGAAGTTCCCGGAGATATTTCTGTTGTGGTTTAAAAAGTATTGCTTTGAGCTGGGATGATTCGTCTTTGAGTGTAAAGTAAATATGCCCGGAATAAGGTTGACGCAGGTTGGAAATTTCTCCACAGACAGTAACGAAGGGGAATTCTGTTTCCAGAACACCGCGTATAGAACTGGTAAGTTCCGTTACAGTCAGAATCCTGGGGGTCGGTAAATTGAGCATAAGATTTGTGAAATACTGCAATTTATGGATAAATTTTGTTTTTTTCCTGTTTGATCATAACTACTATAAATAGTTTGAAGATATAATTATAACCTTAAAATAATATGTCATAAAATGATTTTTCTTTTTAATAGGAATATATTAAAAAAGCCGGATGATTTTTTATGCAGTCGATATTATAGTATCGAGCTCTTGCATGGGCAGGATTAATCCGTTGACTGGCGTCTGTTAGAAAAAGTTATTAGAATCATCTAAGTATATTTTATGATGACAACCGGTATGGCCTGACACAACGAAACAGGCCGATTCATTTTTACACAAGGACATTTGATGAGCGCACAGAGTTTATTCAGCAAGAAGAACATTGAGTCTCAAAAGCTTGATACCCGCACAGGCATTATGGAAGAACTGAATCTTCCTCCGGAGGTGATTTCCTTTGTTCGCAAGAATTCCAGGAATCTGCAGATATGCCTGATATTTTTTGTGATTCTGGTTTTTTCCTGGATATTTTATGATTATTACTCTGAGCGCCAGGAAAATAAAGGTGCCTCGCTTCTGGCTTCTGCCATGCAGACAGAGGCAACAGAGGAAAAGCTGCAGGTTCTGGGAGAGGTGGTTAACGAATATTCCAGAACCGATGCCGCCCTTTGGGGAAAACTGGAACTGGCACACCTTGACTACCAGGAAGGCACATTTGATGCAGCAGTTGTAAAATATGAAGAAATTGTTGCCAAGCTTCCCGCTGACAGCTCTCTTGTTCCACTTGTCAGAATAAATCTGGCGCAGAGTTATGAGGAAGCCGGTCAGCATGAGCAGGCAATCGCCCAGTACAATCTGTTAAAAAAAGCCACCGGTTTTAAGGAAGATGCCTATTTGGCCTTGGGCAGAATTTACAAGGCAAAAGATGACTTCTCCCAAGCCCGTAAAGAGTATGAAGAGCTCTTGAGCACCATGGAAGATGATGTTGACCCTCAGCTCAGATCAAGGGTACAGGCATTGCTTAATTCTTTAGGTGCTGGAAAGGACATTACAGCATCAAAACCTTAAGAAAACAAAGAACAAAGATTTCTTCCTCCCTGCATGCAGACCATTCAATCATTGGCTGATATGACCTGCTGGTCTAATGAAGTAATTGCTGGCTCCAGCACCATAGCTCTGGTTCCGACCATGGGATATTTTCATGAAGGCCACCTGAGTTTGATGCGACTGGCTTCCAGCCTGGCTGATCGAGTTGTGGTTAGTTTGTTTGTGAATTCCCTTCAGTTCGGTCCCAGTGAAGATCTCAGTAGGTATCCCAGAGATTTGGAGCAGGATAGCAGGATGGCTGCAGATGTGAATGTGGATGTCCTGTTTGTCCCAGATGAAAGAGAAATATATGAACCTGATTTTAACACCCGTGTCAGGGTTGATTCCATTACTGACACACTCTGTGGCAAACAGCGTCCGGGACATTTTGAAGGGGTAACAACAGTGGTTGCCAAGCTGTTTAACATAATCAAACCGCATATTGCAGTATTTGGCCAGAAGGATTTTCAGCAGTTCAGCGTTATCCGTAAGATGGTCCGGGATTTAAACTGGGATATCAAGATTGT
>JBHPCH010000187.1:0-2040 GCA_042576125.1 Thermodesulfobacteriota bacterium
CTGAAAAACCGAAATAACCTACCGCACCAGCGTAAGGCCCGCGACGTTCCGGCTCAAGTTCTTCAATTATCTCCATTGCCCTTATTTTAGGAGCACCGCTTACCGTTCCGGCCGGGAAACAGGCTGACATAACATCAAACTGATCCCTTTCCTCTGCCAGCATTCCATGGACCCCGGAAACTATGTGCATCACATGACTGTAGCGCTCAACAACCAGCAAGTCCCGGACTTCCACTGAACCCGGCTTGGCAACCCGGCCGGCATCATTGCGCCCCAGATCGACCAGCATGAGATGTTCGGCCCTCTCCTTGGGATCAGCCAGTAATTCTTCTTCCAGGGCTCTGTCTTCTTCGGTCGTTTCACCCCGATGTCTGGTGCCAGCAATGGGCCGCAGTTCTATCTCATTATTTTCAAGCCTGACCAGTATTTCAGGCGATGATCCTATCTGTATTACATTGCCAAGCTGGAGATAAAACAGATACGGGCTCGGGTTTATATGCCTGAGAGCCCGGTACAGTGCAAAGGGGGAAAGGTCTGTTTCTGTATGAAAGCGCTGCGAAAGAACAACCTGGATAATGTCCCCGGCCAGGATATACTCTTTGGCATTCTGCACCATTTTCTTAAAACTTTTCTCATCCATATTAGATGAAAATTGATGTTCGTGCTCTCCGGTCGGACTCTCAACAAACCCATAGGGAATTGGTTGCTTCAGCTGTTCAGCCACCTCATCAATCTGACTGCATGCCCTGTTGTAAAGCTCTGCAGGATCATCTCCGTCTTTGAGCTCCACACAGCTAACAATTACGAGTTTTTGTTTAAAACTGTCATGAATCAATACCGTTCTCGGCACCATAAAAGAACTGTCAGGAAGTTCAAGGGGTGTATGCGTATCCGGCAGCCTCTCCATAAATCTGACCATATCATAGCCGAGATATCCCACCAACCCACCAAAAAATCTGGGGAGAGACTCTGCCTGATGGGCTTTGAATGAAGCAAGCAAACTTCTCAATTCCTGCAGGGGATTTCCAGTGCGGCTTTCAACATTATCGCCCCGCCTGATTTCCATATGCTCCTGAGAACTTGTGAAGGTCATGAGAGGATCAAATCCGATAAACGAATATCTCCCCCATTTTTCTCCCCCTTCAAGACTCTCAAACAGAAAGGCATGGGAATCCTGCGAAGCCACTTTGGCAAAAATGGTAAGCGGCGTATCAAGATCAGCAACTATTTCCCGGTAGACGGGAACCAGTTCCGCTTCTTTTGCCAGATTTTTAAATGTTTCAAGATCAGGTTTATGCATAGATATTTACGTAGCAGAAAACAAACCACAAAACTTTCATTTTAAGTCAAAACAAAAAAAAGCCATGGGAACAAAAATATCCCATGGCTTTTATATATATCATTAACTTCTTTTTCCCGGGCGACCCCTAAGCCGCAATCCATATCAGGCAGCAGACTCCTTGCTTCCGGCAAAATTATTTACCTTTCTGGTAAGCCTTGAAATCTTTCTGGAGGCTGTCTTTTTATGAAATGCACCTTTCACGGCAGCTCTTTCAATAACAGGCACAGCAGCAACCAGCGCTTCCTGGGCCTTTTCCACTGAGCCTTCAACTTCTATCGCGGCATCTATTTTCTTTAACGCTGTCTTTACCTTAGTCCTGTTTGCCCGGTTACGATCACGACGTATGAGACTCTGGCGATTCCTTTTTAATGCAGACTTATGATTAGCCAACTCAAATTCCTCCTGATATTTCTTTAATGCGTTACTATTTTATCAAAATCTCCCTCTTCGGAAGCATCTGTAATTCTGGATAAAAACGAATCAGACTATATAGCCCAATATCACAGCAGTGTCAAGCAGTCTATCATGAGTTAATTCAAAATTAAAATTAAAAATTCAGAATTTTCCTGTTTCATCTTTCCACTACCTGATGCCAAGTTTTCGCAATATTCGTATCCAGTCCCTCTCGTCAAACCATCGTAACCCTCTATCCCCGGCAAGTTTCAAATTTTATTTAAAAAATCGTTTATGTTTTTCAA
>JBHPCH010000188.1:0-2010 GCA_042576125.1 Thermodesulfobacteriota bacterium
AAAAGTTCGTAGCCTTCTCAGAGAAAACGGTCTTTTCCTCCTGCATACCATTGGCAACAATCATAGTCAAAAAACGACTGACTGCTGGATCCACAAATATATTTTCCCGAACTCCATGCTGCCGTCAGCCAGCCAGATTACAAGGGCCTACGAAGATTTCTTCGTTCTTGAGGATTGGCATAACTTTGGGGCGGATTATGATAAAACCCTTATGCACTGGTTTAATAACTTCAATGACAACTGGCATAAATTAAAAAATAGTTACGATGACAGATTTTATCGCATGTGGAAATATTATCTTCTTTCCTGTGCCGGTTCTTTTAGAGCCAGGAAATATCAACTCTGGCAAATAGTCCTTTCGCCCAATGGAATTCCCGGAGGCTATACGGCATACTACAAGTAATGCTTCTCTTAACTACAACTCCGTATTTTTCATTGACAGCCCCTGCCTAATTTCACTAAGTTATACAAAGACATATACATATACTGTTTGTGAATTTGTCATTTGCAGCATATGTCTTCTCAATCCATAATAACTTTTATAAATGAGAATTTTGTTACACCCTGTTTAAAGGAGAATGGAATGCTGAAAATCAAAGACATAATGACAAGTGAAGTATTTGTACTGCATGCTACCCAGACTCTGGAATTGGTTCGTTCTTTGATGCGTATCAAACATGTTCGCCATGTGCCGATAGTTGATCAGGACAATACTTTTGTCGGATTAATGACGCATCGTGATCTCCTGGCGCAGACCATCTCTCATCTGGCAGAAGTTGATGATAATGAACAGGAATACCTGGACCGCCATATTCACATCATGAATATCATGAAAACTGATGTCATTACAGTCGGACCTGAAAAGGACGTCTGCAGTGCAATCACCATGCTGTTGGAACACAAGTATGGATGTCTGCCTGTCGTTGATGAAGGTAAACTCGTTGGCATAGTTACAGAAGCAGACTTCATGAAACTAACCCTGAATCTCCTGCGCGAATCCGATAGCACCTGTGTCTAATCAGATTGCGACTCTTTTTTAAGTCTAATTTCTAGAAAAGCAGCGTAACCATTTTCGGTTACGCTGCTTTTTTTTAACTCTCTCTTTTTTCGACTTTTACTGCACAGACCTTGGCTTCAGGAATTTTACAGTCCGGATCAAGGGCATCATTGGTAAGCAGGTTGGCGGCGGCTTCTTTATAATGAAAGGGTATGAAAGTCACCCCCGGACTGATTCCATCCGTTACCAGAACAGGAAGCGTAATGGAGCCGCGACGCGACGAGACATTTACCTGCTCGCCGTCCTTAATTTGCAAACGGGCGGCATCATCGGGATTCATTTCCATAAGAGGACCACGATCGGCATTCTCAAGTACCTTGGACCTGCGGGTCATGGTGCCGGTATGGTACTGATAGAGTACCCGGCCGGTTGTAAGAACAAATGGATAATCATCATCCGGCAATTCATCAGCATCTCTCCAGGTAATAGGAGTAAAGGTTGCCAGACCCCGGGGAAATCCAGCCTCAAACAGGACAGGTGTTCCGGGATGGTCTTCTGCTGGACAGGGCCATTGTATACCATTACCTTCAAGCCTTTTGTAGTTTATGCCCGCAACGGCCGGCCAGACTTTGGCAATTTCGTTAAAAACTTCCTCAGCCTTTGCCACATCCATTCGGTCAGATCCCGGTTGAAAATCGCTTGCCCATGAGGTTGCCCGGTCTGGATCCATACGATCGGCAATCGCCTGAACAATGGAAAGATCATCACATGCCCCTTTAGGCGGTAAAAGGGCCTGCCTGACTCGCTGCACCCTGCGTTCCGTGTTGGTGAACGTCCCTTCTTTTTCTGCGTAGGCAGCTGCCGGAAGAACCACATCAGCAAGTTCCGCCGTTTCGGTTAAAAAGATATCCTGCACTAAAAGGAATTTAACTTTTTCAAGCGCTTTGCGGGCATGGTTCATGTTCGGATCGCTCATAACCGGATTCTCACCCATGATCCACATGGCCTCAATA